>JABWBG010000073.1 GCA_013360575.1 Caldilineales bacterium
GCGCCGCGGACGTGGCCGCGTTCATCGCTGCCGGGGCCGATGCGCCCCTGGCCGCCGCCCCCGACTTCAGCCGCCGCGAGATCGCCTATCTGGTCACGCACGAAATGGTTGGGCGCCTCGACGACGTGCTGCTGCGGCGCACGCTGCTGGGCATGTTGGGCCAGACCACGCCGTCCCTGGTCGTCGAGCTGGCAGCAGCCGCGGGCGAAGCCGCGGGATGGGCCGAGGCGCGACAACAGGCCGAGATCGAACGCACTCGCCACATCTTCGCCGACAGGCATGGCGTGAAACTGTGAGCGCGAACGTCGAATCAAGCGAGCGGGCGGCGCTTTCACTGCGCCGCCTGTTGCCACGCCTGCGCGATCGTTTCGCCAGCGTATCCAACGCGCAGTGGCAGGGGTTCGAAACGCGCTTGCAACGCCATTTTCCGGCCCTGTTCCGCGCGCTGCACACACTTTATGGCGATCAGTACGACTTTTACTGGCATCTCGAGGCCATTCTCGCCACGGCCGCCGAGATGTGGCTGGCGCGGCCCCCCGCCTTGCAGGCCCTGGACGAGCAGCGCGAGGCCGCGCCTGACTGGTTTCAAGCGCATGAGATGGTGGGCGGCGTCTGTTACGTCGATCTGTTTGCCCGCGATCTGGCCGGGATCCGCCAGAAGATCGACTATTTCCGAGAGCTGGGTCTGACGTATCTGCACCTGATGCCCCTGTTCGCCAGCCCCGCCGCGGAGAATGATGGCGGCTACGCGGTCAGCAGCTATCGCGATGTGCGCCCGGATCTGGGCACCATGGCCGAGTTGCAGGCGCTGGCGGCAGAATTGCGGGGGCAGGGCATCAGCCTCGTGCTCGATCTGGTCTTCAATCACACCTCCGACGAGCACGAATGGGCGCGCAAAGCGCAAGCGGGCGATCCCGATTACGCCGATTTCTATTTCCTCTTCCCCGATCGGGCCATGCCCGACGCCTACGACGCGCACTTGCGCGAGATCTTCCCCGATGTGCGGCCCGGCAATTTCACCTGGCGGCCGGACATCGGCAAGTGGGTGTGGACGACGTTCAACAGCTTCCAGTGGGATCTGAACTATCACAACCCCGTGGTGTTCAATCACATGGCGGCGGAGATGTTGGCCCTGGCCAATGCCGGCGTGGAGATTCTGCGGCTCGATGCCGTGGCTTTCACCTGGAAGGAGTTGGGCACGAATTGCGAGAATCTGCCCAAAGCGCATGTGCTGATCCAGGCCTTCAACGCCCTCGCCCGCATCGCCGCGCCCGCGCTGCTGTTCAAGTCCGAGGCGATCGTGCATCCTGACGAAGTGGCCCGCTATATCGACCCCGGCGAGTGCCAGCTTTCCTACAATCCCTTGCTGATGGCGTTGCTGTGGGAGGCGCTGGCCACGCGCGAGGTGAAGCTGTTGGCGCACTCGCTGCGGGGCCGTTTTCACATCAATCCCCGCTGCGCCTGGGTGAATTACGTGCGCTGCCACGACGACATCGGCTGGACGTTCGATGACGGCGACGCCTGGCAGTTGGGGATCAATGGCTTTGATCACCGCCGTTTTCTGAACAATTTTTACACCGGGCGGTTCCCCGGCAGCTTTGCCCGCGGCCTGCCTTTTCAGGAGAATCCCAAGACCGGCGACGCCCGCATCTCCGGCATGGCGGCCTCGCTGGCCGGGCTGGAAAAAGCCCTGCGCGAGGAGACCGAGGCGGAGGTGGAGCTGGCGATCCGCCGTATTTTGCTGATCCACAGCGTCATCCTCGCCATCGGCGGCATTCCCCTGATCTATCTCGGCGATGAGATCGGGGCGCTGAACGACTACAGTTATCGCGCCGATCCGGCCAAGGCGGGCGACAGCCGCTGGGTGCACCGGCCTGCGTTCGATTGGGAGCGGGCCGCGCAACGGGCCGATCCTGACACGCTGGCGGGGCGGGTCTTCACCCGTCTGCGCCGGCTGATCGGCCTGCGCCAGGGCTGCGCGGCGCTGGCCGGCGGCGAGATGACGGTGCTGGACGCCGGCAACGGGCATGTGTTCGGCTATTTGCGGCGCAGCGGCCCGGCCCGTTTGCTGGTCCTGGCCAATTTCAGCGAGCAGCCGCAGCGGGTTGCGGCCAATCTGGTGCGCGCCTATGGGCTGGGCTATGCCTTCGACGATCTGATCTCCGGGCAGCGGGTGCATCTGGGGGGCGATGTGGAACTGGAGCCGTACCAGGTGCTGTGGCTGGCCGTTGCCGCGGAGGAAGCGGCCGCGGCGTAGGTCTGTGCTGCCGGGCTTGTGGCGGCAGGCGGCGCGGGATGGGCTTCCGCCTGTATGCTCGGCCTGACGCCCTGCCGGCCGGCCGTCCATCTATGACATCGATCTGTGACATCCCGCCTCGCCAAGCTGTGACAAGACCCGTTCCGAGGACGAAGCAAACACAGCGCCACACCTTGACAAGATGTAGCCGATTGACTACACTCATGGTATGATCGAAATCCGTAAAACGGAAGCTTTCGTCAAGTGGCTTGATGGCTTACGCGACATCAGGGCGCGATCTCGTGTGCTTGTCCGGATCGAAAGACTGGCTGTTGGAAATCCAGGAGATGTCAGTCCGGTTGGTGAAGGCGTTTCAGAGTTGCGAATCGATTATGGCCCTGGTTATCGCGTGTATTTTGTAAAACAAGGTCAGGCGATGATCATCTTGTTGGCTGGCGGCGATAAAAGTACGCAAGCAGAAGACATTAGAACTGCTATACGCCTGGCGCAAAGTCTATAGGAACCTATCATGACTAAAACTGTTACAACTCGCTACGATGTTGCTGAACACCTGCGCACACCTGAAGAGATGGCAGCCTATTTGCAGGCGTGCCTGGAAGAAACAGATGGCGATGCAGCGTTTATCGCCAAGGCTTTGGGTGATATTGCCCGCGCCAAGGGCATGTCACAAGTTGCGCGCGATGCTGGCCTATCGCGCGAAAGCCTGTACAAAGCTCTATCAGGAGAAAGGGTTCCTGGTTTCGATACGATTCTAAAAGTCACAAAGGCGCTTGGTTTGAGGCTCCATGCGGAAGCAGCCGTCATGGCCCAACCAGGATCTTCACCGGATGCCCAAGAAGCGGCGCACAGATAGATTTGAATGTTGATCTACATCCTGTATGCTCGACCTGGCGAAGGGCTTCCACTTCTACCACTGAGACTGCGAGACGAGGTAATAACATGGTTCGCATTCCTACCCACCGCCAACCCACACCGCCTGGCGAGATGCTGCTGGAGGAGTTTTTGCTGCCGATGAGCATTACACAGCGCCAACTCGCCGACGCCATCCATGTCCCCTACCAGCGGATCAATGAGATCGTCAACGGGCGGCGCGGCATTACGCCTGCAACGGCCCTGCGGCTGGCAAAATTCTTTGAGGTATCACCCGATTTCTGGATGAATCTCCAGTTGCGCTGGGATCTGTACCAGGCCCAGCAGTCCGAGAGCCACGGGCTGCAGAACAACAAGAAACAAGGTGCTTGCCCGCATCGACAGAATTCAAAATGGCAATTTTGGTGATTCTAAGTCGCTGGGCGATAATTTGTTTGAGCTACGCTTTGTCTTTGGCGGTGGTTTACGCATTTACTACACCATCCGTCATCATCAGGTGGTTCTGCTGCTGAATGGCGGTAGTAAATCCAGCCAGAGCAAAGATATTGAAAAAGCCAGACAAATGATTCAAGAACTGGAGTAAATCATGATGATCAAAACCAAACCATTCGACGTTGCAGAACATCTGGAAACGGACGAAGATGTCTGGGAATTCCTGGCAGAGGCGCTTGCGACTGGCACGACTTCTGACTTTATTCATGCACTGAATACGGCTGCGAGAGCCAAAGGGATGGCTGAAGTCGCCGGGCAGGCCGGCGTAACCCGCGCCAGCTTATACAAATCTTTGGCTGAGGATGGCAACCCCCGGTTTGAAACAATCAGCAAAATTGTTGAAGCGCTGGGGGGACGATTGTCCATTGCCGGTCGATAGTTTTCGGGACCCACCCATGAACTCCATCAAGTCCAAACAACGCGTCGCCGACCACGGGGAGGTCTTCACCCCACCGTGGATGGTCGAGGCTATGCTCGACCTGGTGAAGGACGAGACGGCGCGCATCGACGCCCGCTTTCTGGAGCCGGCCTGCGGCAGTGGCAACTTCCTGGTGCAGATCCTGCGGCGCAAGCTGGCCGCCGTGGAACGCAAGTACGGCAAATCCGACTTCGAGCGGCGGCACTATGCACTGCTTGGGCTGATGTGCATCTACGGCATCGAACTGCTGGCGGACAACATCGCCGAGTGCCGCGCCAATGTGCTGGAAATTCTGGCCGAGTACCTGCACCTGGATGCGGCGGACGAGCTCTACCGGGCCGCGTCCTATGTGCTGGCGCAAAACCTGGTGCATGGCGACGCGCTGACGATGCGCACGCACGACGGCCAGCCCATCACCTTTGCCGAGTGGGGCTACCTGGGCAAGGGCAAATTCCAGCGCCGTGATTTTCGCTTCGACACCCTCACCCAATCGGCGGCTTACGGCGCCGAGGGCACGCTTTTCGCCGACCTCGGCATGCACGAGCTCTTCACACCGCTGAAGACCTATCCGCCAATGACGGTGCGCGAGCTGGCCGCCGCGTTCGGCGACGCCGCGACGGAGGCCCCATGAGCATTCAGGCCGGCTTTGCCCTGCGCGGCCGCAACCCGGATGTGCTGACGTGCATCGCCAACCTCTCCAACGACGAGGTCTTCACGCCGCCGGAGCTGGCGAACCGGATGCTGGACACACTGGCCGCGGCATGGGCGGCGGATCATGGCGGCGCCAACCTCTGGGCGGACAAGACGGTGCGTTTCCTCGACCCATGCACCAAGTCGGGCGTCTTCCTGCGCGAGATCACCAGCCGCCTGACCCAGGGGCTGGCGGACGAGATGCCGGACCTGGAGGAGCGCGTCAACCACATCCTGACGCGGCAGGTGTACGGCATCGGCATCACACATCTCACCAGCCTGCTGGCGCGGCGCAGCGTCTATTGCTCGAAGCACGCCCAGGGCAGCCACTCCATCGCCAGGGGCTTCGCCAGCAACGACGGCAACATCTGGTTCGAGCGGGTGGAGCATACGTGGAGTGACACCAAGTGTGAGTTCTGTGGCGCGCCCAAAGCCATCCTGGATCGTGAGGCAGGACTTGAGAACTACGCCTATGCGTTCATTCACACCAACGACATTAAGGCTCGCATCGCCGAGCTGTTTGGAGGCGATATGCAGTTTGACGTGATAGTCGGCAATCCGCCATACCAGTTGGACGATGGAGGGCACGGACGCAGTGCCTCACCCATTTATCAGCACTTCGTGGAACAGGCGAAGAAACTCGATCCACGTTACCTCACGATGGTTATTCCATCGCGTTGGTTGGGCGGTGGGAAGGGGCTGAGCGACTTCCGCGCTACGATGTTGGCAGACGACCGCATCCGAAAATTGGTGGACTACGAGAATGCCCAGGAAGCGTTTCCTGGAATCGATTTCGCTGGTGGTGTCTGTTACTTCTTATGGGATCGCGATTCTCGCGGCCCGTGTGAGGTAACGAACATCGCTGGAGGCGCGCACGTCGTTGTCGAACGACGCCTCGATGAGTTCCCTACGTTTGTGCGGCACAGCGCCGCCGTGCCGATCATTCGCAAGGCGACGGCGAAGAATGAGCGGCGGATGAGTGAGCAGGTTTCCAGCAGGAAACCATTCGGACTCGCTACCGATGCCCGGCCAGAGAAGGCTGGTGACCTGATTCTTCGTTGGGAGAAAGGTGAAGGCCCTTACCCTCGAAGCAAGATCGATGTTGGGACGGAGATTATCGACAAGTGGAAGGTCATCACATCCTACGTTGGCTACGATCACGCCGGCAATCCGGGCAAGGACGGTCGCCGTAGAGTGTTCTCACGGATAGACATTCTCCCACCAGGCACCATCTGTACCGAGACGTATTTGGTCGTTGGCAGTTATCAGACCAAGCAAGAGGCTACCAACCTGGTCGCCTATATGAAAACGCGATTCTTCCGCTTCCTGGTGGCGCAGTTCATGTACTCGCACCACCTCACCAAGTCGGCATACGTCTTCGTCCCTATCCTTGACATGAACGAGGAGTGGACAGACGAGAGGCTCGCGACGCGTTACAGGGTGACCGAGGATGAGGTTGTTTTCATTGTGTCGAAGATCCGTCCCTATGACAACATCGAGTTTGACGATGCCGTTATTCCGGACGACAGCGACGATGAATAAGCCCACCATCGAAGAAATCCTCGCGCCGACGCCAGAGGCCCGCCCATGACGCCGCTGGAACAGTTCTACTCGGACGATCCCCGCTGGCACGAAAAGATCGGCGACATCCACGCCCTGCTGGAGCGCGTCAAGCTCAGCGAGGAGCAGTCCGTACCTGCAAATGTCCCTGTAAATGTCCCTGTAAGTGTCGGCCATTGGGTAGTCATCGAGGGGCCACAATGAGCAGACCCACCATCGAAGAGATACTCGCCCCCAAGCCTGTCGCCCGGCCGCGCATCTACGCCTACGCCATCGACGACGCCGCGCACCAAGGCCTGCTCAAGGTGGGCCAGACCACGCGCGACGTCAAGCAGCGCGTGGCGGAGCAGGTCAGAACTGCTGCGATCCGGAATTACCGCATCGAGGTGGACGAACCCGCCGAGCGCCACGACGGGACGGTCTTCTCCGACCACGAGGTGCGCGCGGCCCTCGCCCACAGGGGCTTTGAGAAGGCCGCGGGGGAGTGGATGCGCTGCACCGTGGCCGACGTGCAGACCGTGCTCGCCGAGCTGCGCACCGGCCAGCGCTTCACCGGCGCGCACCACGAGACCTTCGCCCTGCGCCGCGAGCAGGCCGAGGCCGTCAACAAGACCCACGCCTATTTCCACTCCATCTGGCAGGAGGACATGCACGCGGTCCCGCGCTTCCTCTGGAACGCCAAGATGCGCTTCGGCAAGACCTTCGCCGCCTACCAGCTTGCCAAGAAGCTCGGCGCCAAACGCGTGCTCGTGGTCACCTTCAAGCCGGCCGTCGAGGATGCCTGGCAGACCGACCTGGAATCGCACGTGGACTTCGACGGCTGGCAGTACCTCTCCCGCCACTCCGACGGCGACCCGAGGAAGATCAGCCGCCGCACGCCGGTGGTCTATTTCGGCTCCTTTCAGGACCTGCTGGGACGCGATGCGGCGGGCAACATCAAGCCCAAGAACGAGTGGATTCACACGATCAACTGGGACCTGGTGGTCTTCGACGAATACCACTTCGGCGCCTGGCGGGACAGCGCCAAGGATCTCTTCGAGGGCGAAGACGACGTAAACGCCGAGATCAAAGCCGAGTACGGCACGACCCTTTCCGGCCGGGCCAGCAAGAGTGTCAGCATCGAGGACTTCGAGGCGGAGTTCAAGGAGCTTGCCGAGGCCGAGACCGAGTTCCTGCCCATCACGACCAAGGCCTACCTCTACCTGTCGGGCACGCCGTTCCGAGCGCTGGCCACCGGCGAGTTCATCGAGGAGCAGATCTTCAACTGGACTTACACCGACGAGCAGCGGGCCAAGGCGCAGTTCGCCGCGCAGCATCCGGCCCAATGGAACCCCTACGCCAGCCTGCCCCAATTGCGCCTGCTGACCTACCAGATGCCGGACGAGCTGCTGGCCATCGCCAGCGGCGGCGAGTTCGATGAGTTCGACCTCAACGCCTTCTTCGAGGCATCGGGCACGGGTGTCTGGGCGCAGTTCAAGCACAAGAACGACGTGCAGAAGTGGCTGGACATTATCCGCGGCGGCTACGCGCCCAAGTCGGTCGAGTTTCTGAAGACGGGCACGCGTCCGCCGTTTCCGTACTCCGATGTGCGCCTGCTGCCCTACCTGCAGCACTCGTTCTGGTTCCTGCCCAACGTCGCGGCCTGCCACGCCATGGCCAACCTGCTGGCCGAGAAGCAGAACACCTTCTGGCATGACTACCAGGTGGTCGTCGCGGCCGGCGCTTCGGCCGGCATCGGGCTGGATGCGTTGCCGCCGGTGCGCCAGGCCATCGGCAGCGGCTTCGACGCCAAGACCATCACGCTTTCCTGTGGTAAGCTCACCACCGGCGTTACCGTGCCGCAGTGGTCTTCGATCCTGATGCTGCGCAACCTCAAGTCGCCGGAAACCTACTTTCAGGCCGCGTTCCGCGTGCAGTCGCCGTGGGCCATCAAGAACCCCCACGGCGACGACCCCAACGAGGAAGAAATCCTCAAGCCGGTCTGCTTCGTGTTCGACTTTGCGCCCACACGCGCGCTGCGCCAGCTCTCCGAGTACGGCATTGGCCTGTCGCCCAACGAGCCGAACCCGGAGAACGCGGTCAAGGATCTGGTGTCGTTCCTGCCCGTGCTGGCCTACGACGGCGCAAACATGACGCAGATCGACGCCGGCGGCATTCTCGACATCGCCATGGCGGGCACCTCGGCCACACTGCTGGCCCGCAAGTGGGAGAGCGCGCTGCTGGTGAACGTGGACAACGACACCCTGCGCCGCATCATGGACAACCCCGAGGCCATGGCCGCGGTCGAGCGCATCGAAGGCTGGCGCTCGCTGGGCGACAACATCATCGAGACCATCATCAATAAGAGCGAGAAGGTGAAGGCGCTGAAGAAGAAGGCCAAGGACAAAGACCTGACGGCCGGGGAGAAGCGGGAGCTCAGCGACGAGGAAAAGGAGTACAAATCCAAGCGCAAACTCGTCCAGGAGAAGCTGATCAAGTTCGCCACACGCATCCCCGCGTTCATGTATCTGACCGACTTCCGCGAGAACACGCTGCAGGACGTGATCACCAAGCTGGAGCCAGACTTGTTTCTGGCCGTCACCGGCCTGACGGTGGCGGACTTCCACTTGCTCGTGCGCCTCAAGGTGTTCAACACCGAGCAAATGAACCAGGCCGTCTTTGCCTTTCGGCGCTACGAAGATGCGTCGCTGCGCTACACCGGCATCGAGAGCCACCCGGGGCTGACGCACTACGGGCTGTACGACACCGTGGTGGCCAGGGAGTGAGGCGCGGTCAGTGGTCAGCAAAAACCACTTGACAAAAGGAGCTGATACGGCGCACAATGGGAGCAATCGCTTGTCGAAGCAAGGAACAGTGAAAATGACGACCTATCATGCCACCTACACCGACCGGATCCGCCAGGAAGTGGCGCAGACGCCAGATGAATACTTGCCGTTGCTGCTGGAGATGATCCATTTGTTTCGTCAAAGCATTGCTTTGCAGCCGGCCGACGAAAGTTTCCGTCAGGGCTGGCAAGAGGCGTTGCGGGGAGAAACCTTGCCGATCAGTGAACTGTGGACGGGGATCGAGGCCTGACCGGCAAGGCGCAATGATCGACGTACAATTCACCCCGGAGTTCAAGCGCAATCTCCGCACCCTGGCCAAGAAGTATCGGCACATCCGCGATGACGTAGCTCCTGTGATCAAGGCGCTGCAGGCCGGAGAGATACTTGGTGACCAGATTCCGGGGGTAGGGTACACGCTGTTCAAAGTGCGTGTACCGAATCAAGATAGCGCCAAAGGCAAACGTGGCGGGTACCGGATCATCTACTACTTGAGGACCACTGTCAACATCGTATTGGTGACGATCTACTCCAAGACCGAGCAAGCGGATGTTTCAGCGGCGCAGATTCGGCGTATCGTTGATGAGTATCGCGGGTCAGAGTAGACGGCCAGGTAGGCAATGCCATAGCAGCCTGAACCAGTGACTGGCTCCGCCAACCGAGTTGTCTGTTTGACCGCAGCGCGCCCATGACGCCATGACTCCGTTCGGCCGCCACAATCACAAAAAAGCATCACCCGCAATCGACCGTCTCATGAGTCCATCAAGTCCAAACAACGCGTCGCCGACCATGGGGAGGTCTTCACCCCGGCGTCCATGATCGAGGCGATGCTCGACCTGGTGCAGGACTTCCACTTGCTCGTGCGCCTCAAGGTGTTCAACACTGAGCAGATGAATCAGGCCGTGTTCGCGTTCCGGCGCTACGAAGATGCGTCGTTGCGCTACACCGGCATCGAGAGCCACCCCGGACTGACGCACTACGGGCTGTACGACACCGTGGTGGCCAGGGAGTGAAGGGCGAGCCGTCCGCCTTGGCACCATGCCGTGCGGGCGGCAGGCCTTGTTGTCCTCAGGCGCGCCGTCTGGCCGGGCCAGGGCGCAGGATGAGCAGCAGCCCGCCCAGGCCCAGCAGCAGCGCTCCCACGGCGGTGAGATAGAAGCCCGCTCCCAGGGCCGGGGCCTGGCCATAAAGCACGGCCAGCGCCGGCTGCAAGCGCAGATAGGCCCGCAGCGCCGGCAGCGGCAACAGGGCCAGCCCCACAAACAGCAATCCCCGCACGCGGTCGGGCAGAAAACGCTGCAGCAGGGGGGAGAGCGCCACACCCAGCAGCAAGAGCAGGATGTACCACACTTGCGTGCGGAACTCCGGCGTGCGCAGCAGGGCCGGCGTCCAGGCCGGGGGCAGCATGGACAGGGCCGCGGGGATGACCAGCGCCGCCAGGGCCAGCCGCATCCAGCCGGGCAGCGGCGGCTGTCGCAGCGTGGCCAACAGCAGCATGCCCCCGGTCAGAGCCAGCAGGGGCTGGAAGAACACCTCGCGGCGCAGGGCGATCTGGCCGCTGCGCACCTCCGGCACGAACTTGACGAATTCCGGCAGATCGACGCCGAGCAGGGTGAGGGCGGCGCTGGAATGGGGCAGCCAGGCGCGCCAATAGCCGAGGGCCAGCAACAGCAGGCCCAGGGCCAGCATCAGGGCGGCGGAGGGAGTGAAACGGCGGATCATGGGAAGGGAGAGAGAGGGAGAGAGAGAAGGGGAGAAGGGGAGAGGCGGAGAAATGCTGCTCCCGTCGGTCACGAACTGGCGGGGAGCGGAGACTGGCGGCAGGTCAAGCGGTCGGAGCGCTCGCAGCGCTCCGACCGCTGGGGTCGCGGCGAGGAGGCGGGGATAGACGATAGACGATAGACGATAGATCGCGTCGCCATCGTCCTTCGTCCTTCGTCTTTCGTCCATCCTCGACCGTCCCCCCCCCTCACCCCAACACCTGCTGATAGACGGCGTGGAGACGGGCGGCGGCGGCTTGCCAGGTGAAGTGGGCTGCCTGAGCCGGGCCGCGGCGGGCCAACTCGGCGCGGGCGGCCTCGTCGCTGAGCAGGTCGGCCAGGGCCGCGACAAGGGCGGCGTGATCGCCGGTGGGAATGAGATGGGCGGCGTCGCCCGCCACTTCCGGCAGGCTGCTGGTGTCGGTGCACAGCACCGGCGTGCCGCAGGCCATCGCTTCCAGCACGGGGATGCCGAAGCCTTCGTAATGGCTGGGAAAGGCGAAGAGATCGGCGAGATTGTAGAGGGCGGGGAGATGATCGTCGGCGACTCGGCCAAGCCAGTGCACATAATCACCTGCGTCCGCCCGGCGGATCTCTGCGAAGATGTTCTCGTAGAGCCAGCCTTTGCCGCCGGCGATGACGAGATGGTGGGGGAAGTTCGCCCGTTTGCGAGCTTCGACAAACGCCCGGATCAAGCCATCGAAATTTTTGCGGGGTTCGAGGGTGCTGAGTGAGAGCACGAAGGGCCAGTGCAGGCCCAGCTTCTGCTGTGTCTCGCGCAGATGCTCTGGTTTCAGGCGAGTGAATCGGGGCTCGACCCCGGCCCCGATCACGGTGATCTGCTCGGGGCGCAGGTTGAAAAAGCGCAGGGCGTCTTGTTTGCTGGCCGCGGAATCGGCGAGGATGTGATCGGCGGCGGCAATCGCGCGGGGGACGGTTTGGGTGAGAAACCGTTGGAGACCGGGATAGGCGTATTGCGGTGTGACCAAAAAAGCCAGATCGTGGATCGTGACCAGGCGTTTGGCCCGGCGCACGGGCGGGAGGAGAAAATTGGGGGCGTGGAAGATATCGAGAGGGCCGGTGAACAGGTCGGCGGGCAGGGGCAGGCGCAGCCGGTGCCAGAGGATGGTCTGGTAGCGGTCGGGCAGGGGCAGGCGGCGCACTTGCACCTGATCGGGCCAGGTCTGCCGGGCAAAGGGAGCGTCGCCGCGAGGATAGAGCAGGGCGATCTGGTCGTTTTCGTGTAGTAAATCGACCAACGCGTCGACCAGCCCACGGGTGAACCGCCCGATCCCGGCGCCTTGCAAGGCTGCCGGGGTGTAGTCAATGCCGATGCGCATGGGGGATGGACGATAGACGAAGGACGAAGGACGAAGGACGGAAGACGATGGACGGTGGACGATGGACGGAAGACGGAAGACGATGGACGGAAGATGAAGGACGAAGGGGGGATCGACTGTGGACTCGATCTTTCGTCTTTCGTCTATCGTCTATCGTCCATCGTCCATCTTCCGTTTTCGTCGGATGGTTCAAAGCCCTTTGTATGTCCACAGCCGGTTGACGCCGTAATTCCAGAAGAGCACCACGCCGATGGCTGCGATTTTGGCTAGGTTATAGTCGAACGGGTCGGCGATGAATTGGCGCAGGGCTTGATAGACCAGCCACAGCACCAGATTGTTGATGCCCAGGCCGATGATGTTGACGATGGCGAACTGTCCCAGTTGGGTGGCGACCGGCCGCTCCCGGCTCTCGGGGAAGGTCCACAAGCGATTCCAGGTGAAGTTGCTGATCACCGCGGTCGAGAAGGAGATGCTGTTGGCGATCAGCAGGGCAAAGCCGGCCACTTTGATCAACAGGTTGAGGATCGTGAGGTCGACGACCATGCCAATGGCCCCCACGGTGGCGAACTTGAGGAAGCGCTCCAGTTCTTTGGGGTTGAACGGGGTGCGCGCCGCCACGCGGTGCAACAGCGTTTGCGTGGGGGAGGGGGTGTCGGACATCATGGTGTCAGGAGTGGTGTGCATCGGCGGGGAGATGGGCGGGGAAGGGCAACAGGCCCAGGGCCAGGGCGACGACCAGGGGCATGCCCTGGACGAAGAGGTTATCGACCTGGTTGTGGATGGAGAGGTGCACGAGGAGGCCGCAGACGCCGGCGGCGAAGGCTCGTTGCAGGCCGCGGCTGCGGCGCAGGGCGAGCAGGCTGGCAGCCAGGCCGCCGATCCAGAACCAGAGATAGGCCAGCGCGCCGGGCAGTCCTGCTTCCGCCGCCAGGTGGAAGAGCACGTTGTGGGCGTGGCCCAGGGGATCGAGCCAGGGGCCGAGGGCATAGGCGGGGTAGCGCAGCGCCCAGTTGCCCACGCCTACCCCCAGCCAGGGATGGTCGGCCAGCATCTGCCAGGCGGCTTGCCAGTGCGCCACCCGCTCCAGCAGGGAGAAGTTGGCGTCGGTGACGGCCACTCCGCGCACATCCCACAGGCCAAAGAGGGAGGTGATGCTGCTGAGCCGGGTGGTGAGCGCGGGGGGGAGGAGGGGGTAGGCGAGGAGGCCGAGGCTGCCGCCGATCAGCAGCAGCGCCCGACCGGTTAGGGAGAGGAGGGCGAGGACGGTCAGGGCGGCGGCGGCGGCGCCCAGCCATGCCCCGCGCGACCAGCTGGCGATCAGCCCGGCGGTGATGAGCAGGGTCGCCGCGGCCAGCAGCGCGGCCAGCAGTGGGCGAGGCCGGCCCTGGCGGGCTGTCAGCGCCCACAGGGTCAGGGCCAGCGCCAGGGGCAGGTGCAGGCCCAGATAGCCGGCGAAGGGGTTGGGCTGGTTGAAGGCGCCGTAGGCTCGCAGGAACCCGCCCATCTGAAACGCCTCTGGCCCGGCCCCCAGCAGGGATTGGCGCAGGCCGAGCAGGGCTTCGGCTCCGGCCCCGGCGATGAGGATGAGGGCCAGGGGCAGGCGCAGGCGGGGGCTGAGCAATTGAGCGGCCAGGAAGAGCAGAATGCCCATCTCCAGCCATTTCAACAGCTCGGGCAGGGCTTGCTCCAGCGAGCGCGCGGCCAGGGTGGAAAGGGTCAGCGCGGCCAGCAGGGGCAGGAGCAGCCACAGCAGGGGCGCAGGACGCAGCGGCTGGCGGCGCAGGCTCTGGCGCAGCAGCCAGGCGGCCAGGGTGGCCAGGGTCAGCAG
>JABWBG010000074.1 GCA_013360575.1 Caldilineales bacterium
CGGGCCGCGCGGGCGCGCGGGGCCGCATCACCCTGCGCGGCTGGGCGCGCGGGATGATCGCCCCCGCCCTGGGCCTGGGCCTGGGCCTGGGATTGGCCGCGTTCTTCGTCCTCCCCGCCCTGTTCGAATTCCAATTCGTGCGCTCCGACCAGTGGTACGGGGGCTATTACGACTTTCACGACCATTTCGTCTATTTCAGTCAGCTTTTCGACCCCCGCTGGGGCTTCGGCATCAGCACGCCGGGGCCTGATGACCCGATCAGCTACCAACTGGGCCTGGCGCCTTGGGCCCTGGCCGCGGCGGCGCTGTGGCGGTGGCTGCAGCGGCAGACGCCCCACCGCCTGGAGATCGGATTCTGGCTGGCGGTGCTGGCGGCTGGGGTCTTCCTGGCCACCGCGCCCGCGGCCTTTCTGTGGGATCACGCGCCGCTGGTTGCCTCCGCCCAATTCCCCTGGCGCTACCTGATGCTGGCGGCGCTGGCCCTCTCGGCCCTGGCCGGCGCGCTGCTGCCCGCGTCGCAACCGGACGAAACGATCGGCGGCTGGCTGCCGGCCCTGTTCCTGGCCGGGCTGCTCATCCTCAGCAGCGCCCCTTTCCTGCGCGTCGAGGTGCTGCCGCCGCCGCCGGGAGGAGCCACCCTGGCCGGCCTCATGGAATTCCAGCGCAGCTCCGACGAGATGACGGGCATGACCATCACCGCCCAAGAGGTGGCGACCTGGTCGCCCCTGGCCGACCTGCACATGGCCGGGCTGCCGGTCGCCAATCAGGTCGATTACAGCCTGACGCCGCAAAATGAAACCTTGGCCGTGGACGCGCGCAGCCATCGCATCGACAGCGAAGTGGTGTGGGTGCACGCCGGAGATGACACCCAGCGCGTGCCCTTCTATCGCCAGTGGTTCCCCGGCTGGACCGCCACCCTGTTCGACCCGGTCAGCGGGGCCGAGATCGACCGTTTCCCCCTCACACCGGCGCACACACGGCCGCCGTACGGGCTGCTGCACGTGCCGGCGCCGGCCGGCGATCATCTGCTGCGCATCAGCTTCGAGAATACGCCGATCCGCGATCTAGGAGAGTGGGTGTCGCGGTTGGCAGCGCTCCTGTTGCTGCTGCTCAGCTTGCTGGCCGCGATCCAGGCGTGGGGACGAGCGCGGCCTGGATCTGGCCGGCGGTTTTGGCGGCCGTCCCTTCCCAGGTGAAGGACGCGGCCAGGGCCAGGAGTCGGGCCCGGTCAGGGGGGTGGCTGAGGGCGGCGGGGATGGCGGCGGCCAGGACGGTTTCGTCGCCCACGGGCAACGGGCTGGATAAGCATGAGGGCCGCACCCAATGTGATTCGTAGCACTGTGATCCCCCCACCCATTTGCGGTATAATCACAACGTAACTTGCTTCCTCAGCAGCGGCGCTACTCCCGCCACTATTGTTTCCGCTGCTTGGATACCGCGTAGTGACAGGAGAATCAGATGATGAACAGGAAATCATTCGGCGGCCTCATCGCATTGTCGGCCATTTTCGTCGCGGTCGTGATGCTGGCGCTGCTTTTGCGCGCACAAACGCCGCAACCGGTCGCGAATCTCGATTCCCCTTTGCCCACGCCCCCACCCAAGGCCGCGACTGCGACAAAGGCGGCGCCAACGCCGGGCCTAAGACCGACTTCGACACGCCCCCCTGAACCAACGCCCCGCCCGCCTTCGCCCATTCCAACCCTTGGCCCGCCCACACCCACGCCGGAGCCTTTGCCCACGTTGCTTCCGGGGCGGGACATATTTGTGTACACGACAACCGGTGAGCGCGGGCCAGAGATTTGGCGGGTTCAGCCTGATGAAATGGGCCGTATCGTTGAACGGGGTTTTCAAGTACATCAACTCTTTGAGTGGAACTCCAGGGCTTCCATTTCACATATATATTCATCACCTGACGGAGAGAAAATGGCAGTTCAATGGGGAGTGGCCGAAAACTCCCGTATCTCTATTCTTGACATCAGCACGGGCCAAATTACAGCACTCACCTCGATAATAAACGATAAACAAATTCCAACTGAGGATATGTTATTCTTCGACTGGCATCCGAACGGTGAATATATCCTGATGTATTCCGGTAATGGCAATCCTGACTTAGGGTGGCGATTGGTAAGTGTAAATGTTAACACGGGAGAATTCGAGACCATAGATCTCATTGGGTTCACAATGAATTTATGGATTAGGAAGGCAGTATACTCAATGGATGGGAATTATCTCTACTACACACATTCAGATTGCTTTGACTGCGGCAGCCAAATATGGCAACTGCACGTTGACGCAAAAGAGAAAAGACTCGTCGCAATGACAGATAGATATGAAATTGCAACAATTGTCTTATCACCGGACGGACAGTATCTCGCTTACACTAAGCTTCCCGATGAAGATTATTTTGCAGGTTATGGAGTAGGAGAGTTATGGATAATTCCCGTGAATGGCGGTGAAGCACGCTTTCTGAGCGAAGCGTTAACAGGATTCTACCGAGAATTTGATCCTGCCTGGTCAACCGATAGTCAACAAATCGCCTTCTTTTCTGGTTCAGGATCTGGCAATCGGTTGGCCCATTTTAGCAGCAATGTTTACATAGCTAATATAAAAGATGGGTCATCAGTTCAATTGTCTCATCTTGATGGTAGGCAAGCAGCAAATCTTAGCTGGGCGCCTACTTCGCAAAGTGTGGTATTTGTTACCAACCAAGCAAGCGGTTCGTATTTCTTCGAACCGTGGTTTAGCGATACCAGCAAATACACTTCTCAGCCCCTTGTTACGGAATCACCATTCCTTCTCGATGGCAGCAAAAGTAACCCCATTCTGATTTGGTTGCCTGGTATTCAGAAAGCGGAGAGCAAACAATGATCCTAAGACAACAGAAATTGTTCACAGCTACGCTCATATTATCCTGCATTATCTTTTTAGGGACCTGGGGCAGTGCCGAAGCTCAAGGCGGCGCCGTACGATTGCGTTTACCATTCGATGGGGTTCGACGAATAACGGCCTACGTCGATCATCGTAGCCCGGGGGCGTACGATGGAAACATGGTCGTCTATCATGGCGAAGAACGCGAGAACTGTCCGGGATCTGGGACAGCTTGGACGACACAGGGTCCGTATTGCTATGATCGTCACCGTGGAACTGATTACGCCCTTGTACTCGTACCAGTCCTTGCAACTGCAGAAGGAGTAGTAAACACTCGCTCAAAATCAAGGTGGAACAATTGGTAATGCCGTTCACATTGATCATGGTAACGGTTATGAGACGCGATACTACCATCTCCACAGTTATTCAGTTGCTGTAAATGACACAGTTAGCGCCGGACAGCAGGTCGGCGTTAGTGGGAATTCTGGCGGACAACCCTACCATCTTCATTTTGAAGTTCGTTACAATGGGCAGGTAACCGATCCCTTCGGCTGGCGGGGTAACTGGACTGATCCCATTCCCGGCGGGCCGGCAGAATGCCTTTGGGGGGACGGACAATGCTCGGAAATCGTGATCGAGGATGAAAGCGCATGGTTTACAAAGAAACTCCCAGGCTGGCAGTGGTATCACCAAGGATATAGTTGGACGATGCGCTACATCGGCAATATGTCGTCCACACCCTATCCCAACTGGGCGACATGGCGACCCGATCTTGCGTATCAAGGCGTGTACAAAGTTTTTGCTTTTGTCCCCGCTATTCATGGCACGACAACAAACGCTCGATACGTTGTTCATCATGTCAATGGCAGCAAACACGAAACCGAGACTGTCGTATCGGTCAATCAAAGCATGTACGATGATGCCTGGTTCGATCTGGGCACATACCGGTTCTGGGATGGCCTTTATGGATATGTCTATCTCGATAACATCACTGGGGAGCCGAACGGGACCAAGGAATTGAGCTTCGACGCTATCAAATTCGTGCAGTTTCGGATGTTTTTACCGGCGATCCGTGAGTAAACCGACCCCGGGTGTCTGGAATCGGCAAGCTGTTTGTCCTGATCGCCGCCAGCTTCCGTAATCAGATCAGCATGCGGATGACCGCCGCCGTCTTCGCCGCCGTGTCCGCCCACGTGAATTTGGCCGCCTGAGCCAGCAAGCGGGCCGGGTCGGGCGGATGGTCGAGCGCAGAAAGCATGGCGGCGGCCAGGACGGTTTCGTCGCCGGTGGGGACGGGCGGCAGCGTTTCGCCCACGATTTCGGGCAGGCTGCTGCTGTCGCTGACCAGGGCGGGCGTGCCGCAGGCCAGCGCTTCCAGCGGCGGCAGGCCGAAGCCTTCGTAGCGGCTGGGAAAGAGGAAGAGGTCGGCCAGGGTGTAGAGCGCGGGTTTGGCGGCGTCGGGCACGAAACCGATGGGGTGGACGCAGTCTCCCAGGCCGAGTTCAGCGATCAAGGGTCGGGGGTCGGTGAACCAGCCATCGCCAGGATCGGGCAGTTTCCCGGCGATGACCAGCGGCGCTAAATCGGGCCTTTTTTGCCTGGCCCGATCATACGCCCGCACGATCAGCGGCACATTTTTGCGGGGATCGAAGCCGCCGAGATAGAAAAGATAGTGCAGCGGAAGATCGTACGTCCGCCGCACCCGTTCCAGTTCCGCCGGATCGCTGACAGGGGCGTGGGGGAAGCCCAGACCTTCGTAAGTCACATGCACGCGGGCGGCGGGGATGCGCAGGCGCTGCACGATGTCAGCCTGCGCGGCCTGGCTGACGGCCAGCACAGCCGCGGCGCCGCGAGCGGCTTGCGCCACCAGCCAGGTGTAGGCCCGCGCCGTGGCTTTGGTGGCGTAGTCGTCGAGCAGCAGGGGAATCAGATCGTGAATGGTGACGACGACGGGGCAGGGCGAGCGCAGCGGTGATCCCCAATAGGGCACGAAAGCCACATCCGCGGCCAGCCGCCGGCAGTGCGCGGGGAATGTGTATTGCTCCCAGACCAACTTGATCAGCCTGGCCCCCCGCGCCAGCCCCGGCAGCGCCGCCTCCCTCACCTCCACCCCCCCCACCGAATTCTGATCACTGAATACTGACCACTGCCCACTGATCCCCGGCAGCAGCAGTGTTATCTGCCAATCTGGCAGCGCCGCGGGCAAATGCCGCAGCAACCCGTGCAGATATTGGCCGGAGCCGGTGGCAGTCTGGCCCCAAAACCAGCCGTTGACGAGGAGGCGCGGCATTAGCTGAAGCGCTGCAACAGAGCAGGCAGCGGCAGGTCGGCGAGCGAATCGAGCAAAAGGTCCGCGTGGGAAAGATCGAGGATGCGGGTGATGGCGTTGGGCGCCACCACGGTGAAGAGGCCGGCGCGTTTGGCGGCCAGCGCCCCGTTGGGCGAATCCTCGATGGCGATGGCTTCGTGCGGCTGCACGCCCAGCCGGGCGCAGGCCAGATGGTAGAGTGCAGGGTCGGGTTTGGCGTGGGTCACGTGATCACCGGCAGCGATGACGGGAAAATGCGACCGCAACTCTCGCTCGACCAGGAATCCTTCCACCCAGGCCATCGGCGAGCTGGAGGCGATGCCCAGCGCCAGCCCCACATGTGCGGCCGCGGCGATGTACGCGGTCACGCCCGGCCGGATCGCCTCCGCGGCCATCAACTGCCGGAAACGACGCTGCCGCCAGGCCCGCATCCCCGCCAGATCCAGCGGCCGCCCCGCCATCTGCGCCAGCAGGTCATAAGGATCCATGTGGCCGGAAGAACCGATGATGCTTGTCCACCAGTCATGCGGCAGTTCGCAGCCCACGGACGCGAAGACCTCGCGGAAGGACTGGTACTCCGCCCCCTCGGTGTCGAGGATGGTGCCGTCGAAGTCGAAGATGAGGGCTTTGATCATTTCGATTCAAAACGCGGCCAACGCCTGCGCCGCCGCATAGATTTTTTCCGCGTTCGGGCGGTACGCGTCTTCGAGCGGGGGGCTGAAGGGGATGGGGGTGTCCAGCCCGCCCAGGCGTTGCACCGGGCCGTCCAGCCACTCGAAGGCTTCCGCCGCGATCAGCGCCGCCACCTCCGCGCCCACCCCGGCCAGTTGGTTGGCCGAGTGCACCACCAGCACTTTGCCGGTCTTGCGGGCGGTGGCGAGGATGGCCTCGGTGTCGAGCGGCTTGAGCGAGCGCAGATCCAGCACCTCGGCAGAGATGCCCTGCGCAGCCAGGCGGGCGGCGGCTTGCAAGGCCTCGCGCACCTGTGCGCCGTAGGTGATGATGGAAAGATCCTCGCCCGCACGCACGAGATTGGCCTTGCCGATGGGCACGACATACTCGCCGGCGGGCACATAACCCTTGAGCGAACGATACAGCGGCTTGCTCTCGAAGTAGATGACGGGGTTGTGGTCGCGGATGGCCGCGATCAGCAGGCCTTTGGCGTCGGCGGGAGTCGCCGGAGCCACAACCTTCAGGCCGGGCGTGTGCACGAACCAGGCTTCAGGGTTCTGGCTGTGGAAGGGGCCGGAGCGGATGCCGCCATCGCACGGCGCGCGGATCACCCAGGGCACGGCCCCGCCGAAGCGATAGTGGGCGGTGGCGGCGAATTGCACGATGCTGTCGAAGGCGCTGCTGATGAAATCGGCGAACTGCATTTCCACCACCGGGCGCAGGCCCATCAGGGCCATGCCGTTGGCCACGCCGGTGAAGCCCAACTCGGCCAGGGGGGTGTTCATGACCCGGTTCCGCCCGAATTCCGCCTCGAAGCCTTTGGTGACTTTGAAGGCGCCGCCGAATTCGCCGCCCACATCCTCGCCCAGGATCAGCACATCAGGATCGCGGCGCATCTCCTGGCGCAGCGCCTCGGAAATGGCGGCGATATAGGTGATGGTGCGGCTGCCATCCTCGACAGGCGCATCGGTGAAACCAAAGTTTGTTGCAGACATCGGAATTCAAGTGGAGAGGCGTGGGGGGTGGGGCGTAAAACGTAAAACGTAAAACGTGGGGCGTGGGGTGTGATCTTACTCCGCGTAAACGCCCTGTTGGACGGCGGCGGGGTCGGGCCAGGGGCTGGATTCGGCGAAGGCGATGGCGTCTTCCACTTCCACTTCGCAGCGGTGGGCGATTTCGTCCAATTCGGCCTGATCGGCTGCGCCTTCAGACAGAAGATGCGCCCGGTAGCGGTCGATAGGGTCGCGCTGGGCCCATGCGGCCAGCAATTCGGGGGGCACATATTCGGCGCCGTCGTGGATGGCGTGGCCAAGCATGCGCATGGTCTTGGCCTCGATCAGGGTGGGGCCGCCGCCTGCCCGCGCCCGCGCCACCGCCTCGTGGGTGACGGCGTAGACCGCCTCGACATCATTGCCATCCACAGCGATGCCGGGGATGCCGTAGATCTCGGCGCGGGGGGCGATGTCGAAAACCTTCATCTGCTCGTGCAGGGGCGTGGAATAGGCGTATTGGTTATTCTCGACGAGGAGCACCAAGGGCGCATTCCACACCGCGGCCATGTTCAGGGTCTCATGAAACAGGCCAGAGCTGCTGGCGCCATCGCCGGTGAAGGCCAGGGCCACGCGCGGCTCGTGGCGATAGACAAAGCTCATGGCCATGCCCAGGGCCGTGGGCAGAGATTGGGGCAGGTGGCTGACGAAGCCGACGATGCCCAGGCTGAGGTCGCCCAGGCCGTGCAGGTTGGCATCACGCCCGGCGGTGACGCCGGTGGCGCGACCCAACAGGTTGGCGAAGATGCGGCGAGGCGTCAACCCGCGCAGCAGGTAGCAGCCCAGGTCGCGATGCATGGGCGCAACGACATCATCAGGCCCCAGGGCATAGCCCGCGCCCACAGCGATCGCCTCGTGCCCGCGTTGGCTGAAGGTGCCGCCCACGCCCCGCCCCTGCTTCCACAGCGCCAACATGCGCTCGTCGAACACGCGCGTCAGCAGCATCCAGTAATACAGTTCAAGTCGTTGGTGCGTGGCAAGCGTTACCTCAGCCATTTTTACACATCATTATTGGGTATTGGATATTGGATATTTGATATTGGTTATTGGATATTTGATATTGGGTATTGGGTATTCAATAGTCGCAAAAACAAGAAAAATACCCAATAACTAATACCTACTATCTAATACCCAATACCCACTATCTAAACAGCAAGGGCGTCGAGTTGCTGTTTTACCAGCGTCATCAATTCGCCCACGGTCTGGCGATCGAAAGCGAAACGGGCGCCGGCCAGGGCGAAGAGATCGGGCAGGGGGCGGGTGGCGCCGGCAGCCAGCGCCTGGCGATACGCCCGCACCGCCGCAGCCTGATCCTGCCGGGCGTTGCGCCAGATCTGCATCGCCCCGATCTGCGCCAGACCATACTCGATGTAATAGAAAGGCGCGCCGAAGATGTGCCCTTTGCGATGCCAGCCGGTCTCCTTCTCGGCCTGGGCCGCGCCAAAATCGATGCCGGGCAGGAAACGATCCCACAGATCACTCCATTTGGCATCGATGGCCGCAGGATCCACCCCTTCCGGCGCGTCGGTGTACAGCCAATGCTGCAACAGATCCACCACCGCCATGTAGGGCAGGAAGAACACCAGGCCCTGCAACTGCTCGGTGATGGCGCGATTGAGGTCAGGCCCGTGGTAGAAGCCCCCCGCCTCCGCCGCCCAATAGGGCATGCTCAACAGTTCCATCGCCATCGAGGCCACTTCGCAGAATTCCATGGGGCCGTTGTGGTTCCACAGCAGGGTTTGGCGGCGGAAGGATTCGGCGAAATGGAAGGCATGGCCCCCCTCGTGCAGCAGCGTGCGCACGTTGCGGTGCGTCCCCGCCGCGTTCATGAAGATGTAGGGCTTGCCGCTGATCGGCAGACTGCTGCAAAAGCCGCCCGGCGCTTTGTGGGGCCGGGTGCCCAGGTCGAGATAGCCCTGGCGCATGTCCGCGAAATAGCCGCCCAACACCGGATCGACTTGATCGAAGATGCGCTGCGCACCGGCTTCCAGCACCGCCGTGTCATCGAAGGGGGCCAGGGGCGTGTCGGCCGGGTCGATGGTCACCTGCCAGGGCGCGCTGGCGCTGGTATCCCAGGGGTGGATGCGATCCTGGCCCAGCTCTGCCGCCAGTTGGCGGTACAATTCGCTGGCCAGGGGCGTCACTTCCTGGGCAATGGCATCGTGGAAGATGGCGCACTCCGCCGGCGTGTAGTCGAACCGGCCCAGCGCCTGCCATTGATAGCTGCGAAAATCGCCAAACCCGGCCTGGCGGGCCATGCGCCGGCGGATCGGCAGCATCTCCATGAACAGATCGTTCAAGGCCCCGCGCTGCGCCAAGAACGCGTCCGAAACCAGCCGCCACACCCCCTTGCGCACGCCCGCGTCCGGGTCGCCGGCCAGCACCTCGGCCTGCGGGATGGTCAGATCCTGGCCCTGCCAGGTGATGCTCAACCCGCCCACGATCTCGCTGTAGCGCTTGCCCAGCAGCCGCAATTGGCTGATCAGCGGTACATTTTCGGCGCGATAGATGTCGGCTTCGGATTGGAAGCGGCGGCGGATCAGCACGGTCTCGGCGGCGGACGCGGCGCCATCGAACGCCAGCCACTTCTGGCGCAGCGCCTGATCCGCCTGGGCCAACGCGGGGTAGATCTCGCCGATGAAGCGTTTGAAGCGGGCGTCGGCCTCCGGATCCGCGGTATTTTCAGAAACGGCGCGGCTGATCTGCGCCCGCTCCTCTTGCATGATGGCGGAGAGGTCGCTCCAGCCTTTCAACCAGGCATATTCACTCTCCGGGGTCAGAGGCGCGGCCAGCAGCGCCTCCACGTGTGGCTGGAGGGTGCTCCAGTCCAGGGGATCGATGGTCGTGAAATCGTAGGTCATGGCGTGTTCGAGAGAGAGCAGGATGAGGGGGGGCGGGGCGGATGCAAGTATACCGGCGCGGGCCGGGCCGGTCAATTGCCGTCCCGCGCCCGCTTGGGAAAGCCGAATCGCCAGGGTATAATGCCGCAGTCCTGGGGGCAGGCAGATGTTTAGACCTCCTCACCTCTCCTCTCCTTCCAACCATGTTATACGGAAAACGCGTTGTTTTGCGAGCTATCGAAAAAGAACATCTGCCCAATTATGTGCGGTGGCTGGCCGATCCTGAAGTTCTGACCCATTTCGGGCTGTACTTGCCCCTGAGTCAGGCAGATGAGGAGGCATGGTACGAACGCCAGCGCAGCGACGCCAAGGTCATCAACTTCGCCATCGAGTTGGAGGGCGTGCACATCGGCGGCTGCGGCTTCTTGTCGATCGACCATCGCCAGCGCCGGGCGGAAGTGGGCCTGTTCATCGGCGAAAAACAATTCTGGAACCAGGGTCTGGGCCAGGACGCACTCGCCACCCTGGTGGCCTACGGGTTTGAGTACCTGAACTTCCATCGCATCTACCTGCGCGTGTTCGCCGAGAATACTCGCGGCATCCGCGCCTATGAAAAAGTCGGCTTCCAGCACGAGGGCTGTTTCCGCCAGAGCGAATGGCGGCATGGACGCTGGCATGACCTGCTGGTGATGAGCATTCTGCACCCGGAATGGCCGGGCAGGGGGACCGACGCCGATGAATGAACTGATAACGATCCTGTTGATGTTTGCCCCGCTGATGCTGGTGCTGTGGCTGGCCAATCTCGCCGATAAACAGCGCCAGGCAGAGCGGCCCACGGCAGCGTTTGCCCTGCTGGCGTATGGCTTGCTGGTGTTGTTGTGGTTGGGTTTGTTTGGCGGCGGGATCGCCGTGGCGCTGGCCGGCCAGATCCTGGCCGCGCAATCTTCCGATCCAGTGCTGCTCGATGCTTTCACGGGCATGGGCATCGGCGCCGAGACCGCGGCCAGGGTGATCGCGTCATTGCCGGCCCTGGGCCTGGCCCTGTGGCTGCCTGCGCTGATTGGGTTGCTGTTGCTGCTGCCTCCGCTGCGGCGGTTGTTGAGCCGTGTGTTGCCCATCGATCCGGGCAGTGTGGTGCACGCGGTCGCCCTCTCCTACACCATGCTGATCGTGATCAATCTGTGGGCCACGGTCGTTTTCGGCATCGACACCCTGGCCGACATCATGGCCGCGGGCGAGCCGCTGCAAACCAGGGCCTTGCTCAACATAACCTGGGGGCAGGAGATCCTGTTCGTGCTGCTGGCCGCGGTGGGCGTGGGCTGGCTCTCCCGCCTGAACCTGCGCCAAACCCTGGCCCGACTGGCGATAACCTGGCCAACGCCCCGGCAAGCAGCGCTGGCCGCGGGGCTAGGCCTGGGCATGACCCTCCTCCTGATCCCGCTCGAATATTTGATGCAACTGACCGGAATCGGCATCGATGAGGATGTGGCCCGGCTGGGCGAGCAGGTGATCGGCCCCCTGATGCTGACCATCCCTGGTATTCTCACCCTGGGTCTGGCCGCGGCTCTGGGCGAAGAAGCGCTCTTCCGCGGGGCGCTGCAGCCCCGGTTTGGCCTCTGGCTCACCGCCCTCCTCTTCGCCCTGCTGCACAGCACCTACGGGCTCACCCTCAGCACCCTGATCGTCTTCAGCATCGGCCTGATCTTGGGCTGGGTGCGCGACCGCCACAACACCACCACCGCCATGATCGTCCACGCCACCTACAACATGGGCATCGGCTTCCTGGCCTATCTGGCCCTGTGGCCGGAGTGATAACCTTGCAAACCCGCATACCCCCATCGCGCCTATTTCTGCTGCGCCTGCTGGCCCTGCTCCTGCTGGGCCTGATCGCCGCCTGCCAGCCGCCCGCGCCGCCCGCGCCCGATACGCACCCCCTGCTGGCGACCTTCACCCCCACGGCAGCGGCGTCCTCCACGGCCACAGCCACGGCCCTGACAGTTCCCACAGCCACGCCGCCGCCCACGGCAACCTCCACACCGCTGCCCACAGTCACGCCCACGTCGCCCCCCGCGGCCACGCCCACACCGCTGCCCACAGCCACGCCGCGGCCCACCTCTACCGCCACACCCACGCCGGCCCCGGCAAAAGTGGAGATCACGCTGACCGAGGCGCAGCTCAATAAGATCGTGCGCGATGCCTTGGCCAGCGCGCCCAACCCCTCCGTGCAAGAGGTAACGGTGGACACCCAGCCGGGGCAACTGCTGTTGACCGGCCAGACACGGGTGGGCTTTCTGCGTGTGGGCCTCGGCGTCATCGCCACTTTCAGCGTGTCTCAGGGCCGCGTGCAGCCCACCATCCAAAGCGTGCTGATCAACGGCCAGCCCACCGGCGGCTTCATCCGCCAACAAATCGAAGCCCAGATCCTTCCCTATCTCGATCAACTCGCCAACGCCAACCTGGGCCTCTGGGTGGAAGAAGTCGAGATCAGCGAAGAGGCCATGCGCCTGCGCGGGGTGGCGCGCTAGCCTGTCCGTCTTACACCGCCAGCCCGCGCTATCATTCCCCGTCTCACACATTCACAGGCCCTGCACCGTGGACACCGTTCTCAGCTTCCTCCTCTCGCTGGCCGTGCTCGTGATCAGCATCGCCATCCACGAATTCAGCCACGCCATCACCGCCGACCGCCTGGGCGACAGCACCCCGCGACGCCAGGGCCGCATCACCCTCAACCCCCTCGCTCATCTCGACCCGCTGGGCACGCTGATGATCGTGATGTCCTCGCTGGCCGGGTTCGGCATCGGCTGGGGCAAACCGGTGCAAGTCAATCCCCGCGCCTTCCGCACCACGCCGCGGGCGGGGATGGGCATCGTGGCCGTAGCCGGGCCGGTCTCCAACGTGCTGCTGGCCCTGATCGGGGCCATCCTGCTGCGCGCCCTGTCCCTCCCCGACCTTGCCCTGCAATTTGTTTTCCTGTGGATCGTCATCAACCTCGCCCTGGCCCTGTTCAACATGATCCCGGTCTTCCCCCTGGACGGCTACAACGTCTTCATCGCCCTGCTCGACAGCCTGCGCCAGGGATGGTCGCGGCAGTTGGCCGACCTGTGGCAGCGGCAGACGCAGTACGGCGCCCTCTTTTTGATGCTGCTGATCGTCATCGACTGGCAACTCCCGGCCATCTCCCCCCTGAAATGGCTGTTCGGCGCGCCCTTCCAGCGGCTGCTGGCCCTGTTCTTGGGCTGGTAGCATGTCCACCTCCTCCCTTCCGGCCCGGCCCCGCGCCCTGCGCCAGCGCCTCTTCGAGACCTCCATCAACCGCAACAGCCGCGGCGGCGAATTCGACAACCGTGAGGTCATCGCCAAGATCGCCAAGGTCCGCGCCGAGCGCGCCGCCCTCCTCGGCTACGCCCACCACGCCGCCCTCCAGATCGACGAGCAGACCGCCGGCTCCGTCGAGAATGTGCTGCGTCTCATGGCCCAGCTCGCGCCCCCCGCCGTCGCCAACGCGCGCAAGGAGGCCGCCGATCTCCAAGCGGTGATCGACGCCGAAGGCGGCGGCTTCCAGCTCCAGCCCTGGGATTGGGACTACTACTCCGAGAAGGTCCGCGCCGCCCGCTACGCCTTCGACGCCGCGCAGGTCCGTCCCTACTTCGAGATGAACCGCGTGCTTGAGGACGGCGTCTTCTACGCCGCCACCCAGCTCTTCGGCATCACCTTCCACGAGCGCACCGACCTGCCGAAATACCACGATGACACCCGCATCTTCGAGGTGCGCAACGAGGACGGCTCGCCCGTGGCGCTCTTCATCGTCGATTGGTATGCCCGCCCCTCCAAGCGCGGCGGCGCGTGGGCCAACGCCTACGTCTCCCAGTCCGGCCTCCTCGGCACGATGCCCGTGATCGCCAACCACCTCAACGTCCCGAAGCCGCCCGCCGGCGAGCCCACGCTGCTCACCAACGACGAGGTCGTGACCGCCTTCCACGAATTCGGCCACGCGCTCCACGGCATGTTCTCGCAGGTGCAGTATCCGCGCTTCGCCGGCACCGCCGTCGCGCGCGACTTCGTCGAGTTCCCGTCGCAGGTGAACGAGATGTGGGCCACCTGGCCCGCCGTGCTCTCGCACTTCGCCAAGCATTATCAGACCGGCGAGCGGCTGCCCGCCGCCCTGCTCGAGAAGATCCAGGCCGCCGCGAAGTTCAACGAAGGCTATCGCACCACCGAGTATCTCGCCGCCACGCTGCTCGACCTCACCTGGCACCAGCTCAAGGCCGACGAGGTTCCCGCCGCCGACCAGGTGCT
>JABWBG010000075.1 GCA_013360575.1 Caldilineales bacterium
GAAGCGCTGATCCCGGCCAACGTCGTGACCGACCTCGCCGACATCCAGGCCAAGATCATCGCCGGCGAACTCTGCACCGGCTGGCCAGAGCCTTGCGCCCCCGCTGCCGGCAGCATCGGCACGCCCGACAACCCCATCAAGGTGCTCTTCGTCCCCTCCGTCGATGCCCAAGTCATCGTCAGCGGCGGCGAGATCATGAAACAGGCCCTGGAAGAAGCCACCGGCTTCTCCTACGAAGTCGTGGTGCCCACCTCCTACGCTGCCACCATCGAAGAGATGTGCGCGGCGCCGGATCGCTCCATCGGCTTCATCCCCGGCCTGGGCTACGTGCTGGCCAACCAGCTCTGCGGCGTCGATGTCTCCTTCAAGGCCATCCGCTTCGGTTGGGACGTGTACTGGGCGCAACTGCTTGTGCAGCGCGACAGCGACATCCAAACCCTGGCCGACCTGGAAGGCAAGACCTGGGGCTATCCCGATGCCGGTTCCACCTCTGGCTATCTGGCGGTGCTGCCCATGCTGGCCGCTGCCGGCGTTGAAATCCCCGAAGGCAACCGCGTCGAAACCGGCGGCCACACCGGCTCGGTGCGTGCGGTCTACAACGGCGAAGTCGATTTCAGCAGCAGCTTCTTCAGCCCGCCCCTGAAGCCGGATCCGGCCTGGGCGCGTGGGGATGCGCCCGACATTCCCGACGACATCCTTGACACCTGCGCGCCCAACGCGGATGGCTCTCGCCTCTTCTGTGGCCCCGGCCAGGAATGGCGTGTGCTCGACGCCCGCGCCGGGCTGCGCCAGGAAGCGCCGGATGTGGTGCAGAAGACGCGCATCCTCGCCATCTCGCCCGACATCCCCAACGACACCCTTTCCTTCTCGCCCGACTTCCCCGCGGATGTGCGGGCGCAGATCGAAGCCGCTCTCGTCGCTTTCGCTGAAACCGACGCCTGGGACACCTCCATCGGCAACCAGGACTTCTACGGTTGGACGGGCCTCAGCCCTGCCACCGACGAGGAGTACGACGTCGTTCGCCAGATGATCGAACTTTCTGGCATGACGATGGAAGACCTCGGTCAGTAACCGCGGCGCCACAGCCAGTACCATCCCGGGTGGGGCCAGCCCCCACCCGGGATTCTCTTAAAATGGGGGTGCTGCTTCATGCTTAAAGTCGAGAACCTGACGAAAATCTACGAAGGTGGGGTGCTGGCGTTGGATGATGTCAGCTTCGAGGTGCCCGATGGCCAATTTTTGGTGATCATCGGTTTGAGCGGGTCGGGGAAATCCACACTTTTGCGCTGCATCAATCGGCTGATCGAGCCTACCGCGGGCCGGATCATCTGGGATGGCGAGGATATCACGGCGGCCACGCAGGAAGAGATGCGCCTGATTCGGCGGCGCATCGGCATGGTGTTTCAGAATTTCAATTTGGTGCATCGCTCCAGCGTGCTGACAAATGTGCTGACCGGCCGGCTGGGCTACGTGAATCCGGCCATGAGTTTGCTCAATCGCTTCCCCAAAAGCGATGTGGATAAAGCCCTGAAACAGTTGGCGCGTGTGGGCATCGAGGGCAAGGCCTATCAGCGGGCGGATGAATTGAGCGGCGGCCAGCAACAGCGGGTGGGCATTGCCCGCGCCCTGATGCAAGACCCCAAAATGATCCTGGCGGACGAGCCGGTCGCCAGCCTGGACCCGGTGCTTGCCCACAGCATCATGCAATATCTGGAACAGATCAATCAGGAAGACAAAGCCACCGTGCTTTGCAGTCTGCATTTTTTGGATCTCGTGCATCGTTACGCCGATCGCGTCATTGCCCTGAACGAGGGTAAATTGGTCTTCGAAGGGCATCCGCGCCAGATCGATGATGCGAAATTCAAAGAAATCTACGGCAAAGACGCCGAACGCGTGGGTTAGGAGCACAGAACGATTATGCAGAAATCATCTCGCAGTTTCAGGCAATCGTTGATGGTGGGTTTAGCGGTCCTGGCCGGTTTGTTCATCTATGCCTATGGCTTTCAGGTAACAAAAGTCGATCTGGAAGAAACGCGTTCGGAACGCCGGCAAACGCAATTGGTGCGCATTTTGCGCGCTCTGGCCCGGCCCGATATCCTGGAATATGAAAAAGAAGAGTTTCTGGTCGATGCGCCTATCATCGTCGGCTGCCCGGAAGGGGAGTTGAACTTGCCGGAGCCGGACACCAGCGGGCCTTTCATGACGGTGGATCCGCCCTGCGCGGATCCCAAAGCCCAGGTGCGGGTGGAAGGGTTCAATTTCGAGCCGAATACCCGCGGCCCCATCAATTTCATCCCCCTCAGCCAGGTGACGCTGCAACTGGGAAACATCGTCACCGATGAGTTCGGCCATTTCGAGACCGTGGTGCAATTGCCCAACCGCAGCCCCGTGCCCGAACCGCAGCATATCCAGGTGATCACCCGGCGCAATGTGGGCGCGCCGCGATTCACCAAGACCGCGCACGATACCTGGGACAAGATCATCGAGACGGTGTTCATGGCCCTGCTGGCCACCACCATCGGCACGGCCCTGGCCATTCCCGTCAGCTTCTTTGCCGCCCGCAACCTGATGAAGGATGTACGCAGTTCGGTGGCCAGCATCTCCCTTTCCGTGCTGGCCTGGCCGCTGGGCATCTGGCTGGGCATGATGGCGGCGCGGCAATTGCATGTGCTCAGCCAGTCCCTGACTACAAGCACATGGTTGAACGTGGCCGGGGTGGTGCTGCTGCCGTTGTTGGCGTGGTGGATCGTGCGTTGGGCGGTGCCCGCGACTGAAGAGTCTCGGCCCAGCTTCACGCTGCGCATGGCGCGCGTGGCGGGGCTGTTGCTGGCGGCGTGGGTAGCCATCCTGTCCCTCTACCTCCTTTCCAGCCTGACGCTTGCCCTCGGCAATACGCTGGCCCTCCGTCTGGGCGGGTTTGGATTTCTGGGCGCGTTTGTGGCCGGGTTGGGCGACATTTTGGGCATGATCATCGCCACGGTAGTGGCGTTGGCCACCGGCGGGGTGATCAGTGGTTTTGTGGGCCGCGTTTGGCGCACCCTCGATCGGAGCCTTAGCCCGGCAGCGCAGCAACTGGCCAACTATATCCTGGCGGCGCTGGCCGGCGCCTTACTCTTCGCCATTTTGGGCGCCATGGTCGACTGGTTCTACCAGATCCATGACGCGATGCGCACCTTGATCGTCCCGGCCATCCTGGGGGCGCTGTTTGGCATTGGCCTTGCTTTTTGGGTGCGAAAAGATGATCAGGTCACCTCCGGCCTGGCCGTCTACTATGTGGCCCGCACCATTCTCAACGCCCTGCGTTCGATCGAGCCGTTGATCATGGTCATCGTCTTTGCGGTGTGGGTGGGGATTGGGCCGTTTGCCGGCGTGTTGGCGTTGGCTCTGCACACCATCGCCGCCCTGGCCAAGCTCTATTCCGAACAGGTGGAGAGCATCCTGCCCGGCCCGCTGGAGGCGGTGCGCGCGGCCGGCGCCAACCGTTTGCAAACCATCGTCTACGCCGTGATCCCGCAGATCGTGCCGCCCTACATCGCCTTCACCATGTATCGCTGGGATATCAACGTGCGCATGTCCACCATCATTGGCTTTGCCGGCGGCGGCGGCATTGGCTTCCTCTTGCAACAGAACATCAATCTGCTAAACTACCGCGCTGCCAGCGCCCAGATGGTCGCCATCGCCATTGTCGTGGCCTCGATGGACTACATCAGCGCCCGCCTGCGCGAACGCATTATTTGATGATGGGCGGTAGACGATAGACGGTGGACGATAGACTGACCCGTCCTGAATATAGTTTACACTGATCTACGACCATCGACCATCGACCATCGACCATCGTCCTTCATCCTTCGACCTTCGTCTTTCGTCTTTCAACCTTCAACCTTCAACCTTCAACCATCGTCCATCGTCCATCGTCCATCGTCCATCGTCCATCGTCCATCGTCCATCGTCTATCCTCCCCCGTCAGCTTGGAGCAAGGTATGACCCCGATTCTTGAAATTCGCAACATTAGTAAACGGTTCCCCGGTGTGTTGGCGAATGACAAAGTGAGCTTTTCTCTGCAAAAGGGTGAGGTTTTGGCCTTTTTGGGTGAAAACGGCGCGGGCAAAACCACACTCATGAACATGCTCTATGGCTTGTATACGCCGGATGAGGGGGATATCTACCTGAATGGGCAGCGGATCGATATCGAAAGCCCCAACGACGCCATCTCCCACGGCATCGGCATGGTGCATCAGCATTTCATGCTGGTGCCGGTGATGTCGGTGGTGGAGAATGTGGTGCTGGGCGACGAGACGCAACAACTGCTGGGCGTACCGGTCACTCCCTTCACACGGCGGGTGCAGGCCTTTCTGCACCGCGTCGATCCTCGTCCCCTCTTCCAACACCGGCTGGCCGGGCCCTACCAACTGGCGCGCAAAGCCCTGACCTGGGCGCTGAGTTATCTCGTTTTCTTTGCCCTGGTCTTCCTGTTGCTCTTCCTCGACCGCACTTTTGCGGGCATGACCATCGCCCTCTTCAGCCTGTTCTACCTGCTCCTCTCTTTTCTGGGCGGACGGCGGCCCTCATTGCCCTGGAGCAAGCCCGGCCGGGGGCGGTGGTTGCAGATCGGCATCGCCCTGGCCGCGGCCCTGCTCCTGGCCGGGCTGGAGGAAGCCCTGGGCCTGGCGGGTGTGGTCAGCACGGTGGTGGAGGGCATCCTGCGCGCCGGTTTGATCGTGGCCGCGGCCTACATCGGCTTGTGGCTGCTGTTGGGCGCATATCTGTTGCTGTGGGAGGGCCTGAACTTCCTGAACGGGTTGATCCCCTTGGGCATGCGTTCCGACGCCAAAAAAGTCGCCGCCATCTCCCGGCAATTCGGCCTGGATGTGAATCCCTACGCCATGGTCAGTGAGCTGCCGGTGGGCATGCAGCAGCGGGTGGAGATCGTCAAGGCCCTCTATCGCCAGGCCGACATCCTCATCCTGGACGAGCCTACCGCCGTGCTGACGCCGCAGGAGGCGGAAGAACTGTTTCAGGTCATGCGCTCCCTCATCGACCAGGGCAAATCGATCATCTTCATCACCCACAAGCTGAAGGAGGTGCTGAGGGTGGCCGACCGCATCCTGGTGCTGCGCGGCGGGCGCATGGTGGGCGAGGCGCTGCCCAAACAAGCCACCGAAGCCAGCCTGGCGGCGATGATGGTCGGCCGTGAGGTGATCCTCACCGTCGAAAAGGAGCGCGTCGCCGCGGGCGAGGCGGTGTTGCAGGTCGAAAACCTCGCCGCCGTCGACGAACGGGGGCACCCGGTGCTGCGCGGGGTCAGCTTCGAGGTGCGCGCGGGCGAGGTGCTGGGCATCGCCGGGGTGCAGGGCAACGGCCAGACCGAACTGGTCAAAGCCCTGACCGGCCTGTACCGCGTCGGCTCTGGCCGGGCGCGGATCGAAGGTGTAGACATCACCGACGCCTCCCCCCGCCAGGTCAGCGAACTGGGCGTGGCCCACGTGCCCGAAGACCGCGTCAAAGATGGCCTGGTGCTCAGCTATCCCATCTACGACAACATGATCCTCGGCTCCTACTATCGCCCCCCCTTTGCCAGGGGCCTCTTGATCGATGAAGATGCCGTCCATCGGCAGGCCGTCGATCTGGTGCAAACCTTCGATGTGCGCACGCCCAGCATCGCCACGCCAGTGCGCAACCTGTCGGGCGGCAACATGCAAAAGGTGATCGTGGCTCGCGAGCTTTCCCGCCCGATCAAACTGCTGATCGCCTCACAGCCCACACGCGGGTTGGATGTCGGCTCCATCGAATTCATCCACAAGCGCATCATCGAAAAACGGAACGATGGCGCGGCGGTGCTGCTCGTCTCCGCCGAATTGGACGAGATCATGAGCCTCTCCGACCGCATCGCCGTGATGTACGAAGGCAAAATCCTCTACACCGTGGACGCGGCCCAGGCCACCCGCGAAGAATTGGGCCTGTGGATGGCCGGCGGCCCCACCCACCCCCTGCACGGAGGCGAAACCCTTGAGCGCCAACCAGCCTGACCCCCCTGCCCCCGGCTTTTTGCAGGCGCAGCGCCGGCGATTGCTGCCCCTGTTCCTGGGCCTGATCGGCCTGATCTTCCTCGCGGTGGTGGTCAGTATCCTCACCAAGCGCGGCGTCGATCTGATCCTGCCCCTCTTCGGCCTCTCTGTGCTGCTGCTGATCGGTCTGATCACGCTCCGCGCCGGCTCATTCAACTGGCTGCGCGGGGCGGTGATCCCCCTGTTGGCGGTGACGACGGCCCTGATCATCGGCGCGTTTCTCATCGCCTTCACCGATCGCGCAGTCCTCCAGGCCCTGGGCAACTTCTTCGACGATCCGGGCGGCGCCTTGCGTCTGGCCTGGAATGCCGTGGCCACCGCCTACTCCTCCATGTTCGAAGGCGCCATCGGCAGCCCCACCCGCATCGCCGACGGGCTGGAGGAATGGATCATGAGCGGCGAGGCGCGGGCGTTTCGTTCGGCCATGCGCCCCATCGCCGAGAGCCTCACCCGCTCCATTCCCTACGTGCTGACCGGGTTGGCCGTGGCGCTGGGCTTCCGCGCCGGGTTGTTCAACATCGGCGCCGAAGGCCAGTTTTTGATCGGCGGCCTGTGCGCGGTGGTGGTGGGCTTCTCCGTCACCGGCCTGCCTGCCTACATCCACCTGCCCCTGGCCATCCTGGCCGGCGCCGCCGGCGGGGCCGTTTGGGGGGGGATTGTGGGCGCTCTCAAGGCCTGGACCGGCGCGCACGAGGTGATCAACACGATCATGATGAACTGGATCGCCTTCCGCTTGGTGGAGTGGCTTTTGCGCGGGCCGCTGGAGGCCACGCAAGGCACGCGCCGCACCGCCGAGATCCTGGACACGGCCAAGCTGCCCCGTTTCTTCGAGCCGCCGATCCGCCTGCACGCCGGCCTGTTCATTGCCATTGCCGCGGCCCTCTTCGTCTGGTGGTTCCTGTGGAAGACAACCTGGGGCTTCGAGATGCGCACAGTCGGCGCCAACCCCAACGCCGCCCGCTACAGCGGTATGAACATCGGTCGCAACGTCATCCTGGCCATGGCCCTCAGCGGCACCCTGGCCGGCCTGGCCGGCGTCAGCGAGGCGCTGGGCCTGACGCACAACATGACCCTGGGCTTCCAGGCCGGCTACGGTTTCGACTCCATCGCCCTGGCCTTGCTGGGCAACAGCCATCCCGGCGGGGTGGTTTTGGCCAGCCTGCTCTTTGGCGTGTTGCGGTCTGGCGGCACGCGCATGATGTCGGTGGCGGGCGTGCCGCTGGAGATCACCTCCATCATCCAGGCCATGGTCATCATCTTCATCGCTGCCCCGGCTATCGTCCGCTCTCTCTACCGGCTGGACATCCGCCGCGACGAGATGGAGCCGGCCACGATCACCCGCGGCTGGGGTTCCTGAGCCGCCACCCCCTCTCGATCCGACCTTTTTCTCCCTCCCCCTGACGGCGCCCTCCTGGAGCAGTGGCATGACAAGACAATGGCGTAAATCCTTGACCCGTGAACGCATCTTCGGCGGCGTGGCAATGGCGGCCGGCCTGGTCATCCTGTTCATGGCGACGCGGGCGGAGGCCGGCGTGCGCTCGGCCTTTACCGATGACCAATTGGGCACACTCTTCGCCCTGCCCACGCGTGAAGCGTTGTACGCCTTTGGCGCCCTGTGCTTTTTTGTGGGCGGCTGGCAGCTCTATCGCGGTTTTCGTTCCCTCAATGTGGTGCTCGGCGCCGCCGCCTTCCTCGTCGTCTCCTCCTTTCTGGTCTGGCTGACCGCGGCTGGCAGCATCAATCTGCCGGGCCTGCTCAAAACCACCCTGGTCTCGGCCACACCCCTCACCCTGGGCGCGCTCAGCGGCATCTTCTGCGAACGGGCGGGGGTGATCAACATCGCCATCGAGGGCATGATGCTCTTCGGCGCCTTCGCCGCCATTGCCGCCGTCTCCATCACCGGCAATCATTGGCTGGGCATGTTGGCCGCCATCCTCACCGGCGGCATCATGGCCGCGCTGCACGCCGTTCTCTCCATCACCTACAAAGTCGATCAGATCATCAGCGGCACGGTGATCAACATCCTCGCCGCCGGCGCCACCCGCTACATCAACATCCGCCTGCTTGAACCTGCCGGCTACGGTTCGCCTGGGCCCATCAGCCTGATGCGCGTGCCGGTGCTGGTGGATGTGCCGGTGCTGGGCAAACTGTTCGAGAACACGCCCACCGTCTTTTTCATGCTGTTGCTGGTGCCGATCGTGCACATCATCCTTTTCTACACGCCCTGGGGCCTGCGCACCCGCTCGGTGGGCGAACACCCCCGCGCCGCGGACACGGTGGGCATCAACGTCTTCCGCATGCGCTACATCAACGTGATCATCGGCGGTTTCATCGCCGGGCTGGGCGGCTCCTACTTCTCCCTCAGCCTTGGCTCCTTCGAGGACAACATGACCCACGGCCAGGGCTTCATCGCCCTTGCCGCTATGATCTTCGGCAACTGGACGCCCGTAGGCAGCTTCTTTGCCGCCCTCATCTTCGGTTTTGCCGACGCCTTGCAGGGCAAGATGCAGGCCTTCAGGGTAGCCTTGCCCCCCGAATTCTTGCAGATGGCCCCCTATATCCTCACCATGATCATCCTCGGCGGCTTGATCGGGCGGGTGACGCCGCCCGCGGCCGACGGCCAGCCCTACGAGAAGCAATAGTTCGTGGTGCGTGTTCTCTGTTTCACTGTCGCCGGTACAACAGAACACACAGCGTAAAACCTGTATCATACTGCGTACTGCGTGCCCATGTTCCGCAGTACGCAGTTTTATTTTGCCCCGTAACGGGGATTTGATAGGATCAAAGCGCTTCATATCCAGCGCCCACTGCCCCCAGGAACCTGACCATGCCCCTTACCCCGCGCGAGCGCGTGCTCGCAGCCATCCATCACCAAGAACCGGACCGCGTGCCCATCGTCATCGGCGTTTCCAACGCCACCAGCATGAAGATGAAGCCGTACCGGGAACTGAAGCAACTGCTCGGCATCGCCGCGCCGGACGAATACCTGTATGAGTGGCCGGAACTGGGCACCGCCGCCCCCGACGAAGCCGTGCTGCACCGCTTGCGCAGCGACGTGCGCGGCGTGCTCGACCTGGAACCGGCGCACATCCTCGCCTACAACCGCCAGCGCCGCCAGACCGACCCGCACGCCAATTTTATCGACTCGTGGGGCAGCGGCCAGATCGAACTGGCCCCCGGCGAGTGGCTGCCCGGCGTCAACCCCCTGCGCGCAGCGACAACTATCGCCGAGATCCGCGATTATCCCGGCTGGCCCGACATGCGCGACCCCACGCGCGTGGCCCACGTGCGGGCGCAGGCGCAAAAACTGCGGGCCGAGACCGATTACGCCATCATGGGCACGCCCTGGCTGCTCTTCCCCTTCGAGCGCGCCCACGCCATGCAGGGGCTGGATCAGTTCCTGCTGAACATGGCCATGCAGCCCGACCTGGCCGTGGCCCTGCTGCAACGCATCACCGAAGCCTGCAAAGCGCTGATGGATGCTTTTCTGGCCGAATGCGGCGATCTGATCGACATCATCAAGATCGGCGATGACCTGGGCATGCAATCGGGCCTGCTCATCTCGCCCAAAATGTACCGCCAGCAGCTCAAACCGATCCACGCCGACTACATCGCCCACATCAAATCCCGCACCGCCGCCAAGGTCTTCTTCCACACCGATGGCGATGTCATGGATCTGATCCCCGACTTCATCGAGATCGGCGTCGACATCCTCAACCCCATCCAAACCTCCGCCGGGCGCATGTCCGACTTGCCCGAACTGAAGCGCCGTTTCGGCCAAGATATCGTCTTCTGCGGCGCCATCGACACCCAGCGCATCCTGCCCTTTGGCACGCCCCAGCAAGTGCGGCAGGAAGTGAAACGGGTGATCGAGATCATGGCGCCGGGCGGCGGCTATCTGCTCTCCTCCGTGCACACGATCATGAACGATGTCAGCGCCGAAAACGTGCTGGCCATGGTCGATGCCGTGGAGGCGTTTGGACAGTATCCGCTTGGCAGCAGATCTTGACGATGGACGATGGACGATGGACGATTTCTGGTTTGCGCACGGGAAGGCTCATCCATGAGTGACACACGTATGCTCTATTTCAAGGAGAAAGACATCCTGCATCTCGCTATCACTAACGAACAGGAGGCCGGCAGTATCGAAATCGGTCATGGCATTACCGCTGAATTGAATGAGAGCGGGGAGTTGATCGGTATCGAGATTTTGAATGCCAGCCGTTTCATTCGCGATGCTTTCGTAGATACCGTGCAAGCGAGAGTGCTGCAATTGCTTGAGGCGCAACCGGCATAGGTGATCATGGCCTACAAAAACCTGCGTGAATTCATCAAACGCCTGGACGACGCCGGGGAACTGCAACGCATCACCGCGCCCGTCGATCCGCACCTCGAAATCACCGAGATCACCGACCGCGTCAGCAAAGGGCCGTTGGAGCAGAACAAGGCCCTGCTGTTCGAACGCGTCAAAGGCTCGGAGATGCCGGTGCTGATCAACGCGCTGGGCGGGCCGCGGCGCATGGCCTGGGCGCTGGGCGTCGAGGATTTGGACGAACTGAACCGAAACCTGGCTAAACTGGTGGATCTGAAACTGCCGCAGGGCATGGGCCCCGCCCTCGGTCGCGCCACCGACCTGCTGGCCGCCCTGCGCAGCATCGGCCTGAAGCCAAACATCGTGCGCAATGCCCCGGTGCAGGAGGTGGTGAAGACCGGCGCCGCGGCCACGCTGGCCGGCATCCCCATCCTCACCTGCTGGCCCGAAGATGGCGGGCCTTACATCACCATGACCACGGTCATTTCCCGCGATCCGGTCAGCGGCGGGCGCAATGTGGGCATGTACCGCGTACAAGTCTATGACGAGCGCACCGTGGGCATGCACTGGCAGTTGCACAAGGGCGGGGCCGAGCACGAGCGCACGGCGCGGGAATTGGGTCAGGAGCGGGTTCCCGTCGCCATCAGCCTGGGCGGCGACCCGGCGGTGATGTGGTCGGGCAGCGCGCCCCTGCCCCCCGGCATCGACGAGTTTCTGCTGGCCGGGTGGCTGCGCGGCAAGCCGGTGGAGCTGGTGCGCTGCGTCAGCCAGCCGCTGGAAGTGCCCGCCGCAGCCGAGATCGTGATCGAGGGCTACGTCGATCCGGCGGAGAGCCGGCTGGAAGGGCCGTTTGGCGATCACACCGGCTTCTACACCCCGCCCGATCCCTATCCCGTCCTGCACATCACCGCGGTCACGCACCGCCAGGACGCCATCTATCCGGCCACGGTCGTGGGCAAGCCGCCGATGGAAGATTATTGGATGGGCAAGGCCACCGAGCGCCTTTTCCTGCCCCTGATGAAGATCTTCCAGGGTGAGATCGTGGATGTGAACATGCCCGCGGCCGGCGTGTTCCACAATCTCATCTTCGTCTCCATCAAAAAACGCTATCCCGGCCAGGCCCGCAAGGTGATCAACGGCCTCTGGGGCCTGGGCCTGATGATGCTGACCAAGGCCATCGTCATCGTCGACGCCGACGTGGACGTGCAGAATCTGGACGAGGCCTATTTCCACTTGTGGGGCAATGTCGATTGGGGCCGCGATGTGATCATCCAGGATGGCCCGGTCGACGCCCTCGACCATGGCAGCCACCATTTCGCTTTCGGCGGGCGCATCGGCATCGACGCCACCCGCAAGCTGCCGGAGGAGGGCTACACCCGCGGCTGGCCCACACCGATCAAGATGGGTGAAGAGATCAAGGAGCGCGTGACGCGGCGGTGGAACGCGTATGGATTTCCACCTCGACCTTGACGTCTTGACAGATCGATGCAAAACGTGTAAATTAGATTCAATATGATTCTTGATGCTTCGCTTGATACATCGTTTTGGAATAGCGCCGCGCGCATCGGCGTTGTTCCCTACCTGTTTTCCTTTTTCCGGGTTCATTATCCGCCGGCAGTAGAGCAAGAAATCATCACAACCAGCCCGGATGAAACGCCGCTAATCTATCCACAAGCCATGCTATTCGATGTCCTCAAGCAGGACGGCAGACTTTTAGCCAGTAATCCCGAAAATCCAGTGGGCCTTTATGGTCGGGGCGAAGCCCATGCCATTGCCCTTGCCCACGAAAATGCCTGGGTGTTACTGATCAACGATGCACGACCGCTTGCATTCGCCCGTTCATTGGGCATTAAGTGCGTTACCGTGCCTGACTTCTGCGTATTTCTCTACTCACAAGGCAAGATCACGTATCCGGCGGCAAAGGGGTATCTAAGAAGACTCCAGCCCAACACAAACCCGAAACTCATCCAAGAAGCGATCTCAATTATCGAGAAGACAACCATTTTGCGAGGTGATACTCATGACAACCGTGACTAAATCTATCCGACTTACACCGCAGGAAGCGCAAGAATTGGCGACTGTCAGCCAGCAAAGCGCGGCAAGTGAAGCTGCGCTTATGAAGAAATGGTTACTACAAGGGCTTCAGGAGGAAAAAGTCGATCGGGCTATCCAGGCTTACATGCAGCGGAAAACAGATTTGCGCGGCGGTGCTGCCCTGGCGGGGGTTTCGTATAATCGTTTTTGGCACGAGGTACAGAAGCGCAATATCGTCGTGCTGGATGAGGAAGGCTTCGAGGAGCGCTTATATGAACTGGCCGATATGTTCGATGACGAGACATTGAAAGCTGCGTTGGCGTCCCAGACTATCACAAGAACCTGAATTCTCTCTCTGACCCTTGCCATGGCTTCCTTCCACGACCTGTCCCACCTCTGGTCTACGCTGACCGAAATCGATACCGGCGCCATTCGCGAGCAGGTGCAGACGCCCTTGCGCGTCGCCATTCTGGGCAGCGACGCCGCGGCCGCGCACTGGCTGGCCGATGCCCTGCGCGCCGACCCATTTTCGGGGGATCTGATCTCGCTGCCCCGCACGCTGGGCGTGTACCTGCTGCCCGTGGGCGCGGAGGCTTTGCAGGAGGCTGCCCGGGCCGACCTGACGCTGTTCGTGCTCCCCGCCGCGCAGGAGGATATCGCCCAGCCGGTGCAGGCGTACAGGGCCTTGCGCGCCGAGAACCAGGCGCAGACCGTGGTGGTGTTGCATCTGACGGGTGAGAAACAGCTGGAAAGGCTGGGCGCAGAGCGCAGAAACTGGCGCGGCGCGGCCGAGACATTGGCCGATCCTGATGCTGCCGACGCGCTCGCCGCCACCTTGATCCCGACCCTGTTGCGCCTGTTCCCCGACCGGCATGTGGCCCTTGCCCACCATCTGCCCGCGCTGCGTGCGGCGGTGGCGCGCGATTTGATTCAGGAGGCCAGTCTGGCCAATGCCGGCTATGCCGCCTCCACCGGCCTGGCCGAGATCCTCCCCGTGTTCACCATCCCCTTCAACGTCGCCGACATGGTTGTGCTGACCAAGAACCAGGCGCTGCTGGCCTACAAGCTGGCCCTGGCCCTGGGCCAGGATATCTCGGTGCAGCAAATGGCGACGCAATTGGCCGGCGTGCTCGGCGGCGGGTTCATCTGGCGGGAGATGGCCCGGCGGCTGGTGGGGTTCATCCCCGTGTGGGGCTTGTTGCCCAAAATCGCCGTGGCCTACGCCGGCACCTATGCCACCGGCATGGCCGTCTTCACCTGGTACGCGCACGGGCGCAAACTCACCCCCGCGCGCATGCGCCAACTTTACAAAGAAGCCGCGATCGAAGGCAAAGCGCGGGCCAAAGCGCTCATTCCCAAGAAACGGCCCCATTTGCGATTGCCACTCCCCCGCCGCAAACACCAAAAATCTATCATTTTTGATTGATATTAGATATTGGTTATTAGATATTGGATATTTTTCAGTAACAATTCACCTTATTTTGTCATTGCGAGGGGCGATAGCCCCGAAGCAATCCCCAACGCCGATTGACAATCGCAAAATTGACCAACAACCTTGGAGATCAGGTGAACTGTTACATTTTTCATATCTCCAATACTCAATCTCCAATATCTAATACCCAATACCCAATAGCTTCATGAATCCAAACGATTTACTGCAAAAAGCTGCCGACGGCAGTCGTCTCACGCCTGCCGAAGGACTTACACTCTACCAAAACGCCGATCCCACCCACTTGATGGAGGTCGCCCACACCCTGCGCCTGCAAAAAACCGATCCGGGCGTCGTCACTTATCTCGTGGACCGCAATATCAACTACACCAACGCCTGCACCACCGATTGCCAGTTCTGCTCCTTCTACCGCGTGCCGGGGCATCCGGAGGTCTACGTCCTCAGCAAGCGCCAGATCGGCGAAAAGGTGGAGGAGTTGCTGGCCTGGGGCGGCACCCGCATCCTCATGCAGGGCGGCCACAACCCGGCCCTGCGCATCGCCTGGTACGAGGAGATGCTGCGCTTCCTCAAAAGCACCTATCCCGAGATCGAACTGGATTGCTTCAGCCCTTCCGAGATCGAGAACATCGCCGAATTGGAGGGCTTGAGCATGGAAACGGTCTTGGAACGGCTCAACCGGGCGGGATTGGATGGTCTGCCCGGCGGCGGGGCCGAGATTTTGGACGATGCCGTGCGCGCCCGCATCTCGCCCAAGAAAACCAAGACCGCGGCCTGGCTGCACGCCATGCGCATCGCCCAGCGCCTGGGCATGGTCACCAGCGCCACCATGGTCATCGGCTTCGACGAGACCTGGGAGCAGCGCGTGGCCAGCCTCACCCGTCTGCGCGAGTTGCAGGACGAATCGCTGGCCAGCCACGGCAACGGTTTCACCGCCTTCATCATGTGGACGGCGCAACTGAGCGAGACGAACAGCCTGGGCCGCAGCCGCCACCGCGCCAAATACGGGGCCGATTACGACGAATACCTGCACACCAGCGCCTTCGCCCGCATCTATCTCGACAATTTCACCAATTTCCAGGCCAGTTGGCCCACGCAGGGCCTGGACACCGCCCGCCGCGCCCTTTTCGCCGGGGCCAACGACTTCGGCAGCACCATGTTGGAGGAGAACGTGGTCAGCCAGGCCGCGGCCTACACCGAGAAAGAGCCGCGCATGACTGTGCATCGCCTGCACGAGCAGATCTGGCAGGCCGGATTCACGCCCGCGCAGCGGGACAGCCGCTACCACATCGTCCACCGCTTCGACCGCGCCCTCACCGCCGCCGAACTCGCGCCCGCCCCCATCCCCACCCGCCTGAACGGCGTGGATGGCGCCGCGGAACCGGCGGGCTTCGTCCCCGCTGCCAGCTTGTAGCGCACCGATAACATGAAATGTAGGATCGAAAGATGTCCTGGCATCTACGAAACAGGAGAAATTGCTCATACCGTGCGGCGCCATGGACAGGTCATCGTGATCGATGGCGTGCCTGCGGACGTCTGCATGGTCTGTGGTGATGTACTGCTCAAGCCTGCCACTGTCGGGCATATCGAGAGCTTGCTACATGCGCTGCCACAACCGGCAAGAATGGTTCCTCTTTTCGAATATGCATAATTTAATTCATAGCAGCGTCATTGACTCTGATGAAATGTTGTCCGCATACGATTTTATCGGCGGCGTGCGAGGAAAACACGCTCAAGCATTGCGTGAAGCATATTCTGTGACTGTGTACCACACAGACGGGACATCGACCGTCAAAGAATTTACGCCACAAGATGACTTGATCAAACTTGAGCCAGATGTACAGTCTTATTTCCCCGATGCAGAGTCTGTGAATCGGGCGCTGCGCGGGTTGATCGCTCTGATTCCCCAACAAGTCGAATAGCAACTATTTTTCAGTCCGACGTTATGCGCCCTAGATATATTCGCAAATTTGAACTCACCGCGATTGCATTCTTGCTGAGTAACAATTCACCTTATTCTGTCATTGCGAGTGGAGATAGCCCCGAAGCAATCCCCAACGCTGCTTGAAACCCCAAAAATCGACGAACTACCTTGGAGATTGCTTCGCTGCGCTCGCAATTACACATCAGGTAAACTGTTACATGGAACGTTCTCTACCTACAATTTTGTGGATTTTTCCCTTCTTATTTATTGCAATTGGGATTTACACAGGCGTCAAAGCATGGTCTCAGTTTCGCAATCCGACAAGCGCAGAAAAACTCGTTTCTGGCAAATACCGATGGAGATATGATTTTCTTTCAACTTGGATACTGAGATCTCTTGGGATTGATCCATTTAAAAATATGAATGAACCAAGATTTATTCGGGCTGTTGCGATGGCGGACATGATGCGTGCATTTGGAGCCATTATTCTTGGTTTGTTCATGCTCATTTTATTTAGCGGTGTGCTCGACAGCAGCCTTTTTGACTTCTAATTCCATCACGTTTTACGTTTTACGTTTTACCCCTCACGTTTTACGCCTTACGTTTTACGTTTTATGCCCCCCATGTCCCGCCTCCGCACCTTCCTCGAAATGATTAAATTCGAGCACACGATCTTCGCCCTGCCCTTTGCCTATCTGGGCATGGCGCTGGCCTGGGCGCAGGTTGGCGCGCTGGCCGCGCCGCTGGACTGGGCGCGACTGGCCTGGCAATTCGTCTGGATCACGGTGGCCATGGCCGGGGCCAGAACCGCGGCCATGGCTTTCAACCGCGCCATCGACGCCGAGATCGACGCCCGCAACCCGCGCACCGCCGGCCGGCCCATCCAGGCGGGGCGGATCAGCAAACAGGCGGTGTGGATCGCCGGGTTCATCGCCCTGGCCTTCATGCTTTTCGCCGCCTGGCAACTCAACGATTTCGTGCTCAAGCTGGCCCCGCTGGCCGTGCTCGGCCTCGTCGGCTACGCCTATAGCAAGCGCTTCACCTGGCTCTGCCACCTGTGGCTGGGGCTGGTGGATGGCGCTGCCGCGGCCGGGGCCTGGGCCGCGGTCACCGAAGATCTGGCCGGGCCGATCCCCTGGCTGCTGTGGGCCGCGGTGGCCGTCTGGATCGGCGGCTTCGACCTGATCTACGCCTGCCAGGATGTCGAGATCGACCGCGCGCAAGGCCTTTTTTCTGTGCCCGCCCGCTTCGGCGTCCCCGCCGCCCTGCGCATCGCGCAGATTGCCCACGTGCTGACAGTGGCGCTGCTGGCCGGGGTGGGGCTGGCCGCCGGCCTGGGCTGGCCCTACTGGCTGGGCCTGGCCATCGTGGCCGGGCTGCTGATCTACGAACACAGCCTCGTCAAACCGCACGACCTCAGCAAAGTCAACCTCGCCTTCTTCACCATGAACGGCTACATCAGTGTGATTACGCTCGTAGCGACTGTTTTGGGACTGTGGATCATATAAAACGTAAAACGTAAAACGTAAAACGTGATGCGTGGTGCGTGTTCCGTTCTACCAATCTACCAATCTACCAACCAACCAACCAACTAACCAACCAACTAACCAACCAACCAACCAACCAACCAACTAACCAACCAACCAACCAACTAACCAACCAACCAACCAACTAACCAACCAACCAACCAACCAACCAACCAACCAACTAACCAACCAACCAACCAACCAACTAACCAACCAACCAACCAACTAACCAACCAACCAACCAACCAACTAACCAATCCCCACCATGCTGCAAACTTTGCCCATCCCCACCACCCGCAGCGATGATCTCGCCGACATCATCGCCAAAGTCGAAGCCGGCCAACGCCTGAGTTATGACGATGGCCTGCGCCTGTTCCGCAGCAACGACCTGCTCACGGTCGGCCAGCTCGCCGACCGCGTGAACACACGGCTGAACGGCGGCAAACACGTCTATTTCAACCAGAATCGCCACATCAACCCCACCAATGTTTGCGCCTTCCACTGCAATTTCTGCTCGTTTGCCAAAATCAAGGAAGACGCCCCCGGCGCTTACACCTGGACACCGCAGCAGATCGTAGAGCGCGTGCGCCCGGACGTGCATAACCGCGTTAGCGAATTCCACATCGTCGGCGGCTTGCACCCCACTCACGGCTTCGACTACTACGTTGATATCCTGCGGGCGCTGAAAAAGGAATATCCGCGGGTGCATCTCAAAGCCTTCACCGCGGTGGAGATCGATTTCTTCGCCCAACTCACCGGCAAAGATCACCGCGCCGTGTTGCAGGAATTGATCGCCGCCGGGCTTGGCTCCATGCCGGGCGGCGGGGCCGAGATCTTCCATCCCGACATCCGCAACAAAATCTGCCCGGAAAAGGCCGACGCCGACACCTGGCTGGCGGTGCACGGCATCGCCCACGACCTGGGCCTGCGCACCAACGCCACCATGCTCTACGGCCACATCGAAAGCTACGAACACCGCGTGGATCACCTCATCCGCCTGCGCGAGCAGCAAGACCGGTCGGGCGGCTTCAACGCCTTCATCCCCCTGCGCTACCATCCCGAAAACAACAACCTGGGCCGCCGTCTCGACTGGACCACCGCCCACGACACCCTCAAAACCATCGCCGTCAGCCGCCTGCTGCTGGATACTTTCCCGCACGTCAAAGCCTATTGGATCATGCTGACCCCGCCCATCGCCCAGCTTGCCCTGCACTTCGGCGCGGATGACATCGACGGCACGGTGGTCGAGGAGAAGATCTACCACGACGCCGGGGCTACCACCGACGAGCAACTCGACAAATTCGACCTGCTGCGCCTGATCAAGGCCACCGGCAAAACCCCGGTCGAGCGCGACACCCTCTACAACGTCGTCGAGACCTACGATCAGCCGATCGAGCACTACGCGCCCGCCAGCCGCCGCACCCGCCGCGGCGAGGTCAAGATCACGCACATTGAATTGGACGCGGCGGCTTGATCGCCCCTGTCCGACCTATGCCGCGGCCATCTCCGCCAAATCCACAGGCAAATCAACGTCATGCGCCAGGGTGGGCGAGCGGTAGATGACCGCCTCCACGCCCGCCGCGGCCGCCAGGGCCAGATGCCGCGGAAAACTATCCGGCCCAAACCGGGGGCGCAGCAAGTCGGGCGGGCGCAGCAGCAGGGCATTGGTGCCGGTCTCGGCGGCGTCGGGGGCAATGACCAGCGCGCGGGCCGCGTCCCGCGCC
>JABWBG010000076.1 GCA_013360575.1 Caldilineales bacterium
GTCGAGCGCGCCGACCTGTTGCTGCGGGCCGTGCCCGTTCCGGCCGGCCAGCACACCCTCACGCTCACTTTTCGCCCGGCCAGCCTGCGCTGGGGCGCGTGGATCACGCTGGCCGCGGCCGGGCTGCTGCTGTGGCTGTGGCGCCGCGACTGATCTTGGCCTGAGGGCCGCGACGCCGTATAATCACCCTGTTGCCGTCTCCCCTGCCCCTCCCTGAGGAATGTTTATGAACGCGCTCAATCGTATCCTCTCGCTGCTGTTGTTCCTGGTATTGCTGGCCGCTTTGCTGGCGCTGGCCCTGATCCCGCAGGATTTCTTGAACTGGTTACAGTTACAACTGGGCAATCTCGTCGCCCAAGTCAACCGCCTGCAACTGACCGATCCCACGAATTTCAACATCGCCCGCGCCGCGGTGGCTGTGGCCGCGTTGCTGATCTTCCTGCCCCTGATCCTGGCCGAATTCCCGCGGGGCAGCGAGCCGGCGGTGCGCATGTCGATGCCCGGCGGCGAGGCGCAGGTGACGACAGAGAGTGTGGCCCGGCGGCTGGCCTGGCATCTCGACCAACTGGCCGATGTGATTCACGTGACGCCGCAGGTGCGCGGGCGCGGGGATCAGGTGGACGTGCAGTTGGATGTGGAGACCGCGCCGGAGATCGAGGTGCCGATGAAAACCGAGGAAGTGATCCTGGTTGCCCGTGAGATCGTGCAGGAGCGCATGGGCCTGAAGTTGGGCCGGCTGGATGTGCGCATCCGCCACAGCGATTATCCCGAGACCCTGTGACCGCGGCGGATTTGAACGCTCACCCCCCGGCCGCGGCAGCGGCAGCAGTGGAGATCGCTGACGCGCGGCTGCTGTTGCTGGTGGAAAGCCTGTTGTTCGTGGCGGCGGAGCCGGCTGCAACCGCGCGCATGGCCCAAGCCCTGGGCGTGAGCGAGGAGCGGGTGCAGGCGGCGCTGGCGCAGTTGGAGATCGATCTGCAGGGGCGGGGCGTGCGCTTGCAGGTGCATCGGGGCGCGGCGCAGTTGGTCTCGGCCCCAGAGGCGGCGGAGGCGATCGAGGCTTTTCTGGGCCTGGATCTGACCAGCAAACTCTCCCGCCCGGCCCTGGAGACGCTGTCGATCATCGCCTATCGTCAGCCGGTGACGCGGCCGCAGATCGAGGCGATCCGCGGGGTGAACAGCGACGGCGTTCTGCGCACCCTGCTCAGCCGGGGGCTGGTGGAGGAGGTGGGACGGCTGGAACAGGCGGGCCGCCCGATTTTATATGGCACCACCTTCGCTTTTTTGCAATATTTCGGCATCGAGCGGGTGCAAGATCTGCCGCCGCTGGAGGAGGATGCGGCAGAAGCGCTGGCCGAACGCGCGCAGATGGGGGAGGGTTAGCCGGTCGCCCGCGCCCAGGCGGCAAGCGTGCATCACGCCAGGGTGGTCAGCGCTTCGGGCATGCGGGCGGGGCGGCCGTCGTGGGTGATGCAGATGTGGCGGGTGAAGCCGGTGACGAGGGTCTCGCCGGCGGCGTTGACCACTTCGTAGGCGATGCGCAGGCCGCGGCTGTGCATTTCCTCCATCCAGGTGCGGACGGTGATCAGTTCATCGTAGACCGCGGGCTTGAGGTAGCGGGCGCCGACCTCGACCACGGTGAGATAATAGCCGAGGGCGACGAAATCGGGATAGGCGAGGCCGGCCTGGCGCAGCCAATCGGAGCGGCCCAGCTCGAACCAGGGGATGTAACGGCTGTGATGGACGATGCCCATGGCATCGGTCTCGGCGTAGCGCACGCGCAGTTGGGTTTCGCTGATGCGGCCTTGGGGGTGGGGGTGGGACATAACGGTTGCGGGCAAGGCGTGAGCGGGGATCGGGGAAGAGGATGGCTCAAGGCTACCGCCGAGGGAGCAGCGCTGTCAAGCCGGGAGATGGATTAACAATCAACAGTCAACAGTCAACAGTCAACGGGCAACAGTCAACGGGCAACAGTCAACGGGCAACAGTCAACAGCTAACACAGGGCACTTTGTTTGACAGAGGCAGGGAGTGGAGGCTATAATCGCCAGGCATGGCCCGCTAGCTCAATTGGCAGAGCAGCTGACTCTTAATCAGCGGGTTCCAGGTTCGAGTCCTGGGCGGGTCACAAGATGGGGGGGGTGGTTGGTTGGTTGGTTGGTTGGTAAATTGGTAGATTGGTAGAATCGAATCCCTTTTTGTCAGCCTGGGCGCTGAAGTGAGTCAACGTGGGTTCACGTATTGGCGTGCGACTCTTTGGCGAGAGAAGAGTGTTTCACCGGCCGCATCCGTCGCCAGATACAGACAAAGGTGCGGTGGCAAGTATTCGAAAATGGTTAGAAGATAACGAAGTGATACCATGATGAACATAATGGAAATTGATGGTTACCGAGCCGTCATCGTGTATGATCCAGAGATAGAGATGTTTTGTGGCGAATCTATCGGCCTCAATGGGGGTGCAGATTTTTACGCCAAAGATATCGACGGTCTGCGCCGGGAGGGCGGCAAGTACTGGTTGATTACACTCAAACCGGCGAGGTGACGCGATGAAACTGAAGCTCTATCAAGAAGTGGCATTGGTGCGCGATGTGCTTGACGAGAACCTGAGATCGGGCGATGTAGCTGTGCGGATCGACTATGTACCCCATCCGCGCGGCGGAGAAGCAGGGGCCGTTTTGGAGGTTTTCAACGCTGTGGGCGAGTCAGTCAGCGTAGTGACAGTGCCCGAGTCGACCATTGCACCGCTGCGCGCCGCTCAGGTGCCAGCCGTAAGGATGCTCTTGCAACCGGCCTGAGCTTTTCCGGGCAATCCGGGGATAGCTCGCCGCTGATGCAGGTTCATTTCGCCAGCGTAACTGCCCAGGCGCCGGGCGCTTTTAGCCGATTTTGTCCATTGTTTCAGCCTTGGAGGCGTCGTGACAACCGCAGATTGAAGTGCCCGGCGCCTCTGGCTGACATCGTCAAGCGCAAGGACGTGGCCGGCCACGGCGAGTACCGCAGCAAGCGGGTGATCCTCGAAATCTACGACGCCATGCAGCAGGCCATGGACAGCGGCCAGCCGTACCAGACGCGGCTCGATCCGCGGCCGGCTGATCCGGCGGTGGCGCACTCCAGCCCGCCGCCGGCGTGGGTGGAGTCTGGCTGAAACAGGCGTGTGCAGCTTCGAAGAAGACCCAACGGCCCGCATGAGGATCGTCACCTGGAATTGCCAGGGCGGTTTCCGCCGCACTCCCCCCACATCCACCCGCAGCGTTGACTCCGCTCTCTGATAACCATACTCCGGAGGTGGATCACTTTTCGATGATCGCGTTGTGCAGTTACTGCATCCCTTTTACTTTATCAAACACAGCAAGAACAGGAGGCGTACATCGTCTGAAGCGGATCGACCGAGGCATTTTCCCCCTTCCCCCCCCTTCTCGCTCGATCAAATTGGGCCATTTTCGGCCTGGCGGCGGGCTGGAGGGGCTGTAGGGCCGGGGCCGGCCGGAATGGCCGGCCAGCCGGATGACGATAAGGCAGAGAAAAAGGGAGGGATGAGCAGATTTTAGCGATAACCGATTGCAAAGAAATAAAAAAACCCCACGATTCCAGCACGAACACATCTATACCGTTGCGCGGATCGAGCGAGACCCGGGTTTTCGGCCTGCGGCCCTCGGTCGATCTGGGAATCCCGCATCCCATGTGAGGCCAAACCGGGTCAAGGAAGAGATAAGATTGACAAGAATCGACAGGATGTGTTATGCTATCGCCAAGAAAAAAGAAAGTCGCTGCCCTCAAAATCACACCCAAGCCCTTCGGGGCATTGAAACTTTTGAATCTGGCTCTACCGATCTCTCCGAATAGTCCATCTCAAAATCACACCCAAGCCCTTCGGGGCATTGAAACCTCAGGGTTCATCCAGTACATAGGACGCCCATCATTCTGATTCTCAAAATCACACCCAAGCCCTTCGGGGCATTGAAACCTGTTTTCTAGTTTTTGACGCCTTTTCTCCAGCCTGCTCAAAATCACACCCAAGCCCTTCGGGGCATTGAAACCAACAGCGTGGCGGTGCTTGTACTGTAACGGCGGCGGTCGACTCAAAATCACACCCAAGCCCTTCGGGGCATTGAAACGAAAGGAAAGGGGCCCACCCATCGAGGCAGGGTTGGGTCTCAAAATCACACCCAAGCCCTTCGGGGCATTGAAACCCCAGGGGCCTCATAGCGAACTTCGCAAGGGGCGCCAGCTCAAAATCACACCCAAGCCCTTCGGGGCATTGAAACGTGGCCGGCGTTTCTTGTTCTACGTTAAGCGGTTGCTCAAAATCACACCCAAGCCCTTCGGGGCATTGAAACGGTAGGCGCGGCTTCGGGCATCTCGCATTCGGCGCGGCTCAAAATCACACCCAAGCCCTTCGGGGCATTGAAACGGCTACAGAGCTGCTACTTCCAGGAGCAGCATTCTGCTCAAAATCACACCCAAGCCCTTCGGGGCATTGAAACAAGACGACGGTGAGGATTCCACAGATGAAGAAACTTTCTCTCAAAATCACACCCAAGCCCTTCGGGGCATTGAAACTTCTTGACCTCCGTGGTGATGGTCCCGACATTGTTATACTCAAAATCACACCCAAGCCCTTCGGGGCATTGAAACGGGGAGGGTGTCGTAGCCATGATTCTGTCTCCTTTTCTCAAAATCACACCCAAGCCCTTCGAGGCATTGAAACCACACTGGGAATCGCGGTGGACGCGGGAGCAGTAGCTCAAAATCACACCCAAGCCCTTCGGGGCATTGAAACCCGCTCCTGCAGCTCGCCGGCCGGCCCCCACGCGGCTCAAAATCACACCCAAGCCCTTCGGGGCATTGAAACCAGTCTTGTGCTTGTTCGGTCCATCCCGGAGGATACCTCAAAATCACACCCAAGCCCTTCGGGGCATTGAAACCGTACTTGCTGGCCGAGCCGTGCTCGGTGTCCACGAACTCAAAATCACACCCAAGCCCTTCGGGGCATTGAAACACGATCTATCTGACCAACTAAACCAGCATCTTTTTCAGGAGGAGATGATGCCCAGACCCTTGTTCGATTCGGAATATCTATACGGTATTCATGATCCCGGCGGTGAACACCTGATGATCAACGCGGGCAAGCCGGGTTGGGTGCTCTTTACCGAGGGCATCGGCTGCGATCCTCACAACGGCAGCGGCCGTTCCTATACGCACTGGGCCAATCAGGGGCTGGGGGTCATGGTGCGGCTCAACAACGGGTATGGCGGGGCGGGGGCCATCCCCTACCGCGACAAATACCCCGACTTCGCCCGACGTTGCGCCAACTATGCGCGCGCGTCTTCGGGCTGCCGCATCTGGATCATCGGCAATGAGCCAAATCACCCGGATGACGAACCGCGCGATCGCGGCTGGTCGGAGACGATCACGCCGGAGATCTTTGCCGAGTGTTATCGCCTGTGCCGGGCGGAAATCCACAAGGTGGACCCAGGCGCGCAGGTGCTGGTCGGTTCGGTGGCGCCCTATAAGTTGGTGGCTGGCATCGACTTCGTGGAGTACTTCCGCCGCATTCTAGCGGCGTTGGGCCGCAACCAGTGCGACGGCATCACCCTGCACACCTACACCCACGGCTCTCAAGCCCATTTCATCGAAAGCCCGGACAAGATGGGGCCGCCGTTGGAGAAATACCACTATCATTTTCGCGTGTACCAGGATTTTCTCAAGGTAGTGCCTGCGGATATGCGCGATCTGCCCTGCTACATCACCGAGACGAATCAGACGATCGAAGGAGATGGGCCGCTGCGCGGGTGGGATAACGACAATCGCAGATGGGTGCAGCGGGCTTATGGTGAGATCGATTGGTGGAACAAACAGCCGGGGAACCAGGTGATCCGGGCGCTGATTCTCTATCGCTGGTCGCGCGACCACCAGGGTTTTAGCCTCGATGGCCTGGCAGGCATACATGAAGATTTCAAACAGGCGCTGACCTTTGGCTACAAATGGCCAGAACGAGCAGTATCCGACCCGATCGCCTTGCTGCGGGAAAAGCTGACCAAATTGGAGGCGGATCTGGCCGACCTGCACAAGCAGATGCAAAGCACACTGGCCGGCGGGCCGCTGGATCTGGAGCCTCAGGTGAGAGGGCTGTCGGGCCGGGCCGCGCCCATCGCGGCGGCGGCCAATGATCTGGCAGATGCCGAGGATGAGATCCGCTCCCTTGAGGCGTGGGGGCCGGATAGCGGCGTCTTGCAACCGCCCATTGCAAATCTGATCAACAGCTTGCCACGCCACGAGACCAAAACCTATGAAGATCGCGATCTGGCCGAAATCCGGCACGTAGTGCTACATCATTCGGGCATGGATGCCAGCGTCAGCCTGGCCACGATCTGCGGGGCTCTGGTGCGCAAGGGGGGGCCTGGCTGCCCCTATCATTTCTGCGTGGACGCGGATGGCGCCATCTCTGCCACCCAGCCGCCGGAAACGATGGTGGGGCAGTCGAACAAAAAGCCAGAATACAACCGGTCGGGGATTGCAGTGGCGCTGATGGGCAACTTCAGCAGCAGCCCGCCTGGCCCGGCGCAGCTCGAAGGCGCCGCCAATTTGATCGCCTGGCTGCTGGACAGTCACGGATTGCAGCTTGATGCGCTGATCGGCCGCAACGAAATCGAACCCACCCAATCGCCGGGGATGCAGTGGCTGACCGGCACCGTCTATAAGCACACACTGCAGGTACAGGTGCAGGAACTGCTGGAAAAACGCCCCCTCAAACCCGAAGATGACCCTGCAAAAGAGTTGGCCACGCTGCGCCGTCGCGTGGAAGAATTGCAGGCGCGCATCATCGAACTCACAATGGGGTCGGGCAACAAATCGATCGATCTCATGCTCTTGCTCTGGGATCATGGCAAGGACTGGGCGATCAAGGACTGGCTGAGCGCTCAGGCCTACATCGCGGCTTTCCGTCCGGTGATCAGCTTCGATCCCAAGGCCGCGCTGGCAGCCAAACGGGTGGTGATCGTAGGCGGAGAAGGCGGGGTGAGCAAGGAAGCCGAGCAGAGGCTGGTGCAGGCAGGTGTGCAGGTGATGCGGCTAGCCGGCGCAAACGAGGCCGCCACGAACGCGCTGCTGGCTGAGTTGATGAAGAGTGGGCAGCCGTGGCCAGGCGCAGCCGTGGCGGGCGTGGATCTGGCCGAATTGGCGTTGGAGGATGCCATCCTGGCGGCGGCGCCGCCCATACCACGCAAGCGCCGCCGCTCCAAACGATCGCAGCAGAGCGCGTCTGGCACAGGAGCAGGGGCATGAACAAACTGGGATTCTACATCGAAGTCTCGACCGTGCGCTGGATGCGCGAAGCGTTGTCCCAGATCAAGCCGCCTGTGATCCTCTTTCATGCGGGTGATCGGGGGCTGCTGCGCGAGATCCGAGAACGGTTATCGCCGGAGTCTCTGATCATTGCCCGCTGGATGCTGACCCAGCAAGAGCAGGAGGCGGCGCTGGATGGCCCCGATCCGGAAGCAGCGGGACGTGATCTGGCCAAGCGCATCCTCAACTATGACTCTGGCTATGCCACCGAAGAACGGGCAGGGCGGCGATTGGTGGATGCCTGGATGAGTCTCAACGAATTTCCTGGCGGCCCTGCCTCGTGGGGGAGCGGGCCTGCTTCCGCCGAGTTCATCCGCCGCGCCGCTGCCTATGATCGCTTTCAGGTGGCCTTCCGCCAACAGTTGCAGACTGAGAAAATCGAAGCGGTGGCCTTCAACTTTGCTGCCGGAAACTACACAAAACCAGAACACTATCTGGAGTGGTTTCCGAAAACGCTGGCGGCGTACAAATACTTCGGCTTTCATGAATACGGTTGGCCCAGCTTGATCGCCAACGATCCTGCCGGCGCTGAGTCTTCGGCCACCTTCTACCGGCGCTGCATGGAGGCCATCCGGCAGAAATATGGCGACGATAAAAAGGCGATCATCACCGAAGCCGGGCTGACGCGGCAATACAAATATCGCAACCTGCCCCTCGATGTCGGCTGGCTCTCACCGCCTGATCTTACCTCCACCGAATCGGTGACTGAGGAGGCTTATTGGCGTTCGTTGCGCTGGTACAACGAGGAATTGTGCCAGGACGACTACGTTCTGGGCGCCTGTCTGTTTCAGATTGGGCACGGCGGGCGCTGGGTAACCTTCCGCCATCTCAGTCAGGACAATGATCCGGTCGATATTCAAATCATCGCCAAGATCGCTAAATTACGTGAGTCCGCCCCATCCCCATCGCCCACGCCTCCCCCATCCCCCACGCCTCCCCCATCCCCCACGCCTACGCCGTCGCCCACGCCTCCGCCCACCGATCTGGTCGCTCTGCGCCAGCGCATCAGCAGCCACAAGGAAAGTCTGGCCCAATGGCGGAAACAAGTCGCAACTGCCACTGAGCTAAACCAGCAATTACAAGCTCAACTCAGCGCTATCGATAGCCAGGTGAAGCAAGCGCCTGATCTGAATCAAAAAGCGGCCGCGAATCGGCAGCGAATCGCTAACATTCGCGCCAAGGCCATAACGCACCCCTCTGCCCAACCCGCCATCGCGCGGCGGCTGGACGGCCTGGATCGACGCATCGATGCGGCCCTGGCCAGTATGTCCAAGGTTTCGGCCCTGGCTGCCGAACTCAAACAGGCACAGGTCGCGCTAAAAAGTTGGCAGAAAAACAGCCAGAATCTAACCAACCTGCTGAGCAAGATCACGACTTTGCAGCAGCAATTGGCCGATCTGGAAAAGGAGGCAGGCGGTGTGGCTCCAGACGGTCCCATTGTTCTGCTCAATCCCATGCCCGGCAAGCGCATTACGCAGTTTTTTGGCAAGCGGCCCGATTTCTACAAGGAATTCGGGCTGGCCGGTCACGAAGGTATTGATTTTGGCTGCTCTATTGGCACGCCTGTGCTGGCCGCGGCCGATGGCGGCGTGTTTGGCAAAGGGGATGTGAAGAACGGCTATGGCCTACGCATTATTCTGAAGCACACCTGGGGCGGGCAGACGGCGTATACCATCTACGCCCATCTTTCTGAGCTTGACCCCCTCCTGCATACGCAGAATACGGTGAAAGCGGGCCAGGTGATCGGCAAAAGCGGCAAAACCGGCAATTCGGACGGCCCGCACCTGCACTTCAGCCTGCTCTTTATGACTGAGAACCCAGGCTATCCTGCCCGCAGCCTCAAAGCCTGGTTCTATGACCCCTGGCCCTATTTGCAGAAAGATACCATCGCCAGCGCCCCTGCCTGGCCGCCAGAGGAGGAGGAAGAGGGGCAGTGTATGCCATTTGACTTCGGCACGATCGAGATTTAGACGCGCGCCGCTGTGAAAAACAGCGGCCCGGCTCACGTGTTCGGCGCACACCGGCCATGGCAGCAGGATACAGGCGCGTTCTTGTGCCGCCAGACTGGCGAAATGGGAGGCCCCTATGACCTGCCCAGCCCGATTCATCGCCAGGCCGCGGCGCGGCAGGGCCGCCAACCAAACATCACCCGACGGAACCGCGGGGCAGGGTTAAGCCCTGCCCCTACTCCTCCTGATTCCAGGACCCGCGATGTTCGATCAGCCAGGCCTGCGCATTCAGCGGCTCCTCTCCCTGCCGCGGCTGCATCCGTTCATACCCGCCATCGGGCAGCAACCGCCGCGCCTTCACCCTGTCGCGCAGGTGCACATCCAGGATGCGCCACACCGCTTCTTTCAACTCCGGCGCCTCGACCGGGAAAAGCTGCTCCACCCGCCGATCCAGATTGCGCGGCATCAGGTCGGCGCTGCCCAGCAGGATCTCCTCCTCGCCGCCGTTGCGAAAATAATAGATGCGGGGATGCTCCAAAAACCGCCCCACCACCGAGGTGACGGTGATGTTTTCGCTGACGCCGGGCACGCCGGGGCGCAGGCAACAGATGCCGCGCACCTGCAGATCGATCTTGACCCCCTCCTGCGAGGCCTCGTATAAGGCGCGGATGCAGGCCTTATCCACCAACTGGTTCATCTTGAAGGCCAAATAGCCCTTGCCATGGCGTTTGTGCTGCTCGATCTCCCGCTGGATGCGGCGCAGGATCTCCGCCCGCATCGTCCCCGGCGCGATCAACAGCTTACGATAGTCCTGCTTCAGAGAATAGCCGGTGAGAGCGTTGAACAGATCCGAGACATCCTCGCCGATGGCCGGATCGCTGGTGAACAGGCCGATATCGGTGTAAACGCGGGCAGTCACGGCATTGTAATTGCCCGTGCTCAGGTGCACGTAGCGCACGATGCCCTGCATCTCACGCCGCACCACCAGCGCGATCTTGCAGTGTGTCTTCAAGCCCACCAGGCCATAGACCACATGCACCCCGGCCCGCTCCAGCGCCCTGGCCCAGACGATGTTGTTCTCCTCGTCGAAGCGGGCCTTCAACTCCACCAGCACCGCCACCTGCTTGCCCGCCTCCCGCGCCTCCATCAGCGCCTTCACCACCGGGGCGTTTTGCCCCACGCGGTACAGGGTCATCTTGATCGCCAGCACGCTGGGATCGTGCGCCGCGGCCTGGATGAAATCGATCACCGGATTGAAGCTATCGTAGGGGGGGAAAAGCAGCACATCCCGCCGCCGGATCACCGAGAAATAATCTTCGCCCGTGCTGAAGACCGCGGGGAGGCTGGGGACAAAAGGCGCATCCTTCAGATCGGGCCGGTCGACCTTCACCAACTCCATCAATTGCGCCGAAGCCAGATGACCGGGGATGGTGTAGACCTGATAGGGCTGCAAGCGCATGTTCTCGACCAGCAGATCGCGCACCCGCGACGGCATCGTGGCATTCACCTCCAGCCGCACGATCCTGCCAAAATAACGCTGCCCCACCGTTTCCTCGATCGTGGCCAGCAGGTCGGCGGCCTCATCCTCTTCGATCTCGATATCCGCGTCCCGCGTGACGCGGAAGGGATAAGAAGCGATCACCTCCAGGCCGGGGAAGAGCAGATCGAGGTTATTGGCGATCACCTCCTCCAGCCAGACGAAATTATTGGCCTTGACATCCCCCAACTCCAGGCCCATGAAGCTATCGGCCCGATCCTCGCTGGGGATGCGGATGAAGCGGGGGAAGATGGCCGGCACCTTCAGGCGGGCAAAACGCTCGCCGTGCAGCGGATCGCGCACCACCACGGCCAGGTTCAGGCTGAGATTGGAGATGTGCGGAAAGGGATGGGCGGGGTCGAAGGCCAGCGGGGTGAGCGCGGGGAAGATCTCCCGCTCGAAATAGTGGCGCAGCAGCCGCCGCTGCTTGCCCTTCAACTCCTCATAATGCAGGATGTTGATATCTTCGGCCTGCAGCTTCGGCAGGATATCCTCCTGCCAACACTGGATGTGCTGTTGCAACATCGGCTCGGCCACGCGGCGGATGCGCGCCAACTGCTCGGCGGGGGAGAGGCCGTCGGGCGGAGACTCGACCGTGCCCACCTCCAGTTGTTGGCGCAGGCCCGACACGCGGATCATGAAGAATTCGTCCAGGTTGTTGCCAAAGATGGCCAGGAACTTGATCCGCTCCAGCAGGGGGTGGGAGACATCCAAGGCCTCTTCCAACACGCGCTGATTGAATTGCAGCCAGGAAAGCTCCCGGTTGAAATAGAGTTCGGGCTGTTCGAGGTCGAGAAGGGCCGGCTTGGCCGCGGTTTTGGTGGGTGACATGGGGCGACTCCCTGGTTCACAAGATTACGTCAAGCAACACCAGCATTGTATGCGCAGCCCCACGATTATGCAAGCCCCCCCGCCCCCTGCCCCCTGCCCACTGAACACTGATCACTGAAAACTGATCACTGAAAACTGAAAACTGAATACTGACCACTGCCCCCTGCCAGAAATTGTCCCTGCCCCCGCTCTGCTTTATACTGCCTTTGCCTTCCCCCCCACCTCGGCTGCGGCCAGCCCCTCCCACACGAAGCGAGCAACGATGCGCGCTGTTGATATCATCGCCAAAAAACGAGATGGCGGCGAATTGAACGCCGCCGAGATCGATTTCTTTATCCAGGGCTACACACAGGACAAGATCCCCGACTACCAGGCCGCGGCCTGGTGCATGGCCGTGCTGCTGCAAGGCATGACCACCGCCGAAACCACCCAACTCACCCTGGCCATGGCCCAGTCGGGCCGCCAGCTCGACCTCAGCGATGTCGCCCCCCTGGTGGCCGACAAGCATTCCACCGGCGGCGTGGGCGACAAGGTGACGCTGGCCCTGGGGCCGGTGGTGGCCGCAGCCGGCCAGCCGGTGGGCAAGATGTCGGGCAGAGGGCTGGGCTTCTCCGGCGGCACCCTGGACAAGCTGGAGGCGATCCCCGGCTGGCGCTGCGATCTGACCGAGGCGCAATTCAAACAGCAACTGCGCCAGGTGGGGCTGGTCGTGGCCGGACAGACGCAGGACATCGCCCCTGCGGACAAAAAACTCTATGCCCTGCGCGATGCCACCGCCACCGTGCCCAGTCTGCCCCTGATCGCTGCCTCGGTGATGTCGAAAAAGCTGGCCGCGGGCGCCAATGTGATCCTGCTGGATGTGAAGGTGGGCAGCGGCGCCTTCATGGAGACGCTGGCGGAAGCCACAGAACTGGCCGAGATCATGGTAGCCATCGGGCGCCGGGCCGGCCGCACCCTCACCGCCCGCATCACCGACATGAGCCAACCGCTGGGCCGGGCCGTGGGCAACGCCCTGGAAACGCAGGAAGCCATTGCCACCCTGCGCGGGGAAGGTCCGCCCGATTTCACAGCCCTGATCCTGGAGGAGGCGGGGCACTTGCTGGCGTTGTGCGGGCGGGCCGCGGATGCCGCCGCCGGCAAACAACTGGCCGAGCAGGCCCTGGCTTCGGGCGCGGCCCTGGCCAAGTTCGCTGCATTCGTGGCCGCGCAGGGCGGCGACCCGGCGGTGGTCGAGGATCCGACCCGGCTGCTGCCGCAGGCCCCGGTTTGCCACGCGCTGCGCTCTCCTCGCAGCGGATTTCTGGCCGCGGCCAATGCCCGCATCTTTGGCGAGACCGCGGTGATGCTGGGCGGCGGGCGCGCCCGCAAGGAAGATGTCATCGACCACAGCGTGGGGGTGGTGCTGCACGCCAAGGTGGGCGATGCGGTGCACGCCGGCGACCCTCTGTGCACTATCCACGCCCGCACGCAGGCAGAGGCCGCGGCCGCGACCGCGCGGCTGCTGACAGCCTACGCCTGGAGCGAGACCCCGGTCACGCCCCCCGCTCTGATCAAACACACCCTCCCATCCCCCCATTTATAACGCGCCTTTCGCCATCGCCATCATGACTTCACGCACCCCCATCATCCTCTCCGCCGCGCGCACGCCCATCGGTAAATTCGGCGGCGCGTTCAGCCAGACGCCGGCCACGGTGCTGGGCGGGCATGCCATCCGCGCGGCCGTGGCCCGCGCGGGCATCGATCCTGCCCAGATCGACGAAGTGATCATGGGGCAGGTGATTCAGGCGGGCAGCGGGCAGGCCCCCGCCCGGCAGGCCGCGATCTTGGGCGGCGCGCCCCCTTCGGTGGCCGCGTTCACGATCAACAAAGTCTGCGGCTCCAGCCTGAAAGGGGTGATGACCGCGGCCAGCTTCATCCGGGCGGGGGAGGGGCGCCTGTATGTGGCCGGCGGCATGGAAAATATGAACATGGGCCCTTATCTGCTGGATAACGCCCGCTTCGGTTATCGTCTGGGCCACGCGCAGATGCGCGACGCCACCGTGTTCGATGGCTTGATCGATCCTTTCCACGATCATCACATGGGCCTGTCTGCCGAGTGGCTGGCTGCCACGCATGGCATCAGCCGCGAAGCGCAGGACGCGTACGCGCTGGAAAGCCACCGCCGCGCGGCCGCGGCCACCGCCGCCGGCCATTTCCAGGCCGAGATCACGCCGGTGCCGCTGGCGGGCAAGCAGGCAGGGGGCGTGATCGCCGCGGATGAGGCGATCCG
>JABWBG010000350.1 GCA_013360575.1 Caldilineales bacterium
GGGCAGGAGGCAGCAGATGAACGGCGCCCGCGGCGGCATCGGCACCCTGGCCGAATCTTCCCTGCACGCGGCGCTGGTGGCCTGGTACGCGCAGCCCGGCGACGCCCTGGAAGCGGTGGTTTCCGGGTATGTAATTGACATAAAGCGAGAAGATTTGCTGATCGAGGTGCAGACAGGGAATTTTGCCGGGCTGCGGTCCAAGCTGGCGCAGTTGCTGCCCCGGCATCAGGTGCGGGTGCTCTATCCCCTGCCCGTGGCCAAGTGGATTGTGCGGACATCGGCCGAGGGGGAGGTGTTGGCGCGGCGCAAATCGCCCAAACGGGCGCGGGTGGAGGACGTGTTTCGGGAGCTGGTGTCTCTGCCGGAGTTGCTTTCACATAGCCATTTGGCTATCGAAATCGTGTGGGTGGAGATGGAAGAGGTGTGGCGGCAGGATGGCCGCGGCAGTTGGCGGCGGCGGGGATGGAGCATCGCCGACCGGCGGCTGTTGGCGGTGCAGGGCAGCCAGCGCTTGCAGGCACCGGCCGATTATCTGGCCCTGTTGCCGGCCACGCTGCCCGATCCTTTCAGCAACCGCGATCTGGCGCAGCGGTTGGGCTGCCCCCTGCCGCTGGCGGGGAAGATGACGTACACGTTGCGGCAGGCGGGATGGCTGGCCCTGGCCGGCAAGCGGGGCAAGGCCCTGGTGTTCACGCCCCCGGCGGGGGAGGGCGGCGCGCGCTAATCGCGCGGCGGCGGTTGCGCCATCCGGCTGTCAACTGGCCGGTTGGCCGAACAAAACTTGGCCGGGTTGCCGGACTTTTGTCCAGGGTCTTGTCCTGGCTGGCTGGCGCGGCCGCACTCTCCTTCGGCCAGGGCCGGCCTTGGCTACATGCCCGGTGTGCATGGGGGCTTTTTTCGCTAGGCTGGTGGGCAATGAAGGCAGCCGGCTTTCTGCCTGCTGCTTCCCCTCTACCCCCTCATGACAACGACATCGGAGCCAAACATGCAATCTCGTCGCGCTGCCGGCCTTTTGGGCCCGGTTCCCCAACTGACCTTTCTGTTGGCATTGCTTCTCCTCCTGCCCTTCTCTCCTGTCCAGGCCGGCAAGGGAAGAGCCGCGCCTTACCCGGTGGAGCCGTTGCTGGAGGGAGCGGATTACGCCGCCTGGTTCCGGCAAGCGACCGGATATGCGCCCGATCCCACCTATTTTGGCGCGTATGCCATTGCCCCGGCAGGCGACGCCCTCTATTTGGGGTTTGGCGCCGCCCGTCCGGCCGAAAGTGATGGCGCGCTGCTGGCCCGGTTCGACGGTCAGTCCCTCTCCGCCCTGTACCGGCCCACCGAGCAGGGCTTTATCGATATGGAAATGGCCGGAAACACCCTGTTCATCCCCGGCGTCGACCCCTGCTGTGGCGATGGGTGGGACGCGGGCAACGTCTATCGCCACGACATCCCCAGCGGGGCCACGATCAAATATCGCAACCTGCCCCACGTCCTTCACACCTGGGGCCTGTGGTTCGATGGCAGCGCCGGCCAGTTGTATGCCGCGACCAGCGCCCACGCCGGCGATAACGCCACCTGGCTGGGCGCGATCTACCGCAGCAGCGACATGGGCGCTTCCTGGGAACGCATCGCCGATGCTGCTGATGGCATCGGCGATTACCGCACCTACGATGTCAGCGGCTTTCAGGGCCGGCTCTATGCCATCTGGGGCGATGTCAACGGCGCCTGCGGCCTGACTGTTTTCGATCCGCAGAGCGGTTGGCAGCGTCTCAGCCGCCAGGTCAACTGCCGCTCCCGCTTGCTCATCTTTGGCGATTCCCTCCTGGCCGTGTCCGCCGACAGCAGGGGCCTGCTGGTCATCGATAGCAGCGGCCGTATGCGAGCGCTGCGCCTGAGCTTCACCATCCGTGATTGGAGCTACAACTGGAGCGTCGCCGCCAATGGCAGCCTGTATGCCCTCGGCAACAAGGGCAACGTCTATGCCACCTCCAACCTGCGCAAGTGGGATGTGATCGCCGCCTCCGACCACCAGTTGATCACCTTATCCTATTGGCCGGCCCGGAACTGGTTGATCGCCGGCGATCGCGGGGCCGCGGCCGGGGTTTGGAAGATCGACTTGAATTAGACGGTGGATGGTGGACGGTGGACGATAGACGATAGACGAAGGACGAAGGACGAAAACGCGATCCTTCGTCTTTCGTCCTTCGTCACGCCGGGGGGCGCGGGGGCGGGGATGACGCCGCAGCCGCCGGTCGTGTATAATCCCCGGCATGTCCATCCTCTCCGAACTGCGCCAGTTCATCCACCGCCACGGCCTCATCCCGGCGGGCGCCAGCGTCGTGGTCGGCGTCAGCGGCGGGCCTGATTCGCTGGCCCTGCTGCACGCGCTGGCGCGACTGGCCCCGGAGCATGGCTGGCATCTGCACGCCGCGTATCTGCATCATGGCCTGCGCCCAGAGGCCGAGGCGGAAGCCCTGTTCGTGGCCGAGGCCGCCAGCGCCTGGGGACTGGGCTGCACCCTCGCCCGCGCCGATGTGGCCGCCATCGCCGCCCAGCCCGGCGTCTCCCTCGAAGAGGCGGC
>JABWBG010000351.1 GCA_013360575.1 Caldilineales bacterium
TGGCCGGTTTCACGCACGAGCGGGTGCTGCGGGCGCCGGCCGCGGGCCGGTTCTGGCCGCAGGTCGACTTTGGAGATCGGGTGGCTGCGGGGGCCGCGGTGGGCGTGGTGACGCAGGCGGATCTGCGCACGCCGGTGTACGCCCAGGCGCCGGGCATGATCCGGGGGCTGCTCTATCCCGGCCTGACGGTGTGGCCGGGGATGAAGATCGGCGATATCGAGCCACGCGCGGATTCGCGCTTCCTGACCACGATCAGCGACAAAGCCCTGGCCATCGGCGGCGCGGTTTTGACAGCCGTCATGACATGGCTCAATCAAAAATAATCCCGCCCCACGCCCCACGCCCCATGAACACACCCCCCCACGAACCACTACGCATCGTCGGCATCTGCGGCAGCCTGCGCGCGGTCAGCTACACCCGCATGGCCCTGACCGAGGCCCTGGCCGGGGCCCGCGCCCTGGGCGCCGAAACTGAATTGATCGACCTGCGCCATTATGCCCTGGTCTTCTGCGACGGCAGCAAGCAAGAGGCGCAACGCGCGCCCGATGTGGCGCGGCTGCAAGCGCAAGTCCGCGCGGCCCACGGCATCCTCCTGGGCACACCCGAATACCACAGCGGCTACAGCGGCGTGCTCAAGAACGCGCTCGACCTCATGGGTTTCGAGGAGCTGGGCGGCAAAGTGATGGGGTTGGTGGCGGTGTCGGGCGGGGGCATGGGCGCGGCCAACGCGCTCAACGCCCTGCGCGTGGTGGGGCGCTCATTGCACGCCTGGGTGGTGCCCGAACAGGTCTCCATCGCCCAGGCCTCGAAGCAGTTCGACGCCGCCGGCCGGGCGGTGGATGCCGATCTGGCCGAACGTCTGCACGCTGTGGGCCGGCAAGTGGCCCGTTTTGCCTATCTCCATTCCTCCCAACAGGCGCAGGAGTTCCTGCGCCTGTGGGAAACCGCGCCCGCCAATCCCGGCGGACGCTGATCCCACCACGGAACAGACACTCAGGAGCCGGTGATCATGCCTATCCCTCGCGCCCTCCTCTTGCTGCTGGTTGTGATCCTGGCCGCGTGCGCGGGGCCGGGCGATCTCCCCTCCCCGATCGTCGCCCCGCCCGCGGGCGCATCCGCGGCCGCCGCGGTCTATCAGCAGGTCTCCCCGGCTGTGGCCTTCATCGAGACAGTCGATAGCACCGGCAGCGGCGCCCTCTTGCTCGATCGCTACGTGATCACCAACGCCCATGTGGTGTGGCCTTACACCCGCGTGCGCGTGGTCTTCCCCGATGGCGCCGAATTCGCGGACGCGTCCGTGCGCGGCTGGGATCTGACCGCGGACCTGGCTCTGATCGGGCCGCTGGATACGGCGATCACGCCCTTGCCCCTGGCCGACGGCGAAGACCTGCCCATCGGCAGCGAACTCTACCTGATCGGCTATCCGGACGAGTACGAAGCCTTTCCCCAGCCGGCGATGACCCGCGGCATCCTCTCGCGCCTGCGCCAATGGGAAACGGGCGGCATCACCTACGTGCAGACAGACGCGGCCATTGCCGGCGGCCAGAGCGGCGGCGTGCTGGTGACCGAGCGGGGCAATATCATCGGCATCTCCGGCTTCATGTACGGCGATTCCTTCGCGTTGGTAGCTTCGATGGCCGATATGGTCGATCGTTTGCAGGCCCTGGCCGGGGGCAAAAGCGCAGACCCCGCGCCCACGCAGCCGCCGGCTCGCCGGTTCCAGGGGACGCTGGACAACGTGTGGAGCACCGCGGTATACCGCATCGTCGCGCCGCCGGATACAACGGTGGATATCGAAGTCGCCAGCGACGCCGACCTGAAATACACCGTCCTCGATATCGATGGCGACCCGACCCTGGAGGTGGACGACGTGATCAGCGGCGCCGAGCAGGGCGCGGTGACGCTGACGCCCGACTACGCGCCCTATTTTCTGGTGATCGAACAGTTCGACGAGACGCGCTCGCGCTTCACCGTCCAGGCCAGCGCCGATCTGATCCCCTTCCCCGACGCCGAAGATGGCCGCGCCGCGGTCTGGGATGACTGGCTGGCCGGCACGATCGACTATCCCGGCGACTACGATTACCACACCCTGACCTTGCACGCGGGCGATCTGGTGCAGATCGATGTCGATTCCTTGCAGATCGATAGTTTCGTGCAGATCTTCTTTTTGAATGAGTGGGAAAATTATCAGGCCTGGAATGACGATGACGGCAGCGGCATCTACGGTGAGAATGCCCGCTTGATCTACCAGGCCCCGGCAGATGGCGAGTATGTGATCACGGTCTCGGCCTACAGTTACGGCGGCGATATCCCGGTGGGCGGCTATTTCCTGCGCCTGACCACCGCACCCCCCGGCAGCGAACCCGCGCCCTATGGCCCGCCCGGCGAAGAAGAGGAGGAGGGGAGCGATGAAGCGCACACGCGCCCGGCCCGCGGGCAGCAATAGCCGGGGCAAGGCGGCGGCGCGGCCATGAACCTGTGCACGGCCCTGCGCCTGCACCCCGGCGCGATCGTGGCCTTCAGCGGCAGCGGCGGCAAGAC
>JABWBG010000077.1 GCA_013360575.1 Caldilineales bacterium
CTTGCCCCCGAAAATGAAGCGCCCACCCTCGCCTCGCAGCCGCGCCCCCACCCCGTGGCCCCCGCGGCCCGCCTGATCGTGCGGCAGGGCCAGCAATTGGGCCGGCAGATCGAACTATCCGCGCACCAACCGGTGGTCTTGGGCCGCGATCCCTTCCGCGTCGACGCCCTGCTCGACGATCCCGCCGTCAGTGGCCGGCACGCCCGCATCCAGCCCACCCCCGCCGGCTTCCTGCTCGAAGACCTGGGCAGCACCAACGGCAGTTTTGTCAATGACCAGCCTGTGCACCAGCATCTCCTGACCGAGGGGGATGAAGTGCGTCTGGGCGCCACCACCCTGCTGTTCACCGCCGCCTGATCGGGCGGCGCGCGCCTGCATCCCCCATGACTTCTGCCGCCCCCCTGACCGATCCCACGTTGGTGCTGCCCCCCCGCCCAGGATTTGCCTGGCTGGTGGCATTGGCCGGCCCGCCACGCGGGCGCCTCTATCCCCTCGACCCGACCGGCGTTCGTGTGGGCCAGGCCGCGGAGAATGACATCGCCATCGAACACCCCGCCCTTTCCCGCGTCCACGCCCGTTTCTATGCCGAAGCGGGCGGGCAGGGCTACCGTTTCTGCGTGCAGGATCTGGCCAGCGCCGGCGGCGTCTACATCAATGGCGAGCGCGTGGTGCAGCGGGAACTGCACGATGATGATCGCATCCACCTGGGGCCGGTTCCCTTCGTCTTCAAACAACTTTGATCCCCAGCGCATGATCGATCTGCTCTTTGCCAACCCCCTGCACTTTGCCGCCGAATGGTACCGGTGGGGTGTGGCCATCGCCCTGGCGGTTGCCAGCGTCTCCACACTGTGGATCTTCTTCGATAGCCAGCAACAGCAGGTCGATGCCATTTTCTGGCGGGTGCTCTCTTTGATCGCGGCGATCGTGGTCACGCCAGGCGCGGTGCTCAGCCTGCAACCGGGGTTGATCCATCGCCTGGGAGAAACGCCGGTGCTGTTAGCCTATCTGGGCCTGTTGGCCGCGGGAATGGGGCTGCTCTCCCTCATCCTCTATGCTTTTGGTGTGGGGGTGCGCGCCGGCGCGGCGGTGGACGAGGCGCCGCAGGTCGATCCCCTGTCGCCGCCAGAGGGCGCAGCCGCGGCCCCCCCTGCCAGCCCCAGGCCGATCACGCCCCCGCGGCTAGACCGGGCGGCCCCGCAGGAGGAAGCGACCCTGACCCTGACCGGCGAGCAGAAAATCGCGCCGCCCCTGGCCTGGCTGGTGGTGATGGATGGGCCGCTCGCCGGCCACGCCCACGCCCTGACCGCGCTCACGCATGTGGGCCGCGAGGGGGGCTACAACGACATCGTGCTGGCAGATGCCACCGTGTCACGCCAGCATGCCCGCGTGCGGCTGGAGCAGGGGCAATTCGTTCTCTATGATCTGGCCAGCGCCAACGGCGTGTTTGTCAATGAGACGGCGGTGCAGCGCCAGCCCCTGCGCAATGGCGACCGTCTGCGCCTGGGCGCGGTGACGTTGGGCTTCATGATGGTCAGCGAGGAGGATGCGCCCCTCCCCCCGCCCGACGCGACTCTCTCCGCCCCCACCCTGGTGATCGAGACAGGTTGAGCGGCATACGCCGGGGATGCGCTGCCGCGTCTGCCGGTTCAGGCCGTGTTCCGCATCCCCACCACCACCGGCAGGGTCTTGATCACGATCTTGAGATCAAGCCAGAGGGAGCGCTCGGCGATGTAGCGCAGGTCCCAGCGCACGATTTCGGGGAAGGGAATGCTGCTGCGGCCATTGATCTGAGCCAGGCCGGTGATGCCGGGCAGCACAGACAGCCGGGGCAGGTACCAATCGTAATAGACTTCGGCTTCGTAGTCGATGGAAGGCCGCGGCCCCACCAGACTCATATCGCCCAAAATGATATTGAACAACTGCGGCAGTTCGTCCAGGCTGGTCTTGCGCAAGATGCGGCCCACGCGGGTGATGACGCGGCCCTCGTTCGTAGGCTTGAGCAGGCCGCCATTGCTGCTGGGGCCTTTGGTGATCTCCCCGCGGATCACCTGTTGCGCAAACTCGCGGTGGGCGAAGGAATGATCCACATCCACCGTCATCGAGCGGAACTTGTAGAAATGGTACGCGCGGCCGCCCAATCCCACCCGGCGCTGTGTGATGATGGCCGGGCCGCCATCTTCCAACTTGATGGCGAGGTAGATCAGCAGCATCAGGGGCGAGAGCAGCAGCAACGCGAGGGTGACGAAGATCAGATCAAAGGCCCGTTTGCCCAGCCGATACCCCGGTGAGGTGGGGGCCGGCGATACCACCGGCGTGACCTGCTCCGGATTGGCGATCTGGGTGTGCATGGCGGGGCGAAGGACGGGGCTGATGATGTGAGACTTGCTGTTGATCATGTCTGCGTCATTCCTTGGTAGATGCGGGGGCGGGAAAGGAGGGACTCAGGGAGTGGGCGAGGGCGTCCAGTAGCGGAGGGTCAGGCGGGGGCGGGCAGCAGGGTTGTGATACTGGGCGGAAGCAAAGGCATACTGGACACGTGCGGGGGAAAAGGCCTTGAGCAACAGGCCATGGTTGCTGGCGGGGTGTTGCAGCCACTCTTGGGCCAGGAGGCTGAGATCCCACTCATACCAGCGGGCGATCGTGTCGACCGGTTGCTGGCTGGTAGGGGCGGCGCTGCGGTCGGCGGGGAGGCCATTGGCGCCGGGGACGGCCCAAAAAACCTGCGGCTGGGCGTAGAGCCAGGTCACGGCGGCGCTGTCCCAGGGGCGGTTGAGGGCGTACAGCCCGACATCGGCAGGATTGGGGTTGCTCTGGCTGAGCGTCCACAAGCCCAGTTTGGCTTCGACAATGTGCGCCTGCGCGGGCAGGGGGCTGAGGTCGAAGTGCAGGATCGGGGCCATGATGTCGGGCTGGCGCAGCAACAATCTATCTAAATTAGCATAATTTTCTGAAATCGCCCAAGCGTCGATCGAGCTATCGCGCACCCCCTCATAGCCGGCGCTGCCAGGTTGCAGCACCAGGGTGCGGGGCTGCGGGGTGGGCGGGGGAAAGCCCTGATGTTGCTGGGGCAGATAGCTGAAGAAGGTGAGGCGGGCGGGGGTGGGCGTGCGGGTGGGCGGGGGCGCGGGGGTGGGTGTGGCGGTGGGCAGAGGTGTGGCCGTGGGCAGGGGCGTGGGTGTGGGCGTGGCGGTGGCCAGGGGCGCTTCGCGGCAATCCACCTGCAGCAGATAGGGGCCTTGGCTGCCATTGAAGCCGTCGACGATGATCGTGTGATCGCCGGGAGGCAGGGCAGCGAGGGAAAGGGTGGCGTCGGCGGCGTGACAGGTTGCCAGATCTCCGTTTTCCAGCAGAAAAAGGTCGAGATCGCTGCCGGCGGCGTGGCTGAGAGTGAGGGTGAGGGGCTGGGTGAGGGTGGTTTGCAGCAGGTAGCGCTGTTCGGGGCCGGTTTCGGGCCAGGTGGGGCGGCAGGGATAGAGGTCGATCTCGTTGCTGCCGCTGCTGGTGTCCCCCCAATAGGCGCCGCCGCAGAACGCGGGCTGGGGTGTGGAAGAGGCGAGGGGGTGAGCGCCGGCAAAGTCGTCGCCGGTGATCAGGGGCAGGGCGCTGAACAGGAACAGGCCAAAGATCAGCGCCGCCGGCCGCAGACGCCGCAGCAAGATGGGCACAGCCAGTCAAGGAACGAAAGAAGCCGCCGGCCTGTCCGTGTCAGCACAGACAGGCCGGCGGCGGCAGGGATCAGTCGCCGGTGGTCGCCGCGCGCCAGAGCAGCGGCAGGTAGATCTCTTCGGTCAGCGCCAGCGTGGGTGTGGCGGTGAGGGTGGCGGTGACCGTGGGGGTGAGGGTAGAAGTGGCCGTAGGGGTGTGAGTGGGCGTGGGGGTGAGGGTGGCCGTGGGGGTGAGGGTGGGCGTAGGCGTGGGGGTGTGGGTGGCAACCGGGGCTACCGGGTGCTGGAAGTTCCAGGTGAAGGTGGTGTTCGCCTGCACTGCTACGACGATGATGTTGCCGGGGGGCAGGGCCGGGCCATATCCTGGCGGCGCGGTTTCTTCCAGCAGGTAGCTGTTCGGATCTAGCCCGCTGAAGCTGTAGCTGCCGTCCGCCGGGGTGGTGGCGGTGTTCAGCACCGTTCCGCCCAGCGTTTTCAGTGTCAGCACCGCGCCGGCCAGGCCTTCGCCGGCATCGCGCTGGCTGTTGCTGTTGGCATCGGCCCAGGCAAAACCGTTGACAATGCCAACCGAGGGCGTGGCCGTGGGCGTGACCGTAGGCGTGGGGGTGACGGTGGGGGTGGGGGTGTGGGTAGGGATGGTGGTGGGCGTCGGCGTTTTGGTGGGCGTGGGCGTGGGGGTCACTTCCACGAATTCCTCCACCTTGCGGATATCGACATGGTGGATGTATTCATTGCCATCCAACTCGCCCTGGCGGTTTTTGCTCTCGATGTAGAAATCGGCGCGGGCCTCGGCCAACAGGTTGTTGTTGAAGTTGCCATCATCGATGGTGAAGGTGGCAATTTTCCATTTGCCAGAGTTGGTCTTCTTGATGTAGTTGACCGGCGTTTGCAGTTTGCCGGTGCTGGGCAGGAAGGGATCGACCGCCAGGGCCAGGCGCACATCGAAATCATTGATGGCAAAGACCTGGGCCGCCTTGGGCCCGCTGACCGAGTCGTACACCAGCAGCCATTCATCGTTGCCCACGTCCAGGTAGGTGACGGTGATCACCACCTTGAAGGTGCTCTCGGCCGGGGGCTGCGAGCGGGCGAAATAGGCGTCGGCGGCATCGTAGATGAACTTGGAATGCCCCGTGGCCTGGTCGCTGCGGCGGGCAACCCAGCCGGGGTTGACCTCGATCTGCACGCCGTTGGCATGAGAAAGGCGATAGAGGCCGGCCTCGTAGAGGTTCTGATCGAAGGGGCTGGTGTTGTAGTGCCAGCGCTTGTTCACCACATCCGATTCGCTGTGGTTCCAGCCGGTCATGACCACGCGGTTGTCATCGGTGACGGGGATGGTGATCCCGCCCTGCTTGGCCAGATGCAATTGGGCCAGGTAGAACTCGAAATTGCCGCTGGTGGGCCACCAGTTGCAGTTCCATTCCACGGCGTAGTTGAGGAAACAGGGGTTTTTGTGTTCGCGGGCCCGGCTCCACAGGCTGGGCGGCTGTTGCTGGCCCGATTCGAAGCCTTTGCCCAGGTATTTACGCGTCCATTCGGCGGTGGTGAGGTTGATGTCGTTGGTCTGCGTTTGCCAGAAGTGGGAGAGCCGGATGTAGTCGGCGTGTACATCGAGGGCGCGGGCCATGGACCAGTAGAACTCATTCGGCGTGCCCATCATGTAATCGTAGCTTTCCAGACTGATGGGGATGACGGAATTGTATTGCCGGGCCTGATCATACATGCCGGTGCAGCGCACGCTGGGGTTGGTGCTGCCGCACGATTCGGTGAAGTTGAAGTCGGAGGTGATGTTGTTGATGGAAACGCCCACCCGTCGCGATGCCGCGTAGTTGGCGATCTCGCGGCGCTCTGTGGACGAGAGGTAGAAGGGCGCGTTCTGCGTGATCAACTGGATGCGTGGGAAGCCGGCGCCATCATAAAACGCGCCGCGGTACATGTCGATGGTGCTGAACGCGAAGTTGAGCCAGGCGGTCTGCGTCAGCCCGTTTGCTTGCAGGCTGGCGTCATCCATGTCATCGGCGGCCTTGTTTTCGCCGTCGCGCCCCATGCCGATGGCCACCCAGCCGATGCGCTCTCGGTGCGGCGAGGAGAGCAAGTGATCGGCCAGGGCGATGATAAAGCTGTTGTAGCTCGACTTGTAATAGGGGTCGATGTAGTCGGGCAGGTACCAGGGGCCATTGAAGTTGACGCAGCCGGCCGAGTTGCGCGAGTCTGGGACATCAGAGACCAGGACGGCGTCATCATTTTTGCCGTTGTCGCCGGTGGTGAAGGTTTCCAACACGCCGTTGGGGCCACTCCGCACCCAGGCCGGGGTCGGATCGATGCCCTGCAGCGGGCAGGTGGTGAAGCGGCTGATGTAGGTGTAGATGGCGATGCCCACCTCTTGATATCCCTGGTCGGCAGCGGCCTGGATCCAGGCATCAAGCTCGCTGAAATTGTAACCGCCCTTGACCGGGTTCAGTTGCGCCCAGGCCCAGAAAGCGAAAGTGCCGGTGGCGTGGTAGGCGTCGGCAGGGCCGAGGATGTTGAAGCGCCCTGATTCGATGTAAAAACCGGGCGTTCCCGACGCGGGGTAGACGCGATCGGGGCTGAGACCGGCAGCATCGAGTTCAGGGGGGGGCGGGGGGGCGAGGGGCTCGTCGCCGGTTTGCAGGGCCGCAGTATGCTCAAGTGGCGATTCGGCCAGGGCCGCGGGCCCACCAACAGCCACCAGCACAAGCAAGCTGGCGACGAGGAGAAGGAGAACCTTCCGGTGCATGATGTGTGACACCTCCATGCGGGGATGTTTATGGGGGCGTGATGGCGGGAACGCCGGGCCACGGTCATGGATGTGGCCGATCAGACGCGTACTTCCCACGCTCACACCTTGGTGAAGTATTGTAGGGGTAGGACGTGAATTTTGAATGAACAAGACCGGCCGGCGAGATGACAGAATTTTCACCTTGCCGTCCGGTCGTCTGTCAGGGCGGGGGGGGAATGGAGCACGCCATCTTACCACAGCGCCATCCCAGGGCAAAAGATGCGCGCTTTTTGTGTAGCCCCTTACGCTCGGCGTCGGGCGATCTGATCGAGGAAGCCGCGGATCTCCTGTGGCAGGGTGGTCTGCGGCGGCTGGTAGGGGATGAAATGGGCATCGCGGGCGCGCGCCAGCGCTGCCGGCAGGTCGGCCAGGTCGAAACAGGGGATGAGGTGCCCATCCGCGGCAAAGCGGCGCAAGATCTCTTCCTGATGGCCATCGTACCGATCAGGATTGAGCACGCTGATCAACGGTTTGTGCCAGCGCAGCACCTCGATGGTGGTGCCGAACCCCCCATGGGCGACGACCAGCGAGGCTTGCTGGAAATGGGCGTCAAGGCTCGGCTGGAAGCGAAACCATTCTCCGTGCTGCGGCAGGTACGCGCCCTGCCCGATCTGAAAGAGGACAGGCTCCGCCAGCGTGGGCGCCAGTGCATCCAGGGCCTGGACAAGGGGATCGAAATCGGTGGTGCCGACTGTGCAAAAGATCATGAAAAAAGGCGATGCAGAGAAAAAAGAGAGCACGGCTGCTTCTATCTCACAGCAGCCGCCCGGCGTAACGCGCCCGCGGGTAGCGCTGCAAGGGCTGTTCCCACTGGACGTAGAAACGGTCGGCCAGCCGGTAACGGTAGATCAGCCGGCCGGTGAGGGAGAGAGACTCGACGCGGGAGGCTGTCTCGATGAAGATGACGGGGACGCGCCGCAGCCGGGCGGCGAGGGCGATGGGGATCTGCAAACTGGGGCCGGCCCCGATCACGGCATCTGGCCGGGCGGCGCTGAGGATGCGCCAGGCCTGACTGAGGGCCACCGGCAGTTTGCGCAGCACCCTGGGCAACGAGTCGGTCTCCCCTCGTACTTTCTCCCGTGGCTGTAAGATGCGATGTACCCTTCCCGGCTGCACGATTTTGTGCTCGGAGAGATCGTCATAATCGGCGATGACGTAATGGTAGTCATACCCGGGGCCTAGCAGTTCCACCAGGCGCAGCATCTGCTTGGTGTGCCCCCCGGCGCCGAGGATGATCAGCAGTCGCATGGCAGATCCCATCCTGGCCGTTCAGCCTTCGACCGGCACAGCCGCGGTCAGCGGCCTGACAGGCAGCCGTTGGGCCGCCGGGTGGAGTGCGGGCACAGGCGTGTAGGGCGGCAAGGCAATCACCCGCCGCTCCCGGCTGGCCCGCAGCAGTTGCTCGGCCAGATACACGGCGCGCAGGCCCTCTTCGCCGTTGACCAGGCCGTTGTAGCCATGCTGGGCCGCGTCGATGAAGGCTTCCAATTCGGCCCGCAGTGGCTCCACCCGCTCGATCTCGTATTTGATGACGCTGCCCTCGCTGACGCCTACGGTGGCCAGCCCCTCCCAGCGGTCGTGGGCCGAGCGATTTTCATAGAACCACAATTCCTGCGTCAGATAGTTGATCAGGAACATGCCCCGCTCGCCCAAGATCGAGATCTGGCGGATCTTGGTGGGGGTGAGCCAGTTGATGTCGAGCACGCCCACCACATCATTCTCGAAGCGCAGCAGGCCGGCGACGAGGTCCTCGTGCTGGTTTTGCAGGTTGCGATTCACCTCCGCGGCGATGCTGCGGATGCCGGTGCCGGCCAGATATTCCATGATGTTCAGTTCGTGCGTGGCCAGATCGAAGACCACGCCCACATCTTTGATGCGCGGGGGAAAGGGGCCTAGCCGGCGGGCGTGGATCTGGAATACTTTGCCCAATTGGCCGCTGTCCAGGCGTTCTTTCAGCGCGATCACTGCCGGGTTGTAGCGCTCGATGTGCCCTACACCCAAAATGACGCCATAGCGATGGCTGGCATCGATCATGGCCCGGGCAGTGGCTACCGATTCGGCCAGGGGCTTTTCCACAAAGGTGTGGATGCCCCGTTGCATGGTTTCCAGCGCGGCCGCGTAGTGCAGGTGGGTGGGCAGGGCAATGCTGACTACATCCAGGGCTTCTTGGTCGAGCATGTGGCGGTAGTCGCTGTATTCGTGGGCGCGGTAGGTGCGGGCCACGCGGTTGAGCTGGTCGGCGTCGGTATCGGCTACAGCCACCAGGGTGCTGTGGGGCATGCGGGCATAGACACGGGCGTGGTTGCCGCCCATAGCCCCCACGCCAATGACGCCGGCGCGAATGGTGTTGCTCATGGTTCAGTGGTCAGTGGTCAGTGGTCAGTGGTCAGTATTCAGTATTCAGTATTCAGTGGTCAGTATTCAGTGATCAGTGGTCGCTGGTCAGTGACTGAATACTGACCACTGAATACTGAATACTGAATACTGTCCCATTGTAGCATGGGCGCATGAATTCAAAGTGAAAAAAGCAAAAGCAGCGTATGACAATTCTGCAAGGCCGTTGTCCGGGCGGCGTCTTAGCCCTGGCGGGGCCGGACATTGGTTGGTTAGGCTCTTTTAGGGACGCGGGCGGGGCCGGGCATTGGTTGGTTAGGATCTTTTAGGGACGCGGGCGGGGCCGGGCATTGGTTGGTTAGGATCTTTTAGGGACGCGGGCGGGGCCGAAGATCGGTTGGTTAGGCTCTTTTAGGGACGCGGGCAGGGCGCGGATGCGCGCCGGCGCGCCCACGGCCAGGCTCCAGGCCGGCACATCTGCCGTGACCACGCTGCCCGCGGCCACCACCGCGCCTTCGCCGATGTGCACGCCCGGCAACACCGTGGCATTGGCGCCGATGGTGACATGATCGGCCAGGGTGGGGCCTTGGGGCTGGTAGGAGGAACGCCGGCGCAGGGGGTATTTGTCATTGGTCAGCACCGCGCCCGGCCCGATGAAGACATACTGCCCGATGGTGGTGTGCGTGGGCACGTAGACGCGGCCCTGCAGACTGACATAATCGCCGATCTGCACATGCCCATCGATGATCACGCTGGTGCCCACCAGCACCCAATCGCCGATGGTGGTGTGTTCACGGATCAGGGCGTGGTGGCCGCTGCGGAAGCCGCGGCCAATGGTTACATCGCCGTAGATGAGGGTGAACGCCCGCACGATCGCCTCATCTCCCAGGCGGGCTGGCCCACAATCGGGCCGGTAGACCAGGCCGACAACGGCCTGTGGTTGGATTTGGCAGCGTTCGCCGATCAGGGCGCGCGTCTCTGGAGCAGTAGAAAGGGGCATGGCGGGGTCTCAACGGCAGAGCGCTCAAGTCATGAGCGTTCGAGATCGAACAGGCGCGCCAGTATACCAGAGATCGCCGCCGATCCCCATCCGCGGCGCATCCTCTGCGTTTTAGCCCAGGATCAGGGGCCGGTTTCTGTGGGCAGACCTTGCCCTTTCCAGGCCAGCATGCCCCCGGCCAGTTGGCGCGCATCGAACCCCCGCGCCAGCAGCAGCCGCGTGGCCGGAACCGAACGGTGCGCACTCAGGCAGATCAGGATGACCGGACGGGCCGGATCCAGCGCCAGCGCCGGCCACGCCTGGCGAAAGGCGTGGATCGGGCTGGGGCGGGCGCCGGGGATGTGCCCGCGGGCATGTTCGGCTCGCGTGCGCACATCCACCAGTTGCAGCGGCTGGCCTGTTTGCAGGGCCGCGTGCAGCGCCTCTGGCGTCATCTCAGGCACGCGGCGCCAGGGCCACCACCAGGGTTGCTTCATGCTGGTTCCGCAGTCAACAGGTGCTCGATGCGGTTGGCAAAGGCTTCGTATCTTTGCACGCCCACCAATCGGTCGACGACCGCGCCGTTGGCGATGAAGAGCACGGTGGGGATGCCCATGACATCGAAGCGGGCGGCGCTGCGGGGGTTTTCGTCCACGTCCAGCTTGGCCACGATCACCCGGTCGCCATAGGCGGCGGCGAGTTGGGCGATGGTAGGGGCCAGGCGATGGCAAGGCCCGCACCAATCCGCCCACAGATCGACGATGGCCGGGCGGTCGGCTTGCATGATCACGCGCTCGAAATCGGCATCGCTGACGTGGATCGGCTCCCCGCTGGCGGGGACGGGATGGGAGGGAAGGGAAACGGCCTCTTGACGGCCGCCGAACAGATTCTTCAGAAAGGACATGGCAGGGTTGTGGGAGAGAGGGGAGATGGACGGGTAGAGGATGGACGATGGACGATGGACGATGGCTTGACCCGTCCATCGTCCATCGTCCATACAGATGAGGTGAATGCCGCGGATGTTACTTCCCGGCGGGGAGGGGGCGGCGCGGATGCTGAACAGTTTGGGGTTCCTTCCGGCCTGATGCTATAATCCCCACTCCATTCTCTTGGAGGCAAAAGATACCCTTGGAAACCATCATTTACATCTCTCAGATCATCCTCGGCATCCTCATCTCCGCGCTGGTGATGATGCAGACCCAAAACAGCGGCGCCGGCAGCATGTTCGGTAGCGATACCACCGTCCAGCGCACCCGCCGCGGCCTGGAAAAAACCCTCTACCAGGTCACCATCGGCATTTCCGCCCTCTTCTTCATCCTGGCCATCGTGGCCGTGCGTGTCGCCGGCTAACGCCCTCTCTCCACGCATTCTCGCCGCCGCAGACCTGCTGTGAGCCGTCATATCCGTTGGCAGGCGGTGCTGGCCCTCCTCGGCCTGCTCCTCATTGTCGCCCTCCTCAGCTACGCGGCCTATACCTACACCACAGAAGACGTCCCCGCCCGCGGGGGCGTTTTTGTGGAAGGGGTGGTGGGCAACCCCCAATACATCAACCCGGTGCTCTGCCAACATAACGAGGTTGACCGGGATCTGTGCGCGTTGGTGTACAACGGCCTGCTCAAATGGGATGAGCAGGGCGACTTGCAGCCTGATCTGGCCGAACGCTGGGAGGCCAGCCCCGCCAGCGATGTCTTCACCTTCACCCTGCGCAGCGATGCCCGCTGGCACGATGGCCTGCGCGTCACCGCCGACGACGTACTCTTCACCGTCGAATTGATGCAGGACCCTGACCTGCCCGTGCTGCCCGATCTGGCCACCCTTTGGCGCGCGGTCATTGCCCAAAAGCTAGACGATCGCACCCTCCTCTTCCAGCTCTCTGAACCGTACGCCCCCTTTCCCGATTACACCACCATCCGCTGGTTTGGCGTGCTGCCCAAACATTATTGGCAGCGCTATCGCGCCCGCGACCTGACGCAGGCCCAACTCAACACCCAGCCGATCGGCAGCGGCCCCTTCCGCGTGATCGAATTGGACAGCCGCCATGTACGGTTGGAACCTAATCCGCGGGCTTTTGCCTCGCCCCCCTTCCTCGACGCCCTGGAATTTCGCTTCTTCCCCGACTACCCCAGCATCCTCGCCGCGGCAGAGGTGGGAGAAGTGCAGGGCGTGCGCCGCATCCTGCCCGAATACATCAGCCAGGCCGAATCCCTGCCCAACCTCCAGCTTTTTACCTCCCCCCTGCCCGGCTACACCCTCATCCTCTTCAACCTCAACGCCGCCAACGCCCCCTTCCTGGCCGACCCGCAGGTGCGGCAGGCCCTGGCCCACGGCATCGACCGCCAGCGCTTGCTCGATCTAGTCATTCCCGGCGTCGGCGTCCTCGCCGATAGCCCCATCCCCCCCGGCGCCTGGGCGCACGACCCCACCATCCCCCGCTATGCCTCTGATCTGGAGGCGGCGGATGAATTGCTGGCCGAAGCGGGCTGGCGCGACCTGAATGGCGATGGCGTGCGCGAACGGCAGGGCGTCGATCTCGAATTCATCCTCCTCAGCGACGACGCCCCCCACTCCATCCTGCTCAATCAGGCCATCGCCGCGGATTTGGCCCGCATCGGCGTGCGCGCCATCCCCCAACCGATCTCCTTCACCGGTCTGGTCAACGATTTCCTCCTCCCCCGCAACTTCACCGCCGCCATCCTCAACTGGGAAGTCCTGGGCGATCCCGATCCCTACCCCCTTTGGCACTCCAGCCAGGCCACGCCAGAGGGCCAGAACTACAGCGGCTGGAGCAACCGCGAGGCGGATCAGGCCATGGAGCAGGCCCGCATCATCAGCGATCGCGAACAGCGTCGGCAATTCTACGCCCGCTTCCAGCAGGTGTTTGCCGCCGAAGTCCCCGCCATCCTCCTCTACTATCCGCTCTACACCTACGCTGCCTCCACCGCCATCCAGGACATGGAAGTGGGCCGGCTGAACGAACCGGCAGAACGCTTCACCACCTTTGCCCGCTGGTACACCCTCACCCGTAAGGTGACCCTTACCGAACGCCGCACCCTGCAGCTTGACAACCAGCCCAGATAGTGTAAAATACAGCCACGAATCGTTACTAAACGAGCAGCCGATGTGGCGGAATAGGCAGACGCGCTGCGTTCAGGACGCAGTGGGCATTGGCTCGTGGGGGTTCAAGTCCCTCCATCGGCACTCCGCTTGCAATCCCCGTCAGATCACTGACGGGGATTTTTTTATCCCCCCTCTCCCAACCGGCGCCCCGCACACCCTGTGTCACACTCTCCCCTTCCCCAACGCCAGCTTTTCACCGTCCGGCAGATCGTGGCCGCGGTGGGGATCATCGCCTGCGTGGCCTTTGTGGTCAGCTATAGCAGCCGCATCCTGCTGGGCCTGCGTGCACAAGCGGAACTGGTGCAGGCCGAGGCGCACTTGCAAGCGCTGGAAGCGGAACAACAGGAGATCCTCGAACTGATCGCCCAGGCCGAGGAGGGCGCGGCGGTGGATGACTACGCCCGCAATGAGCGGAATTGGGTGAAACCGGGCGATCAGCCGGTGATCGCCATCCCCCCACGCGCCGCGGCAGAGCCTGCGGCCCTGCCCGCCGCGACGGAGACGGCCCCCCCCGGCCCTGCGCCCTCCCACTGGCGCGACTGGTGGGCCTTGATCGCGCCCTGACGCCGGCCCGGCGGCCTCAGCGCCCCCAAAAGACCACGCGTTCGTCCGCGAAATCGTACTGAAAGGGGATCCCGGCCAGGGCCGCGGGCGCGAAAGGCCGGGCGTTTCGGCCCTGCGTGTCCATGATCCACACTTCCCAGGGGCCGCGACGGTTGGTGAGGAAGAGCAACTGCCGGCCATCGGGGCTGAGCGCCGGGGCCACAGCATGGATGGGCCGGTCGCGCAGGGCTGGCGGCGCGGTGAGGGCCGCGCCGGCCCCGCCATCCCCCTGCCAACGCCAGATGTCCCAGTGATCGCCGGAGCGGCGGCTGCCG
>JABWBG010000078.1 GCA_013360575.1 Caldilineales bacterium
TCTCTCTGAATTCTCTCTCTGAATTCTCTCTCTGAATTCTCTCTCTGAATTCTCTCTCTGAATTCTCTCTCTGAATTCTCTCTCTGAATTCTCTCTCTGCCCCGCCATGAACAACCTTGCTCCCCTTGCCGAGGCCCTGTATGCCGGACGCCTGGCCCTGTTGATCGGGCCGGGGGTGGATGAGGCTGCGGCCGCCGATTTTTGCAGCCGGCTGGCGCGCTGCGTGCAGGAAATGCCCATCTTCTGGGTGCTGACCACGCGCGTCGATACGCAACTGGCCCACGCCTTCGAGCAGGCCGGGGTGGCGTACGAGCCGGTGGTGCGTGATGACACCCTGGCCCACCGGGATGACACACTGCCCGCGCTGGTGCATCTCTTCGGCAGCCCCGGTGAGCCGGAGGGGCCATACCAGCAGGGCGATACCTCTGCAGAAGAGCGACTGCTACACGATCCCCGCCGCGCGGAGGTGCGCTGGCTGCTGCACGAGATCTTCAGCCGCCATGTCTTCCTGGCCTATGGCTGCGACCTCACCGCGGCCTGGTTTCAGGCCCTGCGCGATTCTTTCAGTGGCAGCGAATGGCCCCGCCCCGTCTATCTTGTCGTTGCCGATGCTGCCGAAGGGGCGGCCTGGGCCTCGCCCGGCGTGGAGCTGCTCTTCATCGACCCTCTGGGCCTGCTCGATGGCCGCCGTGTTCCCGCCCTGCCTCGCAGCAGGTTGCAAGCGCTGTTTCCCTGGGAATCGGCCACCAAGGGCGCCCTCGATCCTGCCGAGGAAGAACTTTCTTTCGATATCTTGCCGTCGCCGCCCCCGCCGCCGCCCCCCGCCGAGGTAGAATTTTCTCCCGACATCCCCCAGAGCCTTCCCGACGCGTATCAAGCCCTGCGCATCGATGCCGCGGCGCCGGAGCGTGTGACGGTGGGCGTCTCCTTTGTGCTGGCCGTGGCCATCCGCCAGCCCGACGCGCCCATCTTGCAGGAGAAAGACCTGACGCGCGTGGAATCGGGAGAGGCGGAGGTGCTCTTTGCCGCGGGGGCGGATGCGGTGCGGCTGCGGCTGCGCGTCAACGCGCCTGCCTGCGCCATCGCCGACCCCGACACCTACGCCTTCCGCCTGCGCCGTGGGGCCAATCCGCCTCCTTTCTACTTCCATCTCACCCCGCAGCAGATCGGGCCGATCAGCATCCTCATCCAACTTTTCCAGGAGGATGAATGGTTGGGCGGGGCCAGGCTGCAAGCAGAAGCGGACGCGGTGCCCGCGGGCGCGGTGACGCTGCAACTGCGCAGTCAGCCCCTCACCGCCGCGGCGGACACAGCCATAAAATGGCAGGTGCAGGAGCTGGAGCAGCAGCGGGATGAGGCCCGCCGTTATCTCTTGCGCCTGCAAGCCAAGCTGATCCCGCCCCCCGACGCCATCTCGCAGGTGCGGATCGAGACCGAGATCGATGAAACCAGGGCCCGGATCAGGGGAATCGAAGAGGAAATCGACGCTTTGATGACGGGTCTGACACCTGACACCTGACACACTCATCCCCCCAGCGTCTCGAACTGGGCAAGCAAGCCTGCGATGGTGCGGTTGAGAGGGAGGGCGCCGGCTTCCCACAGGGCGATCTCCGCGGGGTGGGCGGCGGCGCGCAGGCGCTCCTCCAGCGCGGCAGCCTCCTCTTTGCTTTCGGGCCAGGCCACGGGCTGTTCGCGCACCACGTGGAGCAGCATCGCCGCCGCCGGCAGATCTTCCTGCGCCAGCGCCAACGCGGCTAGACCGCTGATCGCCATCAGGCAGAGCGCCTGATCGGGCCAGGCCGCGGCTTTGGCCAGGGCCTGATGCAGATGCGACTCTGCTTCGGCCCACCGCCCCCCTTGCAAGGCCAGCTGCCCCAGCCGGTTGTGGGCAAAACTGACGCCCCAGGCATAGTTCTCCTGCTGCGCCAGGGCCAGGCTGGCTTGATAGTGCGTGGCCGCGGCCTCCACCTCCCCCGCGCTCGCAGCCAACTCGCCCAACGTGCGCCGACAGAACCCGATGCCGTGGATCATGTTCATGCGCTCGAAGATCTCCAGGGCCTGCTGCACATAGCTGTGCGCGTCGCGCATGCGGCCCTGGTGCAGGCTGAGATCGGCCATCTCCCACAAACACCAGGCGATGCCGTGCTCATCTTCTTGTTGTTGGTAGCCGGCCAGCGCCTCCTGCCGCCACTGCCAGGCGAGGGCGAAATCGCCGGCCTCGCGGGCCACCACCGCGGCCCAGGAAGCCATATCCGCGGCGCGATGCGCGTCTCCCAGTTCTGCCATCACCTGCCGCCCGGCCAGGATGAACTGAATGCTCTCGGCGTACGCGCCCATGTGCTGGTGGCTGATCCCCATGTGATAGAGCACTTCGCCCACAGCGCCCCGGTGCCCCATGGCCGCGAAAAGCTCCTGGCTTTCGGTCAACACCCGCCGCGCCTCCTCGAAATTCTGCAAGTGCCCTTCCATGTAGCCCAGGCAGAGCAGGGAATTGGCCAGCAGGGAGCGATCCCCGCTGTGCCGAGCGCGGGTCGCGCTCTCGTGCAGCACGTGGCGGGCGGTGTCGTAGTCTCCCCGCGCCATATAAAACTGGCTGGCCAGGCTCAACGCCCAGGCGATGTCATAGTCGCTGCCCCCGGCTCGCGCCCGGTCGACGCACCGCTGCATCATGGCGAAACCGATCTCGGCGTCGCAGCGTTCGGCGTAGACCGCGGCCAGGGGCGCCATCAGGCTGCCCATCCTCTCTTCCAGGCCCCAGGCCTCGATCCTGGCGCGCGCTTTGGCGGCGGCGTCGGCGGCATCCCTGCTGCCCCAATCCCAGCGAACAGCCCAGGCCAGCAGGGTGAGCAACTGCAGATACACCAATCGTTCCTCTGCGGCTGTGGCCGTCTCATCGACGAGGGCCAGTCCGGCTGTGGCCAGGGAGCGCATGTCAGGAGCAATGGCTCGCGCCAGCAGATAGCGATGCAAAAGGGGAAAGATGGCCGCGGCTGCGGTGAAACGGCCATCGGCCAGCGCCCACAGCCAGGCGGTTTGCACATGCGTGCGATTCTGATCGATGCGATCCAGGGCCTGGCGCTGCTGCGGCCCCTGCAGCAGCGCGCCCTGCTGCTGCACCAGGGCCAGATAATGGTCGATGTACCGCCCGCGCGCGGCCTGATAGAGGTCGAGCGCGACGCTGAGACGTTGGTGGCTGTATTGGCGCAGCAGTTCATGCAGCTCGAAACGCTGGTCGGGGGCGCTGCGCACGAGTGATTTGCCGGCCAGGGCCAGCAGGTGCGCGGGGGATGCCCCCGCGACCTGCCGGGCTGCATCCCGGTCGAAAGGCCCGCGGAAAATGGCCAGGGCCATCAAGATTTCTTGCTCGTGGGCCGGCAGCCGTTGCCAGGTGGCATCGAACACCGCGCGCATGCTGCGCTGGCGGTCCGGGCGATCTTGCTGATCGCTGGCCAGGATGTCGAGGCTGCGGGCGATCTCGCGCTGGATCTCATGGGGGGAGAGGATGCTGACCCAGCCCGCGGCCAGTTCGATGGCCAGGGGCAGGCCCCCCACCATCTGGCAGATGGCGGCGACCGCGTGGCGATTGGCCGGGGTGAGGGCGAACGCGGGCAGGCTCTGGCGGGCGCTGTACAGGAAGAGTTGCAGGGCGCTGCTGGCCTCTCCCTCTGCATCGTCGAGGGAGACGGGCAGGCCGGGAACCGGGTAGAGGTGCTCGCCGCTGAGCCGCAGCCGCAGCCGCGAGGTGACGAGCAGGCGCAGGCCCGGCGCGGTGGCGATCAGGTGCGAAAGCAGGCCGGCAGCGGGGCTTTGCTCATCATCGAGCAGGTGTTCGAAGTTGTCGAGCACGATCAACAGCCGTCGTCCCCGCAGATGGTTGGTCAAGTGGGCGGTGGGATCCTGTTCTACGCCGTAGAAGTTGAGCCCAATGCTCTGGGCGATGGCGGCGCCCAGTTGCGTTGCCGCGGTCAGGGGCGCCAGCGCTGCAAAGAAGACGCCGTCGGGGAAATGGGAGGCCAGGCGCGCGGCCGCGGCCAGGGCCAGGCGGGTCTTGCCGCTGCCGCCCGGGCCGATGAGGGTGAGCAGGCGACAGTGGGGTTGCAGAATCTGGGCGGTGATCTCGGCCAGTTCCTGCGCTCGGCCCAGAAAGGGCGTGGCCGGGATGGGCAGAACTGTGGCCGCGGTGGCCATGGGAACAGCCGCCGGCTGCATGGGGGCAGGGGGTGCGATTGCGGCGGGGGCCAGTTCGCCGCTGCGGATGCGATGGTAGAGGGTGAGGGTGGCCGGTTCCGGCTCCACGCCCAGTTCCGCGGCGAGGGCGGCGCGGCAGGCCTCGTACTGGCGCAGCGCGGCTGTGCGCTGGCCGGCTTGCGCGCACAAGCGCATGATCAGACGGTGCGCTGGCTCGTGCAGGCGGTCGATCTGCAGCCAGCGTTGGGCTGTGGCCAGGGCTTGCTCCGGATCGCCCGCGGCCTCGTGGGCCGCGGCCAGCCGCTCGTAGGCGCTGGCCAGCTCGCCGCACAGGGCCTCGGTTTGAAAACGCTGCCAGTCGTCGAAATCGGGCGCGTCCTGCAGGGAGAACCCGGTCAGGAAGGTATCGCGATGCAGGGCCACGGCCGCGCTCAGCGCGGGGATGTCGCCCGTGGCTGAGGTCAGATGGCGAAACGCGGCCACATCCAGCCACAGGGTGTCGCCCTGGGGCAGGCTTACGGCCTGGCGATTTGCCTCGATCCAGCCCGGCCCCAGCATGTGATTGATCTCCCACAGGGTGCGGCGGAGGTAGGCGGAGGCGCTGGCCGTGTCGTAATCGGGCCAAAAGAGCGCGGCCAGGCGTTCGCGGCTGCACGCCCCGTCCGCGAGCGCGAGGTAGGCCAGCAGCGCCACCGCTTTGCGCCGGTCCGTGGCAATCGGCTTGCCGTCGAGGGTGATCTGGGGAACGCCCAGAAAGTGCAGTTCGAGCCGAGACATGCCTTTCTCCTGGATGAAGGACGCTCATTATACATGGCCGGGAAACGGAAACCGAAACGGTAGGGAAACGGGGGGTGAAACGGGCCGCGTACGGGCGAGGCGTAGACTGTGGGCAGGATAAAGGCAACAGGCAACCACGCAGGGTTGCCCCAACACAGGAGATGCCACCATGTACGCCCCCGCTACTTTTCTACAGTATTCAGTCGCTTCTTACGGACAGGCGCAACGCGAGGTGCGCACCCGGCAGCGGGCGGCGCAGGCCTTTGCAAAAGCCTACGATCGCGGCCAACGCCGCCAGTTTCTGGCCAGATTGACCGGCCGCCCGCAGGCGCTGGCCAGTTTGCATGGCGCCAGCGCAGACGCGGGCGCCGGCAGACGCCAGCTTGCGGCCCGGCACTACGCCGGCATCCACCTGGTGTCCATCGCTCAGATCGTCGGCAGTGAGGGCCGGCAGGCTGACTTCGACGCCGCCTTCCATCCCCTGCGCACCCACACCCAGGATCGCTGGATCAATGTGGCCGAAGCCCGGCTGCGTGGGGTGGCGCTGCCCCCGGTGGAACTGGTGCAGGTGGACGACAAGTATTATGTGCGCGATGGCCACCATCGCATCTCGGTGGCCAAGGCCATGGGCCAGCGCGAGATCGAAGCGGAAGTGACCATGTGGCGCTCGGCCTGAAAGGATTACCCCGTGCGCGTTCGTTTTCGCATCCGTCCCCCGCGTCGCCCCCGGCCCTCTGCTGTGTTGAGGTAACCCTGCGTGGTTGTCTGTGGGGAGGGGGCCGGGGGCAGGTCGGGCAGGCGGCAGTCGCAAGCGTCGCGCAGCAGCCGCCGCAACTCCCGGTCGATGGCCGGATCCGTGGGCAAAGGCTCGTACGCGGCCAGCCGCGCCTCCACCTCGGCCACGGCCCGCTGCCAGAGGGTGGGGCTGCCCGCGGCTTGCCATCCCTCCAGCGTGCGTCGATCCCACACCGGCCCCGGCAAATACATTTGCTGCGGCCAATGCCGTTGTGTGTGCGGCGCGGTCAGCAGATGCCCCTCTTGCAGCTGGCTGCGCGCCAGTTCCAGCGCCGGCGCATCCTCGCGCACCGCCACATCGCCCAGAAAATGCAGCACCTGGCCGCAGATCTCATTGTCCACCACCAATTTGGGCAGGTGGAAGGTGAGCAGATAGTTCAACATGCCCGGCCCCGATACCAGATCCACCCCGGCCAGCGCCGCGTTCATGGCGCTGGCCCATGTCTCTGCTCCGGCTTGCGCGTCCAGTTGCTTGCTTTCGCTGGTCGCGGTGTAGGCCTGGGTGGGCAAGCCCAGATGCCGACCCACCGCGGTGTACAGGGCCACATGACGCAGCGCCTCGACCGCGGGCAGGGGCGAGGTGGCCTCGCGCATGTGAAAGGCAGCCGCGCCCCCGCCGAATAGCACCGGGTGCCCCGGCCGCAGGACTTGGGCCATGCTGATCCCGGCCAGCGCATCTGCCACGTGAAAGATGGCCGCTCCCACCGGCGTGACCGGCGCCACCAGGCCGATGATCGTCAGAGGCACGATCTCCACGGGGATGCCCCACGCCAGGCAATCGAGCAGGTTTTGGCAGGAATCTGCGGAATAGCGGAAGTTGCCGGACGCGGTGATCGTGAACAAGGCCAGGGGCCGGGCAGCCAGATCCGCCCGATCGTGGCGGAAGAGGGCCAGCATCTCGGCCATGCGCGGCACGCCGTGCGCGGTGAACGCGCCCGACACCAGGGGTTTGCGCGTCTGTGTCAGGGCCAGATAGAGCCGCCAGGCGTCGGCGATCTGTGGGGCCACGTCGCCGGTGGAAAAGGAGGTGGCCGCGAAGCTGATGTGTTCCATGCCATCGACCAGGCGGAACGCCTCCACCAAATCGAGCGTGACCGGCATTCGCACCGCGGCGCTGCGATGATCGAGCAGATACAGGCCGCTGGAGCCGGGCGCGAAGTGCATCTGGCCCTGGCCCAGCGTGCGCGGTTCGACTGAACTCGCGCCCTGGCGGCCCCAGAGGGTGAAGGAGGCCGGGGCCGCGGCTATGGCCTGATCCACCACGTCCGGTGGGAAGTAGACGCGCGCGTCCCTTTCCTGCACCGGTAGGCCGGCCGCGCTGAGGCGGCGGCGCAGTTCGGGGCTGTGCACTTCCATGCCGATCTCGGCCAGAATGCGCTTGGCTTCGGCGAGGATTTGCTCCAGCAGATCGGGGTCGGCAAGGTGCAGGTGGGGACGCATGGGCGGATTGTAGCCGATCTTGGGGAAACGCGAAACCGGAGATGCTGCCGTTTTTGGCCGATTTGAACCCTGCGCCCAGATCGTGTATGGTTACGCCCCATCACCGGGGGCAGGGCCATCGGCCCTGCTCCCATCCACACCCCACCGTTCTCATGCACATTGAGGAGAGAATGCCCATGAACCTGCGTCTTGTCTGCCTGATCCTGGCTGCCGCCCTGCTCTTGACCGCGTGCAGCAGCCCCCCACCCCCCACCGCCGCGCCTGCCGACCTGTTGGCTGCGATTCAGGCCCGCGGCACCCTGCGCATCTCCACCGACCCGGCCTACCCGCCGCAGAGCGAGCTGGTTCCCGAGGCCAAACGCGTGGCCAACAGCAAATGCGCGTCCGACGAACGCACTGCCAGCGAATTCAGCGGCTTCGACATCGACGCCGCAGTCGAGATCGCCCGGCGTCTGGGCGTGGAGCCTTGCTTCGTCACGCCTGATTGGACACTGATCACCGGCGGCAACTGGGCCGGGCGCTGGGATCTCAGCGTGGGGTCGATGACCATCACCCCCGAACGGCTGGAAAAGCTCTATTTCTCCCAGCCCTACTACACCACGCCAGCGGCCTTCTTCGTGCACACCGATAGCACACGCTTCGCCGCCGCTGCCGACCTTTCCGGCGCCACCATCGGCGGCTGCAGCGGCTGCACCTACGAGTTCTATGTGGATGGCTCCCTGGCCATCCCCGGCGAATCGATCGATTTCGTGGTGAAAAACGCCGCTTTCGTGGGCTATGAATCGGATCTGCCGGCGCTGCAAGACCTGTCGCTGGGCGATGGCGTGCGGCTGGACGCGGTGATCACCGCCCTGCCCACCGGCGTGGAGGCCATCGGCAATGGCCTGCCGGTCAAGCAACTGGGCGATCCGGTCTATTTCGAGTACCTGGCCGCGGCCTTTGATCGCGCCAGCAGCCTCGATACCCGTTCTTTTCAGGCGCAGGTCAACGCCGCCATCCAGGCCATGCACGCCGATGGCGCCCTGAAGACGCTGTCCGAGAAGTATTACGGGGTCGATCTGGCCTCCGCCGCCGGTAAATTCGATCTGGCTTTGCTGGGGCAATAACAGAAGCGATGCCGCAGCATCGCCCCTGCTACTATCGGTCTGCGCCGGACGCGCGGACGCACGTCCGGCGCAGTTTTCTTGCCATCCTTCCCATTCCTCACCTTTGGAGGTGCGCTCATGGCGCTGCCTACGACCGCGCAGGAAGCTGTCTACGTCCAAACCGCCCGAGACCTGCTTGCCCAAGAGCAGCGCCGCCAGCTCTGGCATGCGCTAAAGATCAGCATGGTGGTGGCGGCCTTGCTGTTGGTGGTGGCCCTTCTCCTTTCGCTGTTGCGACTCGATTTCGCTTACATCCGCCAGAATGCGGGGTTTGTCACCGGCGGCCTGTTGCTCACCATCGGTGTTTCTCTGGCCTCAATTCTGTTTGCCTCGATCCTGGGGCTGCTGGGCGCGCTGGGTCGCCTCTCGCGCAACCCCGTTGCCCTGGGCGTGTCCGGTTTCTACATCTCGCTGATTCGCGGCACACCCTTGCTGGTGCAGATCTACATCATCTACCTCGGCCTGCCGCAGATCGGCCAGCAGATCTCACTGATGGGCTACCCGCAGATCGGCGATCTCTTGATTCTCACCGCCATCCAATCGGGCATCCTCGCTCTCAGCGTCAACTACGGCGCGTACATGACCGAGATCTTCCGCGCCGGCATTCTGGCTGTGTCTAGCGGCCAATGGCAGGCCGCCGCGGCCCTGGGCATGGGCAAAGGCATGACCCTGCGGCACATCGTCCTGCCGCAGGCCATTCGCACCGTCATCCCTGCCATCGGCAACCAGTTCATCGCCATGCAAAAGGACTCCACCCTGGTTTCGATCATGGGCATCTGGGAGATCACCTATCGCGCCAACCGTCTGGCCCGCCGCGAAAGCAAATTTATGGAGATGTTCCTGCTGGCCGCAGCCCTCTACTGGGTGCTGACCATCCTCTCCGAGTGGTTGCAGCGCAAACTAGAAGATCGCATGGCCCGCTCCGAACGCCGATAACCCCCCCTGAACACTGAACACTGAACACTGAACACTGAACACTGCCCCCTGCCCCCTGCCCCCCCTCACCCCCGCCGCCCGTTGGCCAGAGCGAAAAAATTCTGCAGGATGCGGCGGCCGTGCGGATGGGCCGCGTCGAAGCGCTCCGCATGAAATTGCAGCCCATATTGGCAGCGCCCGACCCGGCGCATCGCCTGCACCGGGCACAGGGCCGACGCGGCCACACTCTGCCAGCCCAGGGGCGGCGCTTTCACCTCCCAATAATGCTGCTGATACACCACCAGCGTGGCAGGCAGACCGGCAAAAAGGGCATCCTCCTGCACAGTCACCGGCAAAAAGCCCGTTTCTTTGATGAACCCTGGCCCGAACGTGGGCTGAGGATCGCTTTCGCCCGCGGTCAGGGGACGGATGGGGCCGATCTCGGCGGCGTGCGCCTGGGCGATCAGTTGGTGGCCGCCGCAAAAGCCGAGCAGCGGCCCTTCCCAGCCGCGCAGGAAGACCAGCAGCGCGGCCAACGCGGCCCGGTCGAACTGCGCGAACTCGGCGCTGAGGCCGCTGACCAGCACCACGCTGGGCCGCAGCCGCGCGAACAGGTCGGGCCGGAAGAGGTCATGATAGCGCAGCCACAGGCAGGGGAGGCCGGAAAGCTGCTCGAACAAAAGTTTTTCGTGTAGTCGTTGGCTATGGTGCGCGGCCTGTTGATCGGGCGTGGCCAACTGCGCGGGGTGTTCGATGTCGATATAGAGGAGCATGGCAGGGTGTTCAGAACGACAGGGGGCGGTGCAGCGCGTGCAGGAACGCGCGGCACGCGGCGTTTTCCGGCAATTCCCAGATGTGGCGGGCGAGGGCAGCCGCGGCATCCGGCCCCAGCAGGGGATCGAGCAGCCAGTGGAATTTGGCGAACAGCTCGGCGTCGGTGGGGGAGTCGGGCGGCTCCCAGCGCGCCTGCGCCGGGCCGCTGGCCCAGTTCTGGCCGCCCTGCGTTTGCACCGTCACCTCGGCCCAGGCCTGGGCGGGGAAGAGGGTCTCGTAATCGGGCGCCACCTCCACCTGCACCCGATCTGCCAGGGCCAGCAGGTCGGGATCGCACAAGCGCGGCGGCGACACCTGGCGGGGGCCAAGCTCGCCATCGATCAGGGCGGCGGCGATGGGGAAGGCCAGGTTGTATTGCGCGTCTTCGGTGTGGCGGGGGTGGTCGCGGCTGAGGCTGGCCGCGGCGGCAAAAGTGCGCACGTGGATGCCGGCGATCTCAGCGGGGGTGAAGTGGGCTTGCTTTGCTATACGAAGCACGGCGGCAATGGCCGGCTGCGCCCACCGGCAGCAGGCGTAGGGCTTGAAATAGAGGTCGAGGATGCGCCAGCGCTGCCCCAATTCGGTCACCCAGCCCGGATCCGCCGCGTCGGCAAAGAGGGGATCGACGCCGGTGAAGCCCTGGGCCGCCAACAGGGCCGCGGCCAATCCCGCCATCCCGCCCCAGCCGGTGGCGTCTTTGCCCATGTCGGGCCGGGCGATGCCCTTCATCATCGGCGCGATCGGCGCGTGGTATTCCGCCGTTCCCAATGCTTCGTATAGTGATTGCCTATCCAAACCGAGTATGCGCCCCGCGGCTGCGGCTGCCGCCAGCGCCCCCCAACTGCCGGACGCGTGATATACCGCGGCGCCCGCGTGGCGGATCAACCCCGCGCGCTGGCCGATCTCGTAGCCGATGACCAGGGCGGTGAGAAAGGCGGGACCGCTGGGGGGATGCGCCTCGCTGGCAGCCAGCAGCGCCGGCAACACACACACGCCGGGATGCCCCTTCACCGGGCGGTAGCCGTCGTCGATGTCCAGGGCGTTGGCCGCGAAGCCGTTGGCCAGGGCCGCGCCGATCAGCGAGGCGCGGCGCCCGCTGCCGAGGATCGTCGCCTCCTCCCCTTTGCACTGCGCCAGGGCGAACTCGGCCATGATCCGGGCCACTGGCGTCTGGGTCCCCGCCAGGGTGGCGGCGGTGAGGTCGAGCAGGCAGCGCCGCGCCTGATGCTGCACCGCCGCGGGCAGATCGGCCCAGGTTGTGTGCAGGATGAAGTCGAGAACGTGATCGTTCAGGCTCATGGGGCGCGAGAGAAGAGGCGGGGCAGGAGCTTTATGAAGGGCTGGGGCGAGAGAATGCGCAGCAGCATCCCTGCCCCCAGGTACAGCAGGGCCGCAAGCAAGCTGGCCGCCAGGGCCAGCAGCAGGTCGGCAGCCACCAGTCCGCGCAGAGTCAGGAAGGGCAGGCCCAGCAGGAGCAGGCCCAGCAGGGCCCGGGCCGGCACGCGCAGGTCTCTGCGCACCTGCGCGAAGAGGGTGAGAGCGTAGACATTGAGGCCGAGGGTGAGGGCCCAGGCCGCGCCCATCGCGGCGTAGTGCTCTACCAGCCACACGCTGCTCAGCCAAAAGCTGAGGATGCCGGCGGCGATGGCGATCAGTTTAGCGCGGGGGCTTTGGCGCACGGCAGTGGCCACCGTGCCCACGCCTACCAGCGCCAGCGCCGGCAGGGAGAGGAGCATCACCCGCAGCACGGCCGCGGCGTCGCCGAACGCCGCGCCCAGGATGATGGGCAGGATGAAATCCGCGGTGTATTGCACGGCGATGACCGCGATCACGGCCAGAGCCGCGCCCCACTGCGCCACCACTTGTAGCCATTGCCCCACCCGCTCCCCCTGCCCTTCCTCCTGGAATCCGCTGATCGTGGGCAGGAACGCGCGCAGGAGCTGATCGATGATCGTGTGGATGAGAAAGAAGACAGTGAGCGCCAGATCGAAATAGGAAACCTGGGCAGAATCGCCGGTGTGGATCTGCACGAGCAGGGTGCCGGTGCGAAAGAGCACGATCAGGCCGATGTTGGTGGCCCAAAAGCCGCCGCCCATGCGCAGATAGGGGCGGAGGAAGGCGAGAGCAGGGCGCAGCGCCTCACGGCTGAACCAGTGGCGTGTCCACCACAGGGCCAGGCCCAGATAGATCAGTTCGTTGGCGGTGTATGCGGCCATTTGCGCGGTCAGCCCCCAGCGCCCCACCACCAGCACCAGGGGCAGTTGCGTCATCAGCCGCCAGGAAAGCTCCGCCGCCCATTTGCCCATCTCTTTGCGGGCGTAGAGCAGGTGAAAACTGCTCCAGGAGAGGATGTGCAGGCCCGCGGCCAGGCCCACCAGCGCCGCCGGCCATCCCCGCAGCCAGGGTGCAATCAGAGGCCCGGCGACCAGCATGGCGAAGGGCAGGGCCATCGCCACCAGCAGGCGCAGCAGGAAGGCCTGGCCGAACAATTGGCGGGCGCGGGCAGGATCTTGGGCTTGCAGCGCGGGGATATGCCGCCCGAAGACTTCCAGCCCGCCGAAATCGGCCACCCACCACAACAGGAGAGAGGTGGCCATGGCCAGGGTGAATTGGCCATAGGCCTCGGGCCCCAGCCAGCGCGGCACGATCACGGCCCAGAGCATGCCGCCCAGCAACTGAACGCCCTTGTTCAGGGTGATCAGCGAGAGGTCTCGGCCCATGGTTTTGGCGGCGGTGGTCATCTGTCAGTGGGCGTTGGAACGTTTGAACGTTGGAACGTTCCAACGTTTTGCTGCTGCGGCGAGTGTGTGAAGTAGGGCGGGTGGGATTCGAACCCACACGGGGCTTCCCCCGACAGATTTTAAGTCTGCTGCGTCTGCCATTTCGCCACCGCCCCGGGCCCGTCCACTGGCGTGGGCCAATGCGAGGCTGGGGGATCATAGCAACTGCCGCGGGCGCCGTCAAATTGTCGGCCTGTGCCCCTGCGCGGTTGCGGCGGGGGCAAAAAAAGCACCGGTCGATACGACCGGTGCAAGTAAATGTGAGGCGACGGCGGGACTCGAACCCGCGGTGGGGGTTTTGCAGACCCCTGCCTTGCCACTTGGCTACGTCGCCAGCTATCGCTGTCAGCCCCATTCTAAGGGGTGGGGGAAAGGGTTGTCAAGCGAGATAGGGCCGCGACAGCGCTGAACACGACAAAAGTCGTTCCCCTCCTCCGCGCAACGCGCTACACTCGCACTCTGTGACATGCACCACCCCACCACACGAGGCTTTTACCCCATGACAAAATCCCTGACCAAATGGTTCCGCGCCTTCCATCGCTGGATCGCCGTACCCACCGCGTTGCTCATCCCCGCTGCTGTGCTGATCAAATTGCTGGGCAGCCCCGAACTCGTCGCCGCCTGGGAACGGCTGGACAAAGTTCCCTCCCTGCTCATGCTGGTGATGGCGATCAGCGGAACGTATCTCTTCCTGCTTCCCTACATCGCCAAAGCGCAGCGCAAGAAGCGTGCGCCAGCAGCACTTCAGACTGACAAAGGACGATAGACGATAGTTGTTGATTGTTGATTGTTGATTGTTGATTGTTGATTGTTGATTGTTGATTGTTGATTGTTGATTGTTGATTGTTGATTGTTGATTGTTGATTGTTGAT
>JABWBG010000352.1 GCA_013360575.1 Caldilineales bacterium
ACGCCCTGCTCTGCCAGCAGCCGGCGGATGCTGGCGCGCATCGCCGCCCACCAATCCGCGGGGGCCTGTTCGCACCACAAAGGCCGGGGGGTGGAGAGGGCAAGGGGTGAGGCGGCGCTGCCGCGCACCGCGCCCGCGCCATCGATCAGCAGCGCCTTGGCCGCGGTGGTCGAAAGATCAAGCCCCAGCAAAAAAGGAGGGGTGGTCATGGGCCGCGGCCCCTCACAAACTGCGGGCCAGATCGCGCAAGGTCATGAACCACTCCTGGCGAGGCCGCTCGTGCGGGCAATCCATCTGCGCCATCGCTTCTCGGATGTCCATGCTGGCGATGCGCTTGCCCTGCAAGCCGATGCAGCGGTAGAGGGAGTCAGGCGCGAACCCGCGGTTGAGATGATCGATCGCAGCCGCGCCCAACCGCGCCGCCAGGATGCGATCGAAGGGTGAGGGCGCGCCCCCCCGCTGCAAATGCCCCAAGATCACCGTGCGCACATCGAACAGATCGCCCCCCTCCTCTTCCATGATCCGCCGGATCGTGTCTAGATCATACGTGCGCGAGGCGATCTCGTTCAGGATCAGCAGGGACAGCCGCTTGCCCCGTTCGAAGCCCTGGCGCAGCGCCTGCACATCCGCCATCAGCCCCTGCAGGCTGATGCCCTCCTCCGGCAGGTAGATCTGCTCTGCCCCGCTGGCCAGGCCCGCCATCAGGGCCAGATAGCCGCTGTGCCAGCCCATCACCTCCACGATGAAGGCGCGGCGGTTGGCCCCGGCCGTGTCTTTGATCTTATCCAGGGCCGAGACGATGTTGTTCAGGGCGCTGTCCGCGCCGATGGCGAAATCGGTGCCGGGCAGATTGTTGTTGATGCTGGCCGGGATCGCCAGCATCGGAACCTGCAGGGCCGGATACTCGGCCTGATGCGCCGCGATCAGATCCAGGGCGCTGTACGCGTCCACGCCGCCGATGGCGACCACCGCCCCGATGGCATGCGCGGCCAGCACCGCGGCCAGTTGGGGCAGATCTTCGGCGCGCAGTTCATACCAGCCCGCGCCGATCTCGGAGCCGCCGCGGCTCGACCAGCCGGTCACATCCATCCAGCCCAGGGGCCGCAGTTCCCCGGCCAGCAACCCCTCGCAGCCATAGGTCGCCGACCACACCTGGTAGCCGCTGTTCAGGGCCACGCGGGTGACGACGCGCAGGCAGGCGTTCATGCCCGGCGCGTCATGCCCCGCCGTCAGCAACAACAGGTTGCCGCGCGTGGCCTCCACCGCCGGCGCGGCTTGCGTCAACAACTTCAGCAGGCGCAACTGTTCCTGAAAACTGTGCCCGCGCAGGGCCACCGCGCCCTCGTAATCCCCGGCTTCCACCCGCTCCGCCACCGCCTGGCTCTTCTCCACCATCTCGTGCAGGGGTGTAGAGGCCACCTGGTTGTTGATGATGCCCAGCATGCGCGGGGCCATGTCCGCGCCGTGCTGCATCAGATCCGCCACCGCGGCCGCGCCCAGCCGGGTGGAGAGGACGCGATCGAAGGCGCTGGGCGCGCCCCCGCGCTGCACGTGGCCCAACACCGTCACCCGTGTATCTGTGCCCAGGCGCTTGGCCAGCAATTCCTGCACCGTGCTGGCCTCCAGGGGCAGGCCGTCCGGGTGCCGCGCGCCCTCGGCAATCATGATGATGGCATGCTCGCGGCCCGCGGCCCGCGCCTGCTTGAGCGAAGAGACGAGATCCTGATGCCAGCGCGGCTCCAATTCCTGCTCTGGGATCAGCACCCAATGCGCGCCGGAAGCCAGCGCCCCGGCCAGGGCCAAATAACCGCAGTTCCGGCCCATCACCTCCATCACAAAAGTGCGCTGGTGGGCGGAGGCGGTGCTGACCAGTTGATCGGCGGCGGTGACGATGCGATGCAGGGCCGTGTCCGCGCCGATCGACATATCGCTGCCAAAAGTGTCATTGTCGATGGAGCCGGGCAGCCCGACGATGGCCAGCCGCGGCGTCTCTCCCGCGACCAGAGTGATCTGCCCCTGCGCCGCGGCCTCGGCCAACAGCTCCGGCCACTCCTCGGCCAGCAGGCGGGCGCCGGTCAAAGAGCCATCCCCGCCAATCACCACCAGAGCGTCGATGCCCAATTGATAGAGGTGCACCGCGGCCTGCCGCCGGCCCTCCCGCTCGCGGAACTCCTGGCAGCGGGCCGTGCCCAAAAAAGTGCCGCCCCGCTGCAAGACCCCGCCCACCGACCACCACTGCATCTTGGTGATGCGGTCGCCGCCGGTCACCGCCCCTTGCCAGCCATTTTGGATGCCGTAAACCTCCAACCCCTGCTTCAGGCCCATGCGCACCACGGCCCGCACCGCGGCGTTCATGCCCGGCGCGTCCCCGCCGCTGGTGAGGACGCCGATCGCCTTGACTTTGGATGATTGCATCGCGCGTATCTCCTGATCGGGGAGGGGTCGCTAGCCGACTTCGGCGAGCTCAGTCGAGCCGCGGCGGGCGGCGCGGCGTTCGGCGCGGCGCGCGGCCCGGCTCTC
>JABWBG010000079.1 GCA_013360575.1 Caldilineales bacterium
TTGTCCACGTTGCCCCCTCTGCCCGCGGCTGCTACCGCTACCGCCACGCCCAGCCCTTCGCCCACGCTCACCGCCACGCCCACCGAGACGCCGACGCCGACGCCCACCCCGACCGCCACGCCCGATCTGCCGCCCCGGCTGGCCTATGTTTCTAACCGCAGCGGCGCCCCGCAGATCTACACCATCTTCGCGGATGGCAGCGGCGATACCCAGCTCACTTTCGCCGGGCGCAACGACCGTCCCTTCTGGGCGGCGGATGGCAGCCAGCTCTTCTTTGCCAGCGATCGCAGCGGTCAACTGGCGTTGTGGGCCATGCGGCCCGATGGCAGCGAGCAAACCGAAGGCTTCGCCGCGCCCGCGGCCCTGAATTACAGCCTCAGCCCCGATGGCCAGTACATCGCCTATGCCGGCGCCGCGGCCGGCGATTTCGATATCTATCTGGACAACAGCATCTGGGCGGCCCTGCCCGGCGATCAGATCGAGTATGTGTGGGCGCCGGACAGCAGCCGCATTCTGTTCGAGAACGCGGAGGGGCCGCAGGTGCTCTACACCATCGCCCGCGGCGGCCAGCCCCTCCAGATCACGGAGGAGAGCTACGGCAGTTGGAACCCCACCTGGGCGCCCGATTCCCGCCGCCTGGCCTACGCCTCCACGCAGGATGGCAACGCCGGCATCTATACCTTCGATCTCAGCGGCGGCGCGGTGCAGCGCCTGACTCCCATGGATGTGTGGAGTCAGGCGCCGACGTGGGCGCCTTCGGGCGCGGCCATCGCCCACATCAGCGGCGAGGGGGATGGCAGCTGGGGGTTGTATCTTGTCTCTGCCGATGGCAGGGGCCGCATTCGCCTGTTCGGCCCGGTTTTTCCAGAGGCCCCGGCAGCCTGGTCGAGCGACAGCCGCCTTCTGGCCTTCATTTTGCATGATGGCGATCAGGAGTTGGCCCTGATCGCCGGCGATGGCAGCGGCTTTCGCCGGTTGACGGACAACAGCGCCGATGACTGGAATCCGGTCTGGCAGCCGCGGTGAGCGGCGGAGGCAGGGCCTGGCCCGCGGCGCAGCCAAAACAACAGCGCCGGAAGAGTTTCCGGCGCTGTGTTTGGTGTCATGCCCCCGCTCCGACTTGAACGGAGACGCCCTAAGGGCACAGGCCCTCAACCTGCCGCGTATGCCAATTCCGCCACGGGGGCAAACAGTGGAGGGTATTATACGCGGCCCCGCCGCGGTTTGTCAATCTAAGTTTGTAGTTGATGGACGATGGTCAATGGTCAATGGTCAATGGTCAATGGTCAATGGTCAATGGTCAATGGTCAATGGTCAATGGTCAATGGTCAATGGTCAATGGTCAATGGTCAATCAATGGTCAATGGCTACTTGCTAACAGCCGGCCGTGGTACAATAGTCTGGCTTTTTCCTGCACCTTTCCCTTTTTCAGGCCGATGAACATTCTCGAACTGCAACCGATTGCTGCCACCCGCCGCAATCACGCCCTGGAACACGCTACCATCCACATCCTCAGCGGTTATCTGCCGGCGGTGAGTATGGCCGGCCGCGCCAACAGCCGCGGGTTCTTCATCTACGGCGATCTGCACACCGAGGCGCTGCGCCAGGCGGTGCGCGAGGCGATCCAACGTATGACCGCGGGCGAGTCGTATCTCGCCATCCATCCCAATTGCGGCACCAATCTGGTGACCACCGCGATCTTCAGCGCCACGGCCACGATGTTGGCCATCGCCGGCAAGCGCCGCCATCTGTTGGATCGCATCCCCACCGGCCTGCTGGGCGCGCTGGCCGGGGTGTTTTTGGGGCAGATGGTGGGCCTGAATTTGCAGGAGCGGATCACCACCTGCGCCGAGTTGGACGTTGTGAAAGTGGTGCAGATCAGCCGCCGTGAGATCGGGCGCCGCGTGCTGCACTGGGTGCAGATCGCACATGAACCCGCGGGGTGATCGTGATCTATCTCTTTCATGGCGAGGAGCCTTTTCAAAAGAGTGAGCGCATCGCGGCGCTGCGCGCGGGCATCAGCGCCGACCCGTCGTTCATCGATCTGAATGTGACGGAGCTGGACGGCCGCAGCGTTACCACCGCGGATCTGCGGCATCACTGCGAGGCGCCCCCTTTTCTGGGCGAGTACCGGCTGGTGATCGTGCGCGATCTGCTGGCGAAGGGCGCGGGCAAGCGGGATGATGCTTTTGTAGCCTGGCTGGTGGACTATTTCCGCGCCATCCCCGACAGCACGCGGCTGGTGCTGAGCGAGAATGAGCAACTGCCGGCCAGGCACGCGGTGCTGAAGGGGGTGCAGGGGCTGGGGCCGGGCGGGGAGGTGCAGGCCTTTGCCGCGCCGCAGGCGCGCGGGGGCGATCTGGCGGCGTGGGTGACGCACCGGGCTAGGGCCAAGGGCGCGACGCTGGCCGCGGGCGTGGCCGCGGATCTGGCCAATTTCATCGGCCCTGATCTGCGGCTGATCGATGTGGAACTGGAGAAGCTGCGCACTTATGCCGGCGACCGGGCGATCACACAGGCGGATGTGCGGCTGCTGACCCCGTACGCGCAGGAGGCGAATATCTTCGATATGGTGGACGCGCTGGGCCACCGCCGCACGCAGCAGGCTTTTGCCTTGCTGGCGCGGCTGCGTAACGAGGGCGCGCATCCGCTTTATTTGCTGACGATGATCGTGCGCCAGTATCGTATTCTGTTGCAGGTCAAGGATCTGCTGGCGCGGGGGATGGATAAGGAGGCTATCGCCAAGAGCATTGGTCTGCATCCTTTCCCCACGGGCAAGGCCATGGATCAGGCCCGGCATTATTCGGTGGGACAGTTGCAGGCGATCTACGACCGCCTGTTGGAGACGGATGTGGCGATCAAACGGGGGCGGATGGAGGCCAATCTGGCTCTGGATGTGCTGGTGGTGGAACTGGCGCGAGCGTGATCATGGCGGTCATTTTGGTGTGTGGGCTGATCAATCTGGAGACCACGCTGCGGGTGGAGGGGTTTCCCGTGGCCTACACGCCGGTGCAATATCCCTTTTTCGGGGTGCGCAGCACGGTGGCGGGCGTGGGCTACAATCTGGCCGCGGCCCTGACCCGGCTGGGGCATGAGGTGCGGTTGCTTTCGTTGGTGGGGCAAGATCAGGCGGGGGCGCTGGCGCAGGCCGCGTTGGCTGCGGCGGGGATCGCTGCGGCGGGGGTGCTGGCCACGCTGCCGCAGACCGCGCAATCGGTGATTTTGTACGATGGCGCGGGCCGGCGCATGATCTACACCGATTTGAAGGATATCCAGGAGCAGCGTTACCCGGGGGCGGGGTTTGCGCAGGCGTTGGCGGGGTGTGATCTGGCGGTGTTGTGCAATATCAATTTCGCCCGGCCTTTTTTGGCCGCGGCGCGGGCGCGGGGCGTGCCTGTGGCCACCGATGTGCACGCCATCGCCGATTTGGAAGATGCGTACAACGCGGATTTCATGGCCGCGGCAGACATTCTGTTCATGAGCCATGAGCGGCTGCCCTGTCCGGCGGCGGAGTGGGCGGCGCGGGTGCAGGCGCGCTATGATCCGGCGGTGATCGGGGTGGGGTTGGGGGGTGAGGGCGCGTTGTTGGCCTGTCGTGGGCAGGGGCCGCGGGTGATTCCGGCGGTATTTACCCGGCCGGTGGTCAACACCATCGGCGCGGGGGATGCGTTGTTTGCGGCCTTTTTGCACGGCGTGCTCAGTGGAGAGGAGGCGCCGGCGGCCATGGCGGGGGCGGTGGTCTTCGCCTCGTACAAGATCGGGGCTGTCGGCGCGGCCGAGGGATTCCTGAGCGCGGGGGAGTTGGCGGGGTGGGGCGCGAGAGCCTCTACAAAGCGCTCTTCGCCACCGGCAACCCGGAGTTTGCAACGATAGTGATCTATCTGCTTCTGTTGGGCGGCGACAAATCGTCGCAGAAACGAGACATCAGGCGCGCCATTCAACTGGCGCGGACTTTGGATAAGGAGTGAGCTATGACCACCTTTGCACCCTTGGACGCTGCCGATTACCTTGACGATGAGGAAACCATTGCCGAGTATTTGACTGCTGCGTTGGAAAATCCTAATCCCGACGTCTTTCTGGCCGCGGTGCGCGATGTTGCGCGTGCTCGTGGCATGACGCAACTGGCCAAAGACGCTGGCCTTGGGCGTGAGAGTCTCTACAAAGCGCTTTCGCCGGGCGCCAAGCCGCGCTATGACACAGTGTTGAAGCTTCTGCAGGTTCTAGGGGTCAAGCTCGTTGCGTCCCCAAGCTCAGGCCAATCACCGTCTGGGTGATCCAACGATCTGGCTGCGCCGTGGCGTCCCGGCGGCGGGGCTGGGAGGTCGGTGGGTGTGGCCGGCTGGCGACGCTACGGTCAACGTTGCTGGTTCATTTGCGCCGACGTATCTTTTGGGATACAATACGTCCATGATCGAAATCCGCCAGACTGAGGTCTATGCCAATTGGTTTGCCAAGTTGCGTGACCGACAAGCGCGTGCGCGCATCGATGTGCGCATCCGTCGCTTGTCGTTGGGCAACCCTGGCGACGTCAGGCCGGTAGGTGAAGGTGTCTCTGAGTTGCGCATTGACTATGGCCCTGGCTATCGGGTGTACTTCGTCCAGCGCGGGCTGGAGTTGGTGATCCTGTTGGCTGGCGGCGACAAGCGCACGCAAGACCGTGACATTCAAGTTGCGCTGGAACTGGCGCTTCATGCGTAGGTGATGAACATGGAACGAGAAAAGATCGAAACCCGCCTCTGGGATGTAGCCGAGCATTTTGAAACCGAAGAAGACATGGCAGCCTATCTAGATGCCGCGTTGGAAGATGGCGATCCGACGTTGGTCGTGGCTGCGTTGGGTGACATTGCTCGCGCCAAGGGAATGGCGCAGATTGCCCGCGAAGCGGGATTAGGACGCGAGAGCCTATACAAGGCGCTCTCCGCCACCGGCAACCCGGAGTTTGCGACGATTCTCAAGGTCGTGCGAGCGCTTGGCTTGCAGTTTCATGTGCAAGCAGCACGCGCATAGAAGGCATGCCATCCCGTCGACGGGGCCGGGAGGCCGCTGCGCACGTGCCGGCCCGGTTGAGCGGGCGCTGTTGTGTAGCCGGGTCGATGGATCGTCCGGCGGGTTGGCATGGGCACGCGCATCTGCCCTTGCGTCAGGCGCCGGTGTCCAACGATCTGGCTGCGCCGTGGCGTCCCGTCGACGGGGCTGGTCGTAAACGCGTCCTTTGACAGCACGCGGTCGCAAGGATAGAATGCACGCCAGTTCATCGAGTTGGCATCCGATACGTAGGAGAGGTTCAAGCCATGTTGGACACTGTGACCCTGGATCATGCAATTGACACAGCCTTACAGCTACCGGCTGAACAGCAGGAGATGTTGGTCGACATCCTGCGCAGCCGCCAGATCGAGGCGCGACGGCAGGAGATCGCTGCGGATGCTCGCGCATCGATTGCCGCGTTTCGGGCGGGCAAACTCAAGGCATACAGCGCAGAGGAACTCATCGCTGAATTGCATCAGTCCCTCGAAGATGCTGAATGAGAGAGTTGGTGCTGACGTCGAAGTTCCGCCGAGCTTATCGTAGACTTGCGAAACGCGACCGGGCGCTGCAGAGACGCATCGATGATGTCCTGAGCCAGATGCAGGCCGATGTGTTTTCACCGGCCCTTGGTACGCACAAGCTCGGCGGCGCTTTGGCCGGGCTGTGGGCCTGTTCGTGCGGCTACGACTGTCGCTTGGTCTTTGCCCTGCAGGTCGATGAAGAGAGTGGGCATCAAATCATCCTGCTGCTCGACATCGGTACGCACGATGAGGTGTACTGATCTGCATTTGAGAAGAACTGCGGGCCGGGAGGCCGCTGCGCACGTGCCGGCCCGGTTGAACAGGCGTTGGTTTGTGGCTGGATCGGTCGATTGACATCGACAGCGGTTGGACTATAATCAGGGTAAGACAACTTCCGTTGACCGAGGAGTACTAAGATGCAAGCTGTGGCAATTCCCCAAATCAACGAACGACTAGAAGCGCTGCCCAGCGACAAACTCGTCGTAGTCTATGACTTTGTCTCTTACCTTGTTGATCGTGAGACGGCGCAGTTTCCTACGGAGATGTCTGAGGCCTTTCAGACGATGTTGGCTTCTGAGGCAGTCTTGCGCCGCGATTGGGATCTACCAGAAGAGGATTTAGCATGGGCCGATTTATGAAGGGTGAGGTGGTCGGTGCGCCGTTTCCCTTCTCTGACCTGAGTCAGGCGAAGCGACGACCGGCGTTGGTTGTGGCTGAACTGACTGGCGACGACGTGTTGTTGTGCCAGATTACCAGCAAGACCGTGGCCGATCAGTACGCGTTGTCTTTGGAAGTCGCCGACTTCGCGAGCGGGGGACTGCGCCAGTCCAGCAACATCCGTCCCAATCGGCTTTTCACCGCTGAGGGAAAGATCATTCTGTACCGCACGGGCATGTTGACCACCGCGAAGATGCAGGAAGTGGTAGACAGGATCGTCGAGATCGTCAGGGCGTGACCTATCCAGGCCAGTGGTGGAGGCTGTCCCTTCCAACCGGGCGAACTTCGGCGGATCGCCGTCAAGGTCATCGACCAGCGCGGAAACAAGGTGATGCGGGTGATGGAGATGGGATGATGGAAACGATGGACGCCGCCGCTCGCGAGCGTATGCGACGGTTGATCGCCGGCGCTGTGGCCGAAATCGATCCGGCTGATGATCGAACACCGGGCCGACCTCCCCATCAACGCCATCGACATGAACAGCGGCTACAAAGTCGAATTCTTTTTGCTCAAACCTGGCGACGCTTTCCGGGCCTCCGGTCTGGCCCGCCGCCGGCTGATCGACCTGGGTCCGCCGCTGGGTGAAGTTTACGTTCACGCTCCCGAAGACCTGGTTCTCAACAAACTGCACTATTACCGCATCAGCCAGCAGCCCGAGCATGTGCGAGACATCGCCAGCATCGTGCTGAATCTCGGCCAGGGGTTGGATTACGATTACATCGAGCGCTGGGTACAGACCCTGAACCTGACCGAGGAGTGGCAGGAGATCCAGCAGCGCGTCATCGATCTTTAGGTTTCGGCGGTTGCACATGCGTACAGCGCCGGTGTACGGCGAGGGCCGCGACTACGCCGTCATCATCGCCGTGGCCCAGCGCCTGGCCTTCGAACAGGCATCGGCGGCGTTGAGGTGCACGAATGCTCATGAAGATTTGTTGTAATAAGTTGCCGTTTATGGCATATTACTGCTATGGAATTCCAACAACTGCTTGATATCGTCGATTCGGAACCGGTTTTCGAGACGGGGCTCATCCTGGCGGGTGATGTGGACGCCGCTGATATCCGGCGGCAACTGTCGCGCTGGACCGCTGCGGGGCGGCTACACCAACTGCGCCGGGGCGTCTACAGCCTGGCCTCGCCCTACCAGAAGGTCAAGCCACATCCTTTTGCGGTGGCCAATGCCTTGGTGCGCGGCTCCTACGTCAGCCTGCAAGCGGCGTTGGCCCATTACGGCCTGATCCCTGAGGCTGCGCCGGTTGTCACCAGCGTAACCACCGGACGACCTGGCCGCTGGGAGACCGCGCTGGGTGTCTTCGAGTTTCGCCACGTCAAGACCAGTTGGCTGCACGGCTACCGGCAGCTTGACCTGGGCGCTGGCCAGCGAGCTTTTGTGGCCGCACCCGAGAAGGCGCTGCTGGACCTGGTGCACCTGCAAGCCGGCGGCGACGATCCGGCCTACCTGGCTGAACTGCGCCTGCAGAACCTGGATCGATTGCACCTGGAGCGGCTGAGCGAGCTGGCTGAGCAGAGCGACAGCCCCAAGCTGCGCCGCGCCGCCCAGCACATCGCCGCCCTGGCGCACCTAGAGCGCACGGAGTACGAGACGCTGTGAAGGACTACCTGGCTGCGCGAGTGCAGACGGCATCGAACCCGGCTCACGGCCGCGACGTGGCGCGTGAGTACCTCCAGGCGCGGCTGCTGGGCGTGTTGCAAAGCGCCGGCGCCATGATCCCGCTGGCCTTTCACGGCGGGACCGCGCTGCGCTTTCTGTACGCCACCCAGCGCTACTCGGAGGACCTGGATTTTGCGCTGGAAGGCAACCGGGAGCATTACGACTTCCGCGGCTATCTGCGCGCCATCCAGACTGAGCTACAGGCCGAGGCTTACGCCGTGGAGATCAAGGTCAACGACCAGAAGGTAGTGCACAGCGCCTTCATCCGCTTTCCCGGCCTGCTCTACGAACTGGGCCTGTCGCCTCACCGCGACGAGGTGCTGGCGGTGAAACTGGAGGTGGATACCAACCCACCGGCCGGCGCCGGGCTGGCGACCACCGTGGTGCGCCGCCACGTCATCCTGCGCTTGCAGCACCATGACCGGGCCTCGCTGTTGGCCGGCAAGCTGCACGCCATTCTGCAACGCCCTTATCTGAAGGGCCGGGACCTCTACGACCTGCTGTGGTATCTCAGCGCGCCGGATTGGCCCGCGCCCAACTTGACGCTGCTCAACAACGCCCTGGCGCAGACCGGCTGGCCCGGCCCGGCATTGGACGAGGCTTCGTGGCGTGCGGCCGTGGCCGCGCGGCTGCACAGCGCCGACTGGGTGCAGGTCGTGGCCGACGTGCGGACGTTCCTGGAGCCGGGCGTCCATGCGGCCCTGCTGACCTGGGACAACCTGGCGCAGGTGTTGGAGATTGGAGATTGACGACACCTGCACGCGTCGACGATTTGGTGCGCACCGTTGATAGCGGACAAGGCTGAATCATGAATGAACAAACCCTTCGTGAGCCTGGCGAGGCTGGAAGCGGGACGCGCCGACCTGGACTTCGTGGAGTTGGTCATTTCGGAGGAGAACCGGCGCCAACGGTCCTTGCGTGTCAGCGAATTGTTGATCCTATCCCATCTTGCGCATGAACGGAGTATCGACACCCCGGCCTCTCTCCCCTTGAGGTCGCCGGCATCGTGCTGAATCTCGGCCAGGGGTTGGATTACGATTACATCGAGCTTTGGGGTCAATCGCTGGATTTGCTCGACATCTGGCAGGAAGTGCAGGATCGCATCGCAGAATTGCGCGACAAGCCCTCATGACCCTCGCTGTCGACAATCCCATCCTCAACTCAATCCACCAAAGCCTTAATCAATGCTTCACGCGCGTCGGCGTAGTACAGGATGGTCAACCTGGTCGCCATGTCGTCCGACAAATCGTTGAGCTGGCGCCGGGCTGAGATCGGGATCAGCAGCATGGTCGCACCCTTCTCCACCGCCAGCTCGGCGACGTTGATGGGGTTGTAGACAGGATCGATGCCGCCGCCCAGGTTGAGGCCGCCGACTGCAATCAGGCCACCCTTGAGGCTCTTGCCCAGCAGCGAGGTACTCAGGGCCAGCAGGGCGGGCAGTCCCAGCGAGGCCCCGCTCCTGGCCGCGTCGAAGGCTCTCAATTGCACGGTGAACTCATGCTGGCGCGGGTCGCGGTCGCCGACAAGTTCTCTGGCGCGCATTAGCAGGTTCTGTTCGGCGTAGCGTGCGCTCTCGCGGAAAGGCCCTGGCACGGGATAGCTGGCGATCTTCATCCCTGAGCCTGGCCCCACGTTGACATCGATGCGATAGAGCCCAGCGTGTTCATCCAGGCTGCCGGGGCTGATGGCCCAGACCTGGCCTGGCGGCAGCGGATCGGTGCCGATGTATTTGTCGCTTTGTAGCTCCGGCGTGACTACGAACTGCTCGACGCCTTCCTCGCCCAGTTGGAAGCTGAAGTGGGTGTTGCGGAACTCGGCGCTGCCAATGCGCTTCTGCTGCTCCTTGACGCGCCGGCGGCACTCCATGGCCAGCCGCACGGCCCACTCCACGTCCTCGTCAGCGATGGCCATGTCCCGGTCTGGGTAGAGGAGCTTGAGCAGGCCGTTGACAGTCTGGTTGACGGCGTTGGTATCGCGTCCGCTCAGCGCGCTGCCGTAACGAACACGGCCCTGGAGAGTTGACAACCGGTTCTCGGCTCGAAGCTGCGACCAGGCCTCGGAGAGGAAGTCACTGACAAGGCCGAAGTGGCTGGTGAACAGGGACCTATCCAGCTTGGGCACGTCCCAGCCGGGCACGTAGGCGTGGATACGATCCATGAACGCCGTGTCGTCGCGCATTTCCTTGGGCAGCGGCCCGAAGAGGTGGCCGATGCGCTGCTGGTGCTCCACGTCCACATCGAAGTTGCCCACCATGACCACGCAGCCATCGGCCCGGATCGGCTCGCGGCCGCGGCTGAACTCGCCCGCTTCCATGTAGCCCTTCATGATATTAACGCCGTCCTTCTGGTCGAAGGAGACGCCGGAGATCTCGTCGAAGCAGACCACGTCGTACTGGCAGACCAGGCCGCGCTGGCCGGTGGCCATGTTGACAAACATACGGGCCACCGTGGTCTTGCCGCCGGAGACAAGGTGAGAATAGGGCGAAATCTGCTGGAAGATGTGCGACTTGCCGGTGCCGCGCGGGCCGAGCTCCACCAGGTTGTAATTGCGCTGGACGAAAGGAACCATGCGCAGCAATAGGATGTCTTGGGCGCGCGGGGAGAGTTGATCAGGCTCGAAGCCGATGCTGCGCAACAGCAAATGCTTCCACTGATCGACGGTGAAGGCGCGCCGGCCACGCGCGAAATCCTCCAAAACCCCGCGCTTGGAGAGCTGGATCGGGCGCAGCAGGTCGATGCCGAAGGGCCGGCCGTTCTTCTGCTGGGCGATGCTGGCGTCGTATTCCAGAGTCAGCTCGGCGTAGAAGCCGCCGGTGAGCATGCGCTCGTTCTCGGCTACGGTCTCGGCGTTGATGCGCACGTCGGTCAGCCGCAGACTGGGCAGGGTGGCGAGATAGGAGTCGGTGTTGGTGTCCAGGCGCGCGGTGATCAGATCGATCAGCTTGACACGGCCCTGCTCACGGGCGCGCGACTTGAACAGCTCCTCCTCGCCGGGTCGCACCGTGCGCTCGCGCATCTGACGCTCGACGATCTCCAGGCCCTCGGCGATCTCGGCCTCGTCGGTGGTGGCGCAGTAGCGACCGATGAGGAACTCGCCCACATAGGTAGGTACGGGATATTGGCCTCGAAACTTGAGGGCCAGATCCTTGCGAACGATGGTGCTGTCGAAGGCCTCGGCGGCCAGAAGATCGAGCGTGTCCAGTTTCATGGCCTATTCTCCAACGACCGTCTGCGCCTGGGCGCGCACCGCGCCCGTTTCGTCCAGGATCACCAGCAGAACGGCCTGGCCCTGCCAGTCTTCGTCGGCAACCAACAGCGACCCGTGGCCGTCGGCCTCCAGGGCTTTGATCTCGGCAGCAATGGACGACGCCGGGACGGCCGCCTTGCTGCGCAGGTCGGCGGCCCAGCCAGGGCCAGCGCCAGACACTTCGATGTTGCACCTGAGTTTCTTCCAGGTGATGCTGTCGATGGCGACGATTTCCGTCTGGCGGCCACCCGGCGCCGTGACGGTGATCAGCGGTGTGACGCATTCCTGTGGGCTGACGCCGCCGTGTTCGTACTCCTGGCCGGCCTCGTAACAGCGGATGCCCGAGGCGACGGCGATACGCACGTTGGGATCCCAATGCCAGGGCACGGTCCGCTGATCGCTGACCGCGCCCTCCTTGAGCACGGCGCAGCGACCTTTGCGCTTGTGGGTCAGATGCTGCGGCAACTCGGCCTTGGGCAGGCCGCCGGGAAGCAGAAGCCAGCCGTGATCGGTGACCACCACCACCCGCTGCCAGCCGTGGCGCAGCAGAGCCTCGACGCGTTCGGCCAGCCCGACCAGCTCGCCGACGGCGTGCTGCGCGATCTTCCAGCCATGGTCGTGGCCGTAGCGGTCGATGGCGCCGAACTCCGTCCAGGCGCGGCCGGCCGGGTCGCCCAGCGCGTCGCCCTGGAGAACCTGGTAGCCAGCTTCGTGCAGCAGGCCACGCAGCACAGCGATGGTAACGGCTGTTCCGCTAGCCGCAGATACCGGCGTCAGGTCGTGCTTGCCGTGGCCGGCGATCTGACCGGCGACCGGGGAGAGGGCCGGCTTAGCGGTGGTCGTGACCGGCGGCAAGGCTGCCAGCCGCCACGCTGTCTCAGCCGCCAAGCCGCGCCGGGCCAGATCGGCCGCCAGCCGCTGGCCCAGGTCCAGGCGCAGGGCGTCGCAGAAGAGCAGGCATGTGCCGGGTTCCAGGGGCGGCAGCGGCGCCACGATGTAATGCTGTTCCGGGTGGGGCAGGATTGCGGCCTGGAAGGCCAGGGCCGCGCCTTCCAGCCAGGGGCGATATAGCGGCGCGATGGCCGCTTTGACGGCCGCCACGTCGTCGGCCTGATCGACCGTCGCCAGGGCATGAAGCGCCGCTGCGTCGGCTTGCCAGCCCCAGCCCACATACGCGCCAGCCACGGCCTGCAGCGTTGCGCCGCCCAAGGGTTGGCCCGTGAGCCTGGCGAGGGTGGCCAGTGGTCGCAGCGCGCTAGCCAACGGCGCCTGGCCCAATTGCGCCCACACCCAGGCGCGGCGCGGGCCGTGCTGTGCCTCCAGGTCGAGCACAGTCTGGCGGGCGGCGCCTGCCGGCTGATCGCGCAACGCCAGCAGCTCGGTCCGTAGCGCGTTCTCTTGCTGCTCGTTGTAGCCGGGCCAGGTGTGTTGCGGCTCGCCAAACAGGCTCAGTTGCTGCGGTTGCGCCTGACGCAGCAGGTCGGCCAGGTTGGGGTAGGCAGTGGGCGCCTCTTCGTAGCGCTCCCAGACTGCGGCCCAGGCGCCGTAGCGGTCGCCGAGCCTGCCGGCCGCGGTCAGCGGGCCATCGGCCGGCGGATCGAAAGCGTATTTCTCCCGGCACAGCGCACAGAAGGACTGCCATTCCTCGGCCGTGAGCTGCGTGGGGTAGCCCTGTGGATCGTCCAGCCACTTGAGCAGGCGGCGCACGTCGTCGGGGTGCAGCAGGGCGTCGAAAAAGGCTGCGCGCAAGGGCGCCTGCTGGCGCAGGTGGGTCAGCGGCTCGTCGGCCAGCTTGAGCAGGCTGCGCTGCATCGCCTCGCGCGTGGCCGCATCCGCGCCCACGGGAATCCCCAAGCCGTCGGGCGCTTGCAGAAAGCCGGCGATGGTCCAGTCGCGGCCGTTCTTGTGCGAGAAGATGACGCCGCGGTATTGCAGCTCGGCCAGCGGTTGCAGCGGCTTGGGGCACTCCTCCACCGCGCGCACGTCCTGACGGCTGACGCCGGGCAGATAGATTATCGGGATGCCGTCTGCTGGTAGGGTATCGTCCAGCGCGCCGGCAATGATGCAACGCAGGTAGGTGGCCGGGCCTGTGTGCGCCGCAGGATCATAGCTGCCCAGGGTCAGCAGCGGCAGGCGCAGGCGCAGCGCCGGCAGCAACGGCTCCCACTGGCGCTCCTTGTCGGGCCAGAGGATGGCGGCCGGCCGCGCCTGGTCGTTCTGGTTGAAGTCGCCGGAGCGCGCCAACGCATTGACTAACGCGTCCAGGGGTGTTGATGGCTCGTTCATCGATGTCAGTGAATTGAACAAAAGTACAATTCGACCTGGCAGAATTATACTTTGTAGCGGATATCGTTAAATTTGTGGTTTCTGCCTAACCCTCGCCGATGATCGAAAGGATCTCACCGGCGACATAGGTCCGTCCATACGAAGACTCGCCGAGCTGCGTTAAGACGCCAGCTTCTACCAATCGCTCAATGGCGCGCTGAGCGCTGAGATAGGTTACTTTTAGTACCTGTTGCGCCTGTGGAATCGTAATGACCGGCCTGGCAAACAGATGATCCGTAAGACGTAGAGGTAGGTTTGATCTGCCAAGTACAGCCAGACGTTTGCGCCAGTCTTCATGCAAGTCCTGCAACCCCTTAGCCTTGATGCTGGCATCCTGCGCCTGCTCGGTCACACCGCGCAAAAAGAACAACAGCCATTCCCGCCACGCTCCACGTTCACTGACCGCCAACAACAGTTCGTAGTATTGCTGCCGGCGGCGCTCGAAGTAGGCGCTCAGATACAGTAGCGGCAATGGCAAGAGACCCCAATCGATGAGCAGTAGCGAGATGAGCAGCCGTCCAATGCGTCCATTGCCGTCAAGGAAAGGGTGGATCGCCTCGAACTGGTAGTGGACCATCGCGAGCCTCACGAGCGGCGGCAGTTCGCTCTTCGTGTGCAGGTAGGACTCGAAGGCGTTGAGCGCGGGGACCAACTCGTTCGGCGGCGGCGGCACGTAGGTCGCGTGAGAGATCGACCCGCCTGGCGGCCCGATCCAGTTCTGGACCGTGCGGAACTCTCCGGGGTTCGCGCTGTTGCCGCGCACGTCCTGCATCAGAAGACGGTGCATCTCGCGCACGAGCCGAAGGCTCATCGGGAGCGTGGACAGCCGCGACAGACCGTACTCGAGCGCCCGGACGTAGTTGTAGACTTCCCTGACGTCCGCCACACGCGGTTCGGCCTCGGGAACAGCTTCGAAAAGCACAAGGTCTGACAAGGATGCCTGCGTCCCCTCGATTCTGCTCGAGAGCACTGCCTCGCGCCGCATGAACGGCCCGATGAGCAGGTGAGGATTGGGCAGGTTCAGGCCGATCCCCGCAAGCCTCCCCAACGCCCGATCCGCGGCCGAGAGCACGGTCAGAAGTGTGCTGCCCCAATCGATTCGAGGGGGCAGCGGGTCCGGGACGTAGGCCCAGCACGAGCCAAGACCGCCGCCGATGCGGACCAACCGTCCTGGGTGCCCGGGCTTGAAGGTCTCTGGGTTCACGATTGGGTACCGGAAGTAACGCTGATGGGCGAAGTACGATACTCTATGGCAGATAGGTATCGTAGGATGTACTCTCTTGCCTAGGCAAATCCACTGACGACCTGCGCAACGTCGAGTGTGTACATCCCCCGCCGCCCGTCCATGGCGGAGTCGATGCAGACCTGCCGGGCGTCGCGGCTGAAGCGGGGGTGGAGGTCCACGCGGACTTCGCCGTCGAG
>JABWBG010000080.1 GCA_013360575.1 Caldilineales bacterium
GGATGGCCTGCTGGCGCCCCACCGCCCCCTGGACGACGCCCCGGCCCGCGCCCTGCTGAACGACGCCACCCTGCCCCTTTTCCAGGGCATGAGCAAGGTTGATCAGGCGCACAGCCTGCGCCTGCTGGCCTGGCTGCAGGCGCAGGGCTGGACAGACCCCGACCTGCTCCACGCCGCGCTGCTGCACGATTGCGGCAAGGCCGCGGCCCGCGTCGCGGTCTGGCAGCGCACGCTGAAGGTGCTGGTGAAACGGCTGGCCCCGCAGCAGTGGGGCATGCTCTCTCGCCCGGCGCGGCCCGGCAGCTGGCGCTATCCCTTCTACATCCTGCGCACCCATCCCTTCCGTGGCGCCCTTGCCGCCCGCGCCGCCGGCTGCTCCGAGACCGTGGCCTGGCTGATCGAGTTCCACGAGACCGACCCCGACCCCACCGACCTCCGCCACCCCCTCATGCGCGCCCTCCAAGACGCGGATGCGAATAGTTAATGGTAGGTTGGTTGGTTAGTTAGTTGGTCGGTTGGTTGGTTGGTTGGTTGATTGATTGATTTTAGCAAAAATCATCCTAAATTTACCAACCAACCGACCAACTAACCAACTAACCAACCAACCAACCGACCAACTAACCAACCAACCAACCGACCAACTAACCAACCAACCGACCAACTAACCAACTAACCAACCAACCGACCAACTAACCAACCAACCAACCAACCAACCGACCAACTAACCAACCAACCAACCAACCAACTAACCAATGCCCCCCCAAATCACCATCATCGGCCTGGGTTTGATCGGCGCTTCGGCCGGGCTGGCCCTGAAAGCGCAGGAAAAAGAATTCGTCATTGTCGGCCACGACCGTGAAAACGAGGCCGTGACCCGCGCCCGCAAGCTCGGCGCCATCGACAAAAGCCACTGGAACCTGATCAGCGCCTGCGAACAGGCCGACTTCATCCTCCTGGCCCTGCCCACCGCCGCCATCCTCCCCACCCTGACCGCGCTGCGCGGCGCCCTGAAACCGGGCTGCGTGCTGCTCGACGCCGCGCCGATCAAAGGCCCACTGCTGGCCGCAGCCGCGGACGCGTTATCCGAGAACACCTATTTCGTGGGAGGCAATCCCCTGTTGGCCCGCTCCGGCCTCACCGCGGCCGACGCCTCTGCCGATCTGTTCAAAGAAGCGTCCTGGGCGCTCTGTCCCACGCCCGCCACCGCGGCCGACGCCATCCGCGTGGCCACGGATTTCGTCTCCCTCCTCGGCGCCCAGCCCCTTTTCCTCGACCCCGCCGAGCATGACGGCCTGATGGCCGCGGTGCAGGGCCTGCCCAGCGTGCTCGCCGCCGCCCTCACCCACACCCTGGGTCAGGCCGCGGCCTGGCGCGAGTTGCGGCGCATGGCCGGCGTCCAATTCGAGCAGACCAGCTATCTCCCCGACCACAGCGCCGCGGATCTGGCTGCCGGCATCCTGCCCTCCGCCCCCTTCGTCTCTGGGTGGATCGACCTGCTGATCGCCGAGTTGCAAGAATGGCAGCGGCTGCTGGCCGGCCAGGATGAACAGGCCGTGCAGGCGCGCTTCGCCGCGGCCCTGGAGACGCGGCAGGCCTGGCTGCACACCCGCGCCCGCGGGGAATGGGAAGCAACGCCCGGCCCCCCGCTGGAAAAGCCAAGCGTTCTGGGCCGCCTGTTCGGCCTGTCCCGGCGGTAGACGAGGGACGAGGGATCACGCGTCGCCATCGTCCATCGTCTATCGTCCGTTTACAACTGCGGCACAATCGCCCCGAATAGCGCCCACACGGCCACTGCGGCCACACCGGCCAGCGCCAGCGCCGCCCACAGGGACCAGGGCAAGGTCTGCCAACGGCTGCGCAGGGCCAGCACACAAGCCGCGGCCAGCGTCAACATCAGGCCCCAACCGGGCAGATCGCCCCGCGCCAGCCCGGCCAGCGCCAGGATCAGAGCCAGGGCCGCGGCCACGCCCGCGGCCACACGGCTGCCGCCGGCGCCGAACAGCCCCTCCAACCCCAAGGCAAAGGCCAACGAAAGGGGCAACAGCGCCGGGAAAAGATAGCGGCCCTGATGCTGCACAAAACTGAGGTTGTACCAGACGAAACTGGCGAGCACGATCAGCCCGTGCAGGCCGAGCAAAGCCAGCCCCCGCCGCTGCCCCGCGCTCAACCCCGCCCCGTGCTGGCGGCCCCACACAGCCAGTCCCACGCCCGCAAACAGGGTCAGCAGCGCCAACAGGGCATAGATGCGGGCATCGAGGAACAGACCCAACCAACCAAACACCCCCCAAAACGACTGGAAGGTGAAGAGGAACAACCGCTCGGCATACGCCTGCCAGCCAAACGCGGCGATCCAGTCGAGGGTGCGGGGCTGGCCGCTGACGATGGCATCGTGTTGCTGCAAACCCAACAGATCGCTGCCGCCGTAGAGGGTGAGATTCCGCACCCACCAGGGCAGGGGCAGCCACAGGGCCGGAATCAGCCACGCCAGCAACCTGGGGATCGGGCGATCTGTGCTCCCGGCCGCTGCGCCATTGCGCCTTCGCGTCAAGAAAAGGGCCTGCCACAGCCACACCGCGGCGGCCAGCGGCAGCAAAATATAGGCCTGGAACTTGGACAGCAGCCCCAGCCCGACCACCACGCCGGTGATGGTCCACGCCCGCAGCGACGCGGCCGGCGCCTGCACATGCCCCAGCAGGCGATACATCCCCACCGCGATCAACAGTTCGGCCAGGGAATCATTGTTCACCGCCGCCATCATCGCCAGATGCATGGGCAGCAGCGCCGCGAAAGCCGCCGCCACATGCGCCCGCTGCGGCTGGGCCGGGAAGATGCGGCGCACGCTCGCCCACAGCAGGGCCACCATCCCCCCACCCAACAGCACGCCGAACAACCGTAGCGCCTGCACCTGTCCCGCCACCCCCCAGCCCTGGCTGGCCAGATAGAGCGGCGCGGCCAACAGATAATACAGCGGCGGCTGATGCCCTTCGTAACGAATGCCGTCGATGGCCAGATCGGGCGGGAAGCCGCGGGCTTTGATCTGATCGAGATAGGCCTGATCGTAATCCCCGGGCTGCAAACGGGGCAGGCGGCCGCGGGTCGCCAACTCCTGCACGAAGTTGAAATGCGCCGGCTCATCCGGCGCCTGCCACAACGGCGTGCGCAGGGCGTAGAGGCTGGCCAGAATCAGATAGATGGCCAGGATCGCGGCCAGGACGGCGCGGGGAGAACGGCTCATGCGTTTCAGGCGCCGCGTTCGCGCACGATGGCAGCGCCCAATGCTTGCAGTTTCTGCTCCAGTCGTTCGTAGCCGCGGTCGATCTGGTTGACGTTGGCGATGACGCTGACGCCCTCCGCGGCCAGGGCCGCGATCACCAGCGTCATGCCGGCGCGGATGTCGGGGCTGCTCATGATCTGGCCGTAGAGGGGCGAGGGGCCGACCACGACCGCGCGATGGGGGTCGCAGAGGATGATGCGCGCGCCCATCGAGATCAGCTTATCCACGAAAAAGAGGCGGCTTTCGAACATTTTCTCGTGGATCAGGGTGGTGCCCTGCGCTTGCGTGGCCACGATCAGGGCAATGGAGAGAAGGTCGGCAGGAAAATGGGGCCAGGGGCCATCGTCGATCTTGGGCACAGCCCCGCCCACGTCCATCATCACCCGCAGATCTTGCTCATCGCCCACCACCAGCGCGTCCCCATCGAACCAGCAATTGACGCCCAACCGGTTCTTGAACACATGCAGCACCATGCGCAGGTCGTCGGGGAAGACGCCTTTGATGCGCAGTTCGCCGCGGGTAACCGCGCCCAGGCCGAGATAGGAGCCGATCTCGATCACATCGGGACAGACATCGAAGGCGCCGCCGGGCAGGTGGTCGCTGCCTTGCAGGCGGTCGACGCCGTCGATGATCAGGCAGTTGCTGCCCACGCCGGCGATCTGAGCGCCCATGCCGGTCAGCATGCGGCAGAGATTCTGCACGTGCGGCTCGGAGGCGGCATTGCGCAGCACGGTGCGGCCCGGCGTCAGCACCGCGGCCATCAGCGCGTTCTCGGTGGCGGTGACGCTGGCTTCGTCCAGGAGGATATCGGCCCCGCGCAAGGTTTTGCGGGTGATGGCGATCTGCTGCTGGACAGGATCGACCTCAACCTGCGCGCCCAGGGCTTCGAAAGCGAGCAAATGGGTGTCGATGCGCCGGCGGCCGATCACATCGCCGCCGGGCGGAGGCAAAGTCACCTGGCCCACACGGCCCAGCATCGGCCCCGCCAGCAGGATGGAGGCCCGGATCTCGCGGCAGAGTTCGGGCGCGAGTTGCTGGGTGTGCACGCGCTCGGCCTGCAGGGTGATGTCGCTGCCGCCATTGCGGAGGACGCGCACGCCCAGGCCTTGCAGCAGTTCGAGCATCGTGCCCACATCGCCGATGCGGGGGACATTGCGCAGCGTCACCGGTTCGGCGGTGAGGAGGCTGGCGGCGAGCATGGGCAGCGCCGCGTTTTTGTTGCCGGCCACCTGCACCTCGCCATTCAGCGGGCGCTGGCCGTGGATGATGTAGCGGTCGGTCATGGGGGGGGTGGTTGGTTGGTTGGGTGGTTGGTTGGTTGGTTGGTTAGTTGGTTGGTTAGTTGGTTGGTTGGGTGGTTGGGTGGGTGGTTGGGTGGGTGGTTGGTTGGTTGGTTAGTTGGTTGGTTGGTTGGGTGGTTGGGTGGGTGGGTGGTTGGTTGTTGGTAGATTGGTAAATTGGTAGATTGGTAGGGAGTCGTCACCAATCTACCAACTAACCAACCAACCAACCAACTAACCAACTAACCAACCAACTAACCAACCAACCCAGGACGAGCGATGAGGGGGGCGCCGGGGCCGGTTTGCAAGCGGGCGGCGGCGTTGCCTTCGCGCACCGCCACCTCCACCAGCCCTTCGCTGCCGCCCAGGGCCAGCAGTTCCCCCCGCGCCACCCGGCTATAGGTCTGGGCGAAGCCCTCGATCACCTCCCCCGCCAATTCAAAGCGCCAGTCGCCGGCGCCTTCCAGCCAATCCACAGGGATATCGCTGATCAGATTGCCGAAACGGTCGGCGTAGAGGATCTCGCCCTGCAGGCTGCCATCGGGCAGGCGCTGCGGCTGGGGCCAGTCCAGGCGCACCGGGTCGGTGACGAGGGGGCCGATGCTGTGAAAGGAGACGCCGGCGGCGATGTGCGCAGCAAAGGGAGCGAAGATATCGCGACCGTGGAAGGTGTTGCTCACCACCGGCAGGCGGTAGTAGGGGCTGGCCAACTCCCTGATCTCGCGCACTTTCTCGGTGGCGTAGACGCGGCTGAACACACCATTGTCTGGGCCGACATAATAGGCGCGGGCGGTGCGCACGGCAATGCCGCGGCGCTCGCTGCCCACGCCCGGATCAACGACGACCACATGCACCGTTTCCAAAGGGAAATAGGGCGCGGCCGTGGCCAACACATACGCGGCCTGACGGATATTCTGCGGCTCGATCTCGTGGGTGATATCGAGGATGCGCCCCCAGGGCAGGATATCGAGGATCACCCCTTTCATCGTGCCCACATAGCCATCGCGCAGGCCAAAATCGGTGAGCAGAGAGATGGGGGAGGGATGGTTGCGGGGTACGCTAACGCGTGGCGGAGTTGTCATGGACGGAAAGCAGAGCAGGGGGAAGGGAGGGATGCGGGCCAGTCTGGCGCAGATTGTAACGGCGCAACCAGAGAAGGGCAAACAAGCCACTGCCCCACTCGCTGCCGGCTGCCGCAGCCGCGCCACAACGCCAGCGCAGGCGATCAGTTTCGGCATTGCCGGAAAACCTGTGTATAATACGACGCACTGCGTCATATCCTTTTGCCACCCACTACCCCGGAGGTTCTATTATGGCATATCTCTTCCCCTCGCCCGCATGGGTCGACGCTTTCAAGGACGCTCTCAACGCCAGCGCCGCCTACAAAGTCTCCGCTGCCCATTGGGAGGGCGATTTTTACTTCATCGTCTCCGCCAAAGGCGCGCTGCAGGAGCCGGTGAAATTCTATCTGGATCTGTGGCATGGGCAATGCCGCGATGCCTACATCGTGGAAGGGGCCGACGACAAGACCCCCGAATTCGAGATCGAAGGCACGCTCGATGTCTTCCGCCAGATCTTCGAACACCAACTCGACCCCATCCGCGCCCTGGTCAGCCGCAAACTCAAGCTCAAGGGCAACCTGGGCAAGATCATGCGTTCGGTCAAGGCTACGCTCGATCTGGTCAACGCCGCGGCCAGCGTCGACACCACCTATCCCGGCGAGTGATGCGTCATGTGGTTCTTCGATTGTCCTGAAATCATCTACGGCGCCGACGCGCTCAGCCACCTGGAAGAATTGAAGGGAGAGCGCGCCTTCATCGTCACCGACCCGGTGCTGCACCGCCTGGGCTACACCGAACGCATCGCCGCCCGCCTGGCCGAGGCCGGGATCGCGGTCGCATCCTTCACCGAGGTAGAGCCGGAGCCGTCGCTGCAAACGGTGCGCCGCGGGGCCGAGCAGATGCGCGGCTTCCAGCCAGATTGGATCATCGGCCTGGGCGGCGGGTCGGCGATGGACGCAGCCAAGGCCATGTGGGTGCTGTACGAACGGCCCGATCTACAGCCGGACGAGATCAGCCCGATGGTCGATCTGAATATCGGCAAGCTGGCCCGGCTGATCGCCATCCCCACCACCGCCGGCACCGGCTCGGAAGTGACCTGGGCCACCGTGCTCACCGATCTGAGCGATGGCCGCAAACTCTCTCTCGGCTCACGCGAGACCCTGCCCACCCTGGCCATCGTCGATCCGGCTCTGACCGCGCAGTTGCCCCCGCGCGTGACGGTGGACACCGGCCTCGACGCCCTCACCCACGCGGTGGAGGGCTACATCGCTACCTTCCATAACGACTACACCGACGGTCTCTGCCTGAAGGCGATGCAACTGGTCTTCACCTACCTGCCCCGCGCCTTCGCCGATGGCAGCGATGAGGAGGCGCGGGAGCACATGGCCAACGCCGCCACCATCGCTGGCCTGGGCTTCATCAATTCCTGGGCCTCGCTGGCGCACGCCATGGGGCACGCTTTCGGCGGCCATTTCAAAGTGCCGCATGGCCGCAGCGTCAGCCTCTTCCTGCCCTACACCCTGGAATACATGGCCCAGGCCTCGTATGAAAGCCGTTTTGGCGATCTGGCCCATGCCCTGCGCCTGGCCGTGGATTATACGGAGGAAGCAGCCAGCGCCGCGGCTGTCATCGCCGCCATCCGCGATCTGCACCGGCAGCTGGGCCAGCCCCTCACCGCGGCCGAGATCGGGATCGACCGTGACCGCTACGAAGCTACGCTGACCTCGTTGTGCGAGTTCGCCGAAGGGGATGGCACCTTCATCAGCGGCATGCGCGTGCCCGAACGGGACGACCTGCGCCGTCTCTTCCTCGCCGTTTATGACGGGGGGGTGGTAGATTGGTAGATTGGTTGGTTAGTTGGTTAGTTGGTTGGTTGGCTTGTTGGTTTGGTTGGTTGGTTGGTTGGTTGGTTGGTTGGTTGGTTGGCAGATCAGCGATAATTTCCCGCTAACTCACCAATTTACCAATCTACCAACAAACCAACCAACCAACCAACCAACCAACTAACCAACCAACTACCCCCCCATCACAAACAGGCATCCACCTATGTTTATCCCCGCTCCGCCGCTGAGTTTGCCCGGTTATATGGGCAAGCTGTTGCGCGTGGACTTGACCTCTGGCCAGCTGTGGGACGAGCCGATCAACGCCGACTACGCCCGGCAGTTCATCGGCGGCAGCGGTCTGGGCGCCCGCTATCTGGCTGATTTGGCCGGGGCGGACACCGATCCTCTAGGCCCCGACAACCCGCTGATCTTCATGACCGGGCCGATGGTGGGCACGACCACCCCCGCGGCCGGACGGTTCGCGGTCGTGGCCCGCTCGCCCGCCACCGGCCTGACCGGCGAGGCCAATTCCGGCGGATTCTGGGGGCCTGAACTGCGCCGCACCGGCTACGACGGCATCATCATCACCGGACAGGCCGCGCAACCGGTGTGGCTGGAACTGCGCGAGGGCCAGCCCCCCCGCCTGCATGACGCCACCGCCCTGTGGGGCCTGGACATGTACGCCACGCAGGAGGCGATCCGCGCCGCGCTGAGCGACAAACAGGCGCGGGTGGCCAGCATCGGCCTGGCGGGCGAAAACCAGGTGCTCTTTGCCGGGGTGATGAACGATCATGGCCGGGCCGCGGCCCGCACAGGGCTGGGCGCGGTCATGGGCAGCAAACGGCTGAAGGCGATCGGGGTGCGCGGGCGCCTGAAAGTGCCTGTGGCCGATGAGGAGGCAAACAAAACCGCCAACCGCGCCTTCACCAATATCGTGGTCGAAGACATCACGGTGCAGATGATGCGGCTGGGGGGCACCATCCTCAGCATGGATTTCGGCCCGGTGGTGGGCGATGTCTCCGCCCGTTATTACAGCACCAACGAGTTGGAGGGCATCGAGGACAAAGTCAACGCCGGCCAACTGAGCGATCACTTCCTCAAGCGCCACGTGCCCTGTTTTCGCTGCCCCATCGCCTGCGGGCGCGAGATCATCCTGCCGGGCCGGGTAGAAGGCGTGGTGGATGGGCCAGAATATGAGACAGCCGCGGCATTCGGGCCGATGATCGGCTCCGACAGCCTGGAGGATGCCGCCTACGCCGGGCACCTGTGCAATCTCTACGGGCTGGACACCATCTCCTGCGGTTCGACCATCGCTTTTGCCTACTCGCTGTTCGAGGCGGGCCTGATCGACGAGAAGACAACCGGCGGCCTGACCCTGCGCTGGGGCGATGCCAAGCCGGCCCTCGCCCTGATCGAGCAGATCGCGCGGCGCCAGGGGTTTGGCGATCTGCTGGCGCAGGGCGCGGCGCGGGTGGGCGCGGCCCTGGGCGTCCCCGATCGGGCGGTGCATGTCAACCGGCTGGAAGTGCCTTTCCACGATGTGCACGCCCATGCCGGGCAGGGCGTGGTCTACGCGGTGAGTACGCGCGGGGCCTGCCACATGGCCGGGGATGTCTATCACTGGGAGCAGGGCCGCGAACATGCCGAGTTGGGCATCGCCTACGGCGACCCGCACGAAGAATCGCTGGCCAAAATGCAAATGGTGGCCCGCGTGCTCGATTACCGGGCGTGGACGAACAGCGCCATCCTCTGCCATTTCGAAGATGTGCCCATCCCCGATCTGCTGGCGCTGTGGCAGACGATCACCGGCTGGGCCTGGACGCCGGAAGATCTGTTGCAGGCAGGCGAGCGCATCTACACCCTCAAACGGTTGCTCAACCATCGCTTCGGCCTGACTCGCGCCAACGACACCCTGCCCAAACCGCTACTGCACGCCTATGCCAGCGGCCCTACCGCCGGCTATGCCCCCGATATCGAGAGCATGCTCCAGCTTTACTACCAGGCGCGCGACTGGGATCCTATCACGGCCCGGCCCAACCCCGAAAAGCTGGCAGCGCTGGGGGTGGAGGGTATTGGTTAGTAGGTATTCAGTGTTCAGTGTTCAGTATTCAGTATTCAGTATTCAGTTTTCAGTTTTCAGTATTCAGTATTCAGTGTTCAGTATTAATCATTAGTTCTAAATACCCAATACACAATACACAATATCTAATATCTAATAAAGACATGTCTTTCGCACAAGGTAAACGATTGGGGCTGGTGCTGGGCGGGGGGGGCGCCCGCGGGCTGGCGCACCTGGGCGTCCTCCAGGTGTTGGAAGAGGCGGGAGTACGTATCGATGCGGTCACCGGCGCCAGCGTGGGCGCGTTCGTGGGGGCGGCGGTGGCCGCGGGGCTGCCCATAGCCACCCTGAGCGAGGTCGCCCGCAGCGTGCGTTGGTGGCATCTGGCCCGGCCGTGTTGGCCGCGCCGGGGGCTGGTCTCCTTCGCGCCGCTGGAAGCTTATCTCAAACGGCTGCTCGGCGATATCAACATCGAAGACCTGTCCCTGCCCTTTGCTTGCGTGGCCACCGACGCCTTCACCGGCGCGGGCGTGGTCTTTCGCAGCGGGCAGTTGGCCCCGCGCGTGCGCGCCAGTTGCAGCGTGCCCGGCGCGGTCAAACCGATCCTGATCGATGGCGTCGTCTATGTCGATGGCGGCATGGTGGACAACCTGCCCATCGATATCATGCACTCCATCGCCGATGTGGATGTGATCCTGGCGGTCAACCTCTTTGGTCCGCCCACCTTTCTGCCCCAGGGAATCGTGGGATTCACCCTCACCGTGGCGGGGCACACGCTGGTACAGGCCGGTTGCAACCCGCACAGCGCCGACATTTTGGTGGAGCCGGATTGCACCGGCTTCAGCCTCACCGGCTTTCGCTATGAAGAATTGGTCGGGCGCGGGCGGGCAGCGATGACGGCCCAGTTGCAGGTGCTGCTGCAAGTGCTGCAGTGAGTCGGGGACAGAAAAAAAAGGAAAGGGGGCCAACCGCGGGCTTGCCGGCAACGAATTCCATGCGCCCGGCCAAATGCTGTATAATGCCCGCAACTGCTCAGCCTTTCTAGCGTTACGTTCACGTCGCTATGAGCAAAATCCTCAAAAAACATCAACGTTAGAACGTTCTAACGTTTCCAGGAGCCTGAACATGTCCACGCGTACCATCATCACCCTGCACCTGCGAAAAATCGAACCCTTTGTCGAAACCATCACCCTGCTGGGCAACCAGATCACCCTCCACCACGAGGGTTGCGACAGCGATTTGGCAGTCATGGCCGCCAAAATCGCCGAATGGGACGGCCGCGTCGACGCCATCGCCCTGTCAGGCGTGGCCAAGACCCTGCGCCTGGGCAAAGAACGGGTGGAACACGCCGCCGCCGGGCAACTGTTCGAAGTAGCCCAACAGACACCGGTGGTCGACGGCAGCGGCGTGCGCGACGCCATGGAGCGGTGGGCCGTGCGCCTGGCCGCCGATGCGCAGCCCGGCATCTGGGCGCGCAAGCGGGTGCTGATGGCACCGGGCCTCAACCACACCGGGCTGGCCCAGGCCCTGAACCAATACACCGACGAACTGCGCTACGCCGACCCCCTCTTCTATTTCAATCTGCCGGCAACCGCGCTGATCGGCAGCGCCGGCACCCTGAACACAGTGGCCGGCCCCACCATGGGCCAGATGCGCGATCTGCCTTACCGCCTGCTCTTCCCCCAGCCGGGCGCGCCCGGCCAGCCGCGCGATCCCAACTACTTCCATTGGGCCGATGTCATTGCCGGCGACATCCACGCCATCCGTCGCTATGCCCCGGCGCAACTGAAACACAAGACCGTGGTGGTGGAATACGCTGATGCCGACGCCGTTGCGGATCTCACAGACCGCGGGGTCAGCCTGCTCGTCACCACCATGCCCCCGTTGGCAGAGGGGCTTTCGCACCTGTCCGCGGTTGCATTCGAGGCCTGCCTGGTGGCCCTGCGCCCTGCCGGCGCCTCCCTGACCGAGAACACCTATCTCAACCTCATGGCCGACCTCGACTGGCAGCCCGGCATCCGCTATCTGCAAAAGGAAGAGGCGGAGATCAACCGTTTTGCCTTCGTCATCCACCCCCTCAGCCTCAAATTCATTCACAAATCCCCCCAATTTCGCTGGACGCGCTACCTGCCCGATCGCCTGGTCGAGCGTATGGCCGCGGAATTGCCCCCCATGTACCTCAGCCGCATCACCGGCATCGAAAGCCCAACCACCGGCCAGAAGGTAGAGGGCGTGCTGATCACACTGGGCGCCACACCCAAAGAATTCCTGCGCCGCGACCCGGCCTTCGCCTATCGCCGCCTGATCGCCGCGTCCCGCATCGCCGAACGTTTGGGCGCGCGCATCATGGGCCTGGGCGCGTTCACCTCGGTGGTGGGAGATGCAGGCATCAGCGTGGCCCAAAAAGCGGATATCGCCATCACCTCTGGCAACAGCCTCACCGTCGCCGCCACCCTGGAGACGGCCAAACAAGCGGTGGTGAAGATGGGCAACAGCCTGGATCAGGCCCGCGATGGCCGGGTGATGGTGATCGGCGCCACCGGCTCCATCGGCGCGGTCTGCTCGCGCTTGCTGGCGCAGGCCGCGCCGCACATCACCCTCGTCGCCCCCCGCCCCGAGAAGCTGATCGCGCTCAAACGCACCATCGAAACAGAGACGCCCGACGCGCAGGTGACGATCAGCACCTCGCCCGATGACTTCATCGGCGCCTGCGATCTGATCATCACCACCACCACGGCGGTGGGCAAACGCATCCTCGACATCACCAAATGCAAGCCGGGCGCGGTGATCTGCGACATTGCCCGCCCCCCCGACGTGACCGAGGAGGAGAACGCGCTTCGCCCCGATGTGCTGGTGATCGAATCGGGGGAGATCCTGCTGCCGGGCAAGCCGAATTTCGGCTACGATATCGGCCTGCCTCCCGGCGTGGCCTATGCCTGCCTGGCCGAGACCGCGCTGCTGGCCCTGGAAGGACGCTTCGAGGACTACACCCTCGGGCGCGAGATCGAGATCGAACGGGTGAAGGAGATGTATCATCTTTACAAAAAACATGGGCTGCAACTTTCCGGGCTGCGCAGCCATGGCGAATTTCTCAGCGATGAAGAGATAGCGCACAAGCGAGCGCTGGCCGATGAACTGCGCCAGGATGCGGCCGTGGCCGCGCACTGGAAACAGGAGGCCGCGGGCAAAGGCCACGCCCACGAACCGGGCGCCAGCCCCACGGCCAACGGCAGTCGCTGGAGCAAGATCGTGCCCTTTGGGCTGGCCGCGCTGGGCGCGGTCTGGCTGCTGGGGCGCCGCTCCTCCGGCCGGGACGAGGGAGAAGGGGGCGCCTGAACCGTGCGCACGCTGGCGATCACCGGCCTTTTCAGCCCCTGGGGCAGGCGTATGGCCCGGCTGGCCAGCCAGGCCGGCGCGCGGGTGCTGGGCATCGACCGCAAGCCGATGATGCGGCCCTTCGCTGGCGTCGAATTCATCGCCGCCGACATCCGCAACCCCCTGCTGCCCCGGCTGTTCGAGCAGGAAGGGGTAGACGCCATCCTGCATTGCGCCTTCCAATGGCGGCAGCAACCCAGCGAAGAGGTGTTCGATAGCAACGTGTTGGGGGCCATGCACCTGCTGGAGGCGGCGGCGCAAGCGGGCGTGCGCAAGGTGGTGTGGCCCTCCAGCACCTTCATCTACGGCGCTTCGCCCGACCATCCCGCCTTCATCCCCGAAGAGGCGGGGTGCCGCGGGCAGCCGCACTATGCCTACGTGCAGCAACTGCGTGAAATCGAGACCTTCATGGCCGGTTTTCGCCGCCAGTACCCGCAGATGATCCTCACCTCCCTGCGCTTTGCCCACATCCTGGGCGAGGGCGTGGCCAGCCCCATGGCCCGTTACCTGGCCCTGCCCGCGGCCCCCGTGTTGCTCGGCTTCGATCCCCTGTTGCAATTCATCCACGCCGAAGATGTGACGCGGGCCTTGGGGCATGCCCTGGTGCAGGATCTGCACGGCGCGTTCAACGTGGCCGCGCCCGCGCCCCTGCCCCTGCTGAAGGCGCTGGCGCTGGCCGGCATCCCCCCCGCGCCCCTGCCCCATGCCCTGGCCTCCCGCGGCTGGGCGTGGCTGCGCCGCCTCAGCCCAGACGCG
>JABWBG010000081.1 GCA_013360575.1 Caldilineales bacterium
CTGCGCCTGGCCGCGTTCGTTCTGGCGCCGCTGCTGCTCTATCTGTATGTGCCTCTGCGCGGGCCGGCCACGCCCTGGCTGCACCCCACCCTCGCCCCCGGCCAGACCCTGGCCCTGTTCGACAGCAGCCCCCTGGGCGTGCTCCGCTTCATCCTGGGCGTGGGATTCGCGCCGGCCCTGCGCGACCCCGCCGCGGCTCTGGCCCAGATGCCGCACGCCGCCGCGCTCCTGCTGCAGCATTTTGGCTGGCCCGGCTTTCTCCTCATCCTGTTGGGGCTGGCCGCCCTGGCGCTGGAGGGCCGCCTGGCCCTGCTGGCCTTCAGCGGCCTGGGTTTTCTCAGCGTCGTCGCCTTCAATCTGTTCTACGGCATCGGCGATATCGAGCCTTTCTATTTGCCCGCGTACTTGATCGCGACGCTGTGGCTGACCCTGGGCCTGGCCTACGCCGTGGATCTGGTCACCCGCGCCACCAGCACGCGGCTGCGGCCCCTGCTGCTGACCCTGACCGCGCTGGCCCTGATCCTGCCTGCCCTGCAATGGCCCGCGGCCCGCGCCAGCTTCGACAAGCGCCTGGCCGTGGAAACCCGCCTGCGCTGGCAGACGATCCTCGCTCAGCCCCTGCCTGCCGATGCCATCCTGGTCAGCAACGACCGGGATGAGATGGTGCCCCTGCTCTATGTGCAGCAGATCGAGGGGCAGGCCCCGGGCCTGACCGGGCTTTTTCCTCTGATCAGCCCCGACCTGGCCTGGGCCGATCTGCGGGCCACGCTGGACAGCGCCCTGGCCACGGGCCGGCCTGTGTTCACGATCAAGCCGATGCCGGGTGTGGAGGCGCTGTACGCGGTGGAGGCGCTGCCGGGCGAGCTACTGCGCGTGCAAGGCCGCCGGCCCGCGCCCGATCCCAGCTTCGAATATCCCTACGGCGATTATCTGCGCTGGCTGAACCTGGAGTGGTGGGGCGACGCCCTGCCCGGCGGCGAGTTGCACATCACCCTGTACTGGCGGGTGACGCAGACCCCGCCGCAGACCTGGCACAGCTTTTTGCAGGTGTTCAACGCCGCGGGCGAGCGCATCAAGCAGGCCGACGACCACCGGCCGGGCGGGGTGTATCTGCCCAGCCCGCAGTGGCGGCCCAGCGATGTCATCGTCGACAGCTTCACCCTGCCCCTGCCGGAGGAACTGCCCCCCGGCGGCTACACCGTGGTGGCCGGGTTCTACAACCCCGACACCGGCGCCCGCATGGCCGACCCGCTGCCCGTGGCAACGCTGATCTCCCCCTCTTCCCGCCCGCGGCGGTGAATAATTGACAATTGACAATTGCTAATTGTCAATTGCTAATTAATAATTGTCAATTGCTAATTAATAATTGTCAATTGTCAATTGCTAATTAATAATTGTCAATTGACAATTGACAATTGACAATTGACAATTGACAATTGACAATTGACAATTGATAATTGACAATTATTAATGATTAATCGATGAACGCTGTACTCAAACAATCTTTAATTTTTAATCATTAATCTTTAGTAACAATTCATCTTATTTTATCATTGCGAGGGGCGATAGCCCCGAAGCAATCCCCAACGCTGCTTGAACCCCCAAAAATTGACGAGCCACCTTGGAGATTGCTTCAGCCCTGCCGGGCTTCGCAATGACATATCAGGTGAACTGTTACCATTAATCTTTAATTTTTAATAATTATTAAAAATAAGGAGATTTGTGCAATGTCTGTAAGTAAATCGTACGATTCGTCCCAATCCAGCTATCTCACCGACCACTGGACAATTGATGATTTCCTGAACTTTGGGGATTTTCGTCCGGCATTGCAGGGCATTTTGCGGACGGCGCAGACGCCGCTGACAGTGGGCGTGTTTGGGCCGTGGGGCAGCGGCAAGAGCAGTTTACTGAAAATGCTGCAACATGATTTGGACGCAACCGGGCTGTATCGCACGGTGTGGTTTACGGCCTGGAAGTACGACCGGCATGAGGCCCTGTGGCGGGCGTTCTTGCTGCGCGTGCTTGATGCCTTGTATCCGCGAGTAGAGCCAGCACACCTGACCCCAGAGCAGCAACAATTGGTCGAGTTGCTGGGCCGGTTGCAGGAGAGCGTGTACCGCCAGGTGGAATGGCAAGAATTGGGCAAGCTGGCCGTCAGCTGGGGAGAATTGATGAAGGAGGGCGGCAAAGGAACCGCCGAGATCGCCGCCGCTTTTATTCCGGGGGCAGGGCTGTTCAAGCAACTGGTGGAGGCAATGGGCGGGGATAAAAAAGGGGGCGAGGAGCTGGGCAAAGCAGCCAAAGCGATCCGCCGCGAAATCCACAGCTATCATCGCGAACAATTGTTGTCGATGGAACAGTTCGAGGAGGCCTTTCGCCAGGCCCTGCAAAAGGCGCTGAGCGAAAAGGGCCGCTTGATCGTTTTTGTCGATGACCTGGATCGCTGCCTGCCCGAACAGGCCATCGAGGTGCTGGAAGCGATCAAGCTGTTTTTGGAGGTGGAGGGGGCGGTCTTTGTGTTGGGCATGGACAAGGAAGTGGTGGAAACGGGCATCCAGGCCCGCTATGGCGCGCTTTTCCACAGTGATGGCATGGCCCGCGCCGAATTCCCTATCAGCGGCGACGCCTATTTGCAGAAGATTGTGCAGATTCCCTTCCACCTGCCCCCTTTGATTGCCGGCGACCTGACAGAGTTCATTGCCAAACTGGATAAAAAATCACCGCTGAAGGAGAAACTGGACGAGACTACACGGAGAGTCTTTGCCGAGGGCTTGTTGCCCAATCCCCGCCAGGTGAAGCGGGCGCTGAATATCTTTCGGCTGCTGCGGGCCGTGGCCGAGACCAGAGAGACCAACGACAGTCTCAACCGTGAGAGTGTGGCGTGGCCCCTGCTGGCGAAAACGGTGATCATCCAGACGCAATATCCCACGCTCTACCGGCATTGGCGGCAATATCCCCGCCTGATCCAACGCCTGGAGCAGGAATATAGCGAGAATCCGGTGGAGGAGAGCGATCTGGAGCGGGGCGCGTTTGCGCACAAAGCGGGCGGCGAGGACAAATCTCGCCAGATGCCTGACAGCGACATCCTCGCCCCCTACCTCAATGACCGCCGCAAATATGCATTGTTGGCGCGCATGTTGTCCTATCCGCCGGCCGCAGAGGCGGGGCGCGGACGCCTGTTGGCCCGCTTCCAGAGCCTGGATCGCGAGCAAATGGCCGTTTATGTGCGCCTGGCCGGGGCGGTGGAAGCGGAAGCGCCGGTGGAGAGTGTGCAAGGCCCGATTTGGGAAGAGATCCTCAGCGGCGACATGGTCAAAATCGTCGATGCCCTCGATCGCTTCGCCGTAGAGGAAACAGATGCCAAAGGCCCCAAACATCGCGGCCTGCGCCAGCAGCTTTTGCAGGTGATCGGCGACCCGCAACGAGAGGTGAAAGAGCGGCTGGGCGCGGGCAACGCCCTCAGCATTTTGGGCGACGACCGCGACTTCGCCGAAATGCTGCCCGTGCCCGCCGGGCCTTTCACCATGGGCAGCGGGGAGGATGACGCTGCCGCGCAAGACCGGGAAAAACCGCAACACACCCTTCACGTCGCTGCTTTCCGCATCGGTAAATACCCAGTCACCAATACCCAGTACGCCCAATTCGTCGCTGCCACCGGCCATCCCTCGCCCCCGCACTAGCGGGGGCAGGAGCCGCCGCCGGAACTGCGCACCCACCCCGTGGTGAATGTGACCTGGCGCGATGCCATGGCTTATTGCCAGTGGCTGAGCCAGCAAACAGGGGAGGAACACCGCCTGCCCACCGAGGCGGAGTGGGAAAAAGCCGCTCGCGGGGACCAGGACGCCCGGCCCTATCCCTGGGGGTGGGGGTTTGACCCCCACAAATGCAACACATACGAGACCGGCATCGGCGGAACCAGCCCGGTGGGCATGTTCCCGGCCGGTGCCAGCCCCTACGGCTGCCTGGACATGAGCGGCAATGTTTGGGAGTGGACGATGACGAAATGGACGGATGACTATGCCAATTACCGACCCGACAATCGGCCAGAGGGGGACGAGCGTCGCGTGCTGCGTGGCGGCTCGTTCCTCAACAGTCGTCTAGACGTGCGCTGCGCCTACCGCTACAGGAACTTCCCGCTCATCAGGAACGTCAACCTCGGGTTTCGGGTGGTCGCCCCTGGCCTCTGATCTCTGTTATACTCTGGTCTCTGAAAACTCTGCACGTTGATCTCTCGGGGGGTCTGGGGGGTGTCCCCCCAGACCCCATCGCCGCTGCACAAACAAATCCCGCGCTTTTGCGCAGCCTGCGCGGCGGGGTTATAATGCGCCGCGTCATGATTTCGTAATCAGGCTTGCATCCCCCGCCGATCCCGGCCGGCCCCCACATCCTCACACACGCACACAAGGAAGTTTGCTATGGATTTCGCCTTCACCGCCGAACATGAACTGATCCGTAAGACCGTGCGGGAGTTCGCCGCCCGGGAGATCCTGCCCACGATCAAAGAAAATGACCGCAATCAGGTCTTCGATAAGACGCTGCTGCCCAAAATGGCGGAGGCCGGCTTCCTGGGGGTGTCGGTGCCGGTGCGCTACGGCGGCGCCGGGTTCGATTACATCAGCCTGGGCATCCTCTCCGAAGAATTGGAATACGCCGACACCAGCGCCCGCGTGATCATCTCCGTGCACAATGGCCTCAATTCCCTGGGCGTGTTCCAGTGGGGCACAGAAGAACAAAAACAGATGTTCCTCGCCCCCCAGGCCAGGGGGGAGAAGATCGCCGCGTTCTGCCTGACCGAGCCGGACGCGGGCACCGATGTGGTGGCCCTGCGCTCTGTCGCCCGCAAAGATGGCGCTGATTACCTCATCTCCGGCGAAAAGATGTGGATCAGCCTGGGCGATGTGGCCGACCATTTCCTCTGGTTTGCCAAGACCGATCCGCAGGCCCGGCCCGCGCACCAAGGCATCTCCGCCTTCATGGTCACCCGCGACATGAAGGGCGTGACCAGCGGCTCCATCCACGGCAAGCTGGGGGTGCGCGCGGGCAACACCGGCTGGGTGCACTGCGATGAGGTGCGCGTACCTGCCAGCCACCGCATCGGCGCAGAGGGCGAGGGCTTCAAGATCGCCATGTCCTGCCTGGACAATGGCCGCTACACCGTGGCCGCGGGCGCGCTCGGCCTGATCCGCGCCTCGCTCGACGCCTCCCTGGCCTACGCCCACCAACGCAAGACCTTCGGCGTGGAGATCGGCCAGCATCAACTGGTCAAACGCATGATCTCGCTGATGGTGCAGCGGGTGGAGGCGGGGCGGCTGCTGGTCTACCGCGCCGGCTGGATGAAGAACATGGGCATGCGCAACACCCGCGAGACCACCCTGGCCAAATGGTACTGCACCGACGCCAGCTTCGATTCCGCCAACGACGCCATCCAGATCCACGGCGCGTATGGCTTTTCGGACGAATACAATCCCGAACGCTTCCTGCGCAACAGCAAGGGCGCGGTCATCTACGAAGGCACCCGTGAGTTGCAGCAATTGATCCAGGCCGATTACTTACTCGGCTACCGCGAAGACAAACCCCTGCGCTGCGAACTCCCCCCCTACGACCCCGATTCCTGGCAAGAAGGGTGAGTTGGGTATTGGATATTGGATATTAGGTATTGGATATTAGGTATTGGCCGAGTTTACACACCAATCTACCAACTAACCAACCAACCAACCAACTAACCAACCAACCAACTTACCAATCTACCAATACCCAATATCCCACCAAAGGAGACCCAAAGATATGCGTTATCTCATTTGTGTGAAGCAAACGCCGGATACGGCAGAGCTTCCCAAAGTCAAGCCGGATGAGGCTGCCAGCGGCAATCTCAGCATCCAGCTTGTTGTCAATCCCTGGGACGAGCACGCGCTCGAAGCCGGCATCCAGATGATGGAGACCTTCGGCGGCGCGGCCAGCGCCATCACCGTGGGTGGCAGCGGCGCGGTGGAAACGTTGCGCAGCGCCCTGGCCATGGGCTGCAAAGATGCCACACTGGTGGCCAATACCGACGCCGACGCCTGGGGCGTGGCCACATTGCTGGCCGCGGCCATTCAAAAAATGGGGGATGTCACCGTGGCCATCACCGGGCAGATGACGGTGGACGGCAACAGCGGGGCGTTGCCCGTGGCCCTGGGCCGCAAGCTGGGCTGGCCTGTGATCAGCGGCGTGGCCAAAGTGCTGGCCGCGTCCGCGGACAGCGTGACCGTGGAGCGGGTGGTGGGTCAGGCCCGCCACACCGTGCAGGTGGCTGCCCCGGTCGTGCTCTCGGTGATCAAAGAGATCGGCGAGCCGCGCTATCCCACGTTCATCAACATCCGCAAGGCCGCGCGTGTGGAGATCCCCACCTGGAGCGCGGCGGATCTGGGCGTGGCCGCGCCGGCCCCGGTGGTGCAGATGACGAACTGGCGCAAGCCGCCGGCCCGCGATGCCCACGTGCAACTGTTCGGCGGCGCCCCCTCCGAAGCCGCCGCCGCCCTCATCGACGCCCTCCTGGCGGAGAAGGTGCTTTAGGTGGGTTAGGTGGTTGGTTGGTTAGTTGGTTAGTTGGTTGGTTGGTTGGTTGGTTGGTTGGTTGGTACATGAATTCAATCAATATCCAATACCAAATATCCAATACCAAATATTCAATGTTTTGTCATTGCGAGGGGCGATAGCCCCGAAGCAATCCCCAACGCTGATTGACACCCGCAAAATTGACGAACCACCTTGGAGATTGCTTCGCTGCGCTCGCAATGACAAATTAGGTGAACTATTACCAATATTCTATGCGACCTGCACTCGCCCGCGCAATGTCACAACAAGTGAACTCTTACCAACCAACCAACAAACCAACCAACCAACCAACCAACCAACAAACCAACCAACCAACAAACCAACCAACCAACCAACGAACAAACCAACCAATACCCAATACCCAATACCATGAAAACACTCATATTCATTGAAACCGATAATGGCGCTGCGGTGAGCAGCAGTTGGGAAGCGCTGGGCGCGGGGCTGGCCCTGGGCGGCGAGACCGCAGCCCTGGTGGTGGGCGAAAACGTGGCCGCCGTGGCCGCAGAAGCAGGCGCGCGCGGGGCCGCCAAAGTTTACCGCGTGGACGACGCCAGCCGCGGTTTGGTCGATATCGACCTCTACGCCGCGGACCTGAAGGCCGCCATCGCCCACAGCGGGGCAGAGGTGGTGCTGGCCGCGCACACCGGCAATGGCCGCGATGTCATGGCTGCCGCCGCCTTCGATCTTGGCGCCGGCCTCATCGCCGACTGCCTGGAACTGCGCGCCGACGCCGGCCGGCTGGTGGGCGTGCGCCCGGTGTACTCTGGCAACATCTTGGTGGATGTGCGCGTGGCCGGCGAGCCGCAATTTGCCACTCTGCGCCCCCGCGCGTCCGCGCCGGCTGCGGATCAGGGCGCGGCGGCTGAGATCGTGGATCTGGCCCCTGCCGCGGGCGCGGCCCGCGTGGCCGTGCAGAAGGTGGAACGGGCCGAAACAGGCGAGATCAGCCTCACCGATGCCAGCATCATCGTTTCCGGCGGCCGCGGCGTGGCCAAAGACCCCGAACTCGGCTTCAAATTGATCGGCGAACTGGCCGAGGCGCTGGGCGCGGCTGTAGGCGCGTCCCGGGCCGCGGTCGACGCCGGCTTCATCCCCTACAAACACCAGGTCGGCCAGACCGGCAAGGTGGTGCGGCCGGATCTGTATATCGCCTGCGGCATCAGCGGCGCGGTGCAGCATCTGGCCGGCATGGGCTCCAGCAAAGTGATCGTGGCCATCAACAAGGATGGCGAATCTCCCATCTTCAGCATGGCCAATTACGGCATCATCGGCGACCTGTTCGAGGTGGTGCCGGCCCTGACTGCCGCGGCCCGGGCCAAATTATAGGGCAGGGGCGGGCCGTCACTGCCCGGCCCTGCGGCGGCTTGCATCCAGAACGACGAAGATGGGCAGCCATCTTCGTCGTTCTCCCCCTCGTCCATGACCACCTATCTCGACGCCGCCCTGCACATTCTGCGCCAGGCCGGCCAGCCCCTGCACTACGCCGCCATCGCCGAACAGGCGCTGGCGCAGCAGGTGATCTCGCCGCAGGGGCTGACGCCGGAAGCGACGATGGGGTCGCGGCTGTACACCGACACCAAACAGGAGGGGTCGCTGTTCGTGCGCATGGGCCAGGGGCGATTCGGGCTGGCGCAGTGGCAACCCAAGGGCATCGACGCGCAGGTGGCCGACATCAACGCGGCCACGCGGCGCCGGTTGAAAGAACGCGTCCTGGCCATGCCGCCGGAGCGGTTCGAGGTGTTGGTGCGCGAGCTGTTGATCCGCATGGGGTTCGATGAGACCAGCGTCAGCGTCACCCCCTACAGCGGCGATGGCGGCATCGATGTCGCCGGCGTCTACCGCGCCGCCGGCCTGACCGAGATGAGCGCGGCGGTGCAGGTGAAACGCTGGAAGAATAATGTGGGCGCGCCGGTCGTCACCCAGTTGCGCGGCTCTTTGCAGGTGCATCAGCAGGGGATCATCATCACCACCAGCGATTTTTCGAAATCCGCGCGGGCCGAAGCCGCGGCAGCGAACAAGACCCGGATCGGGTTGATCAATGGCGAGGAGTTGATCGATCTGCTGATCAAGCATCAGGTGGGCGTGGTCAAGCGTCCGCTGGAGATCATGGCCCTGGACGATGAATATTGGGGTGAGTTGGCCGGGCCGACCCCGGCCGCGGCGGCGGCGGCCCCGGCCGCGGCCAGCCGCACAGAGGAGGGCGACAAGCCCGCGGCTTTCACCTTGTTGGGCCGGCGCTATGTCGCCACAACCTGGCGGCAGGTGCTGGTGGGAGCTTGCCAGGCCCTGGCGCAGCACCATGGGGATGCCTTTGCCGCGGCCGCCTTCACCGTGCGGGGCCGCACCCGCCAATACATTGCCGCGGATCCGGCGGGCATGATCACGCCGGCGACCATCCCCGGCACAGCGTTGTGGGTGGAGGCGAATCAGAGTCGCAAATCGGTCTTGCAGGTCATCGCCAGGCTGCTGCAAGCCCTGGGGCATGGGCCGGAGGCGTTCGCGGTGGTTTTGGGTTGAGTAGCGTTTGGCGGCAGGCGGTGTTTGTGTTATCATGACTATAAATCGAGCATAGATTTATACATCATGAACACAAATCTTTCCCCGATTTCTGTCTTGCAGCGACTCCGCCAACTCGACCTGTTCTTTGTGACGCCGCGCCTCCTGATCGATTTGTTCGATCTGTCACCCTCACGCGCCTACCGGTTGCTAGCGCAGCTTAAGCAGATGAATCTGGCAGCCGAAGTCGAGAATGGCAAGTATCTGGTGCTTGGCTTGGAACCGGAACGGGTGTTGGCCAATCCCCTGTTCATTGCCAGCCAGCTGGCGCCGCCCGGCTACGTCTCCTTTTGGACGGCGCTGCACTATTATGGCTTTACCGAGCAGACGCCACGGATGGTTTTCGTCGCCACCGTCAAGAAGAAACGCCCAGTGCATTTTCACGGCCACACGTTTCGTTTCGTCACCGTCCAGCCGCGCAAGTTTTTCGGCTATCGCCGCGAGCCCGTGGATGGTCTGCCCGTGCTCCTGGCGGATGAAGCCAAGGCCATTGTGGACAGTTTGTCCGAACCCCGCTACGCTGGCGGCGTGGCTGAAGCAGCAAAAGCGCTGCACATGGCGCTGCCGCAGATCGATGTGACCCTGCTCGTCGAGTACGCCAATCGCATGGGGGACAGGAGCCTGGGATCGCGGCTCGGCTTCCTGCTGTCCCGACTGGGACACGCCGCGGCCAGCGCCAGCTTGATTCGATCGAGTAGCCCGGTCAAGCTCGATCCCACGCGCTCTGCCAACGGCAACAGGGACACCCTCTGGCAGATCTACATCAATCTGACCGATGCTGAACTGTTTCCCATGGGGGTGCAATAATGCTCACGCGTACACAGATTCAACGTCTGGCGCAGCGACAACGCATTGGTATGCAGGCGCAGGAGCGAGATTATCTTCAGCATCTGTTGCTACTGGCGTTGACAGGACGGACGCAAGATCTCATTTTCAAGGGCGGCACCGCGCTACGCCTGGTCTATCGTGGCAATCGTTTCTCCGAGGATTTGGATTTCAACGTGGCCGCGGATACGGATAGCCTGCACGCCACCGCGTCTTTGCACGCGCTCTGGCAGCAGATTGCAGACGATTTGACTGATTTTGGCATCGTAACCGAATTGCGTAACGAATGGGAAGGCGGAAGTGGTTACAGCTTCGACGTAAGCTACCGTGGGCCTCTCTATGATGGACGTGATCGCAGCAAGGGTAAAGTGCGCGTAGACATCAGCCGGCGTATGGAGTCGGTCATGACGCAGCGCGAACTGGTACATTCCGAATACGATGACGTGCGACCCTTTGTGATCACCGTACTCACGCCGGAACACCTGTTGGCCGAGAAGATCCGCGCGCTTATCATACGCGCCAAGCCCCGAGATTTGTATGATGTCTGGCTATTGGTGGGCCAGAACGTGAGATTGGAGCGGAGTCTGGTGGATCAGAAGCTGGCGCTGTATGACATCACCCTTACCGCAGACAGGCTGACGGCAGCATTAGATCGAGCTGTCGATGAGTGGGAACGCGATCTGCGTCCGCTGTTGCCTCAGTATGTGGAAGCCAAAGTCGCTCTGCGGGGACTTGCCCCATTGCATGATCTGGTTGGGAGTATATAGGGGTTTCTCGTCCAGGGCTGCCAGGGTCTCCTGCTTGCCGCGGAAGATCACGGATTTTCCTGAGGGAATCCGTGCAGATGCGTCTCATTCGTGGCTTTTCTCACCCCCGCGTCAGGATCGCATCCACCGCCCGCACCAGGTCGGCCAGGTTTTGCACGTGCTCGACTTGATCGACGTGACGGGCGTATTCCCACATGTCGCTGTCGCCGGTGCCCCACAGCGGCTGCGACTCCGGGGTCAACCACAGCACGCGGCGGGCGCGGCGGCGCAACCCCTGCAACAGGTCGGCCCGCGGGTTGTTGTAGTTGTTGCGGCCATCACCTACAAAAATAACCGTGGTGCGGTGGTCAATTGTGCCGGCATGGCGCATCATCAAGGTGTTGAGGCTGTTGCCCAGGTCGGTGTTGTAGTAGCCGGGCCGCAGCCGGGTTAACACAATCTCAATGGCCACATCCGGCGGGTTTTCGGCAAAATCCTCGTCAACGCTCTCCAGGTCGTCAATAAAGGCAAAGCTGTGGGCGCTGGCCACCTGGTCCTGTAACTCGTAAATCATGCGCAGCAAAAACTCCACCACCGCCCGCATGCTGGTCGAGACATCACAGATGAGCAGCAGTTTGGGCTTGAGGTGGCGAGTTTTGAACTTGAGTTCCATCGGCACGCCGCCGTAGCGCAGGTTGGCCCGCAGCGTCTTTTTGGCGTCGAGCGTGCCGCTTTTGCTGTGTTTGCGGCGCAGGGCGGCGCGGCTGCGAAGTTGGGTTACCAGGCGGCGCACCTCGTCGCGCAGCAGGTCGGCTTCGCTGTCACTCAGATTCTTGAACGGACGGTGCATTAAATCGGCGGCCTGTTGTTTCTGGTCAGGCTGATTCTCTGCCCGCTGGCGGGCCAGCGATGCGCCGACATGTTGGGCAATTTGTTCGGCCAGAGCTTCACGATTCTCCTCCATACCTTTCATCAATTCGTCAATGGCTTCCTGGCTCATCCCCAGTTGGGCCAGCAGTTCGGGTAACTGCTCCATCAACTGCCGCAGCAGTTCCATGCCCATCTGCCGCATCATCCGTTGTTGAATCCAGTTCTGCTGATAGGGCGAGTCGGCATGGGGCAGGCCGGCCTGCTGGCCGAGTTGGTCCAGTTCCTGCTGGGTGGGGTTTTGGCCTTGCAGCAGCCAGCGCAGCAACTGCATCAGGCTGTTGATCTGGCTTTCGGCTGACGATTGGCCGCCTCGCTGCTTTTGCTGGATACCCTGGCGCTGCTGGTCCTGGCGCAGTTGCTCCAGCAGCGCCCGCAGCGCCTGGGCCAGCAAATTTTTCTCATCGGGCGAGAGGTTGTCGGTCAAGTTAAGCAGCGGAGGACCACCGCTGCCAAAATACAGCGGAAACAACTGGTCGAAGATGGGCCGGTCAACCGCCTCTTTGACCAGGGTCGCTCGCAGCGAGTCGTGGAAATCTATCCGGTCGAGAATGCCCATGCAGCGGGTGGCATTGAAGGCGTCCTCACTTTCGGCAATAGAAATCCGTACCCCCGCCGCTCGCAGCCCGGCGATAAAATCAATGATGCGTTGATCCATCGTGTCCTCCTTACCGTGTTAAACGTCGAACGTTCAACGCTTAACGTTACTTTCTCCCCAACATCCGATAGTTGCCAAAATCATCCGGGTCAAAGCCGCCGGGGCCGGGTTTGCTCGCCCCCCCGTTAGCCCCACGGCGTGAAAGAGCACGCTTGGCCCGGATAATATCGGTTTCGTGTTTGAGCAAAACCGTCATGGTTGTTTCGACGGTTTTTTCGTCCAGGTTCTTGGCGTTCAACTGTACCAGGGCGCGGGCCCAATCGAGGGTTTCGCTGATGGAGGGGGACTTTTTCAAGTCCAGACCGCGCAGTTGGTGGACCAACTCGACTGCCTGGCGGGCCAGTTGCGGGGCCAGGTCAGGCACTTTCAAGCGCACAATACTGAGTTCAGCTTCAACATCGGGATAGTCGAGGAAAAGGTACAGGCAGCGCCGCTTGAGCGCCTCGCTCAGTTCGCGGGTATTGTTGCTGGTCAGAAATACGGTGGGATGGTGTTTAGCCTGGATGGTGCCCAATTCCGGTACGCTGACCTGGAAGTCACTCAACACTTCCAGCAAAAAGGCTTCAAACTCAACATCAGCCCGGTCAATTTCGTCAATGAGCAGGACCACCGGCTCCGGCGAGGTCAGCGCTTGCAGCAGGGGGCGCGGCAGTAAAAAGCGTTCGGAGAAAAAGACCTCTTCTTCGGCGGCAATGCGGTCGGCGGCCTCCCGCAGAGAGCTGACGCTGCCAATTACGTCCTGCAGCTTGTCACGCAGCAGTTGGGTGTAAAGCATCTGCTTGGCGTACTCCCACTCGTACAGGGCCTTGGTCTCGTCCAACCCCTCGTAACATTGCAGCCGGATGAGGCGGCGGTTGGTGGCGGCAGCCCAGGCTTTGCTCAGTTCGGTTTTGCCCACTCCGGCAGGGCCTTCGCTGAGGATTGGCTTGCCCAACTGCTCGGCCAGATAAACGACAGTGGTTATCTCGTCGGAAGCAATATACTGCTGGGCGGCTAATTGTTCTTTGATTTTAGCGGTAGCTTCAGACATGCAATTTTTTCTCCTCTGGGGGTAAGCGCACAGTAACCAGTCGTCTGGCAAAGGATAAGGCACAAATCGGAGTAAGGAGGAGAAGAGGTTGGGGACAGCAAGCCCGATTGAGTGGCCAGAGGTTGGCCCGGTTAGCTGTGGCTGCTCGTTTAAGCTAGGTTGAGGTATTATGGCTGGCAAGCCGCAGATTGTCAAGGGGGAAGATTGGAGGGAATGGAAGGCTGGAAGACTGGAGGGTTGGAAGCTTGGTATATGACCAAATCGCTATCTTCTATCCTCT
>JABWBG010000353.1 GCA_013360575.1 Caldilineales bacterium
CAGGCGATCAAGGCGTTGTTCCGTGCGCGCCTGCGCCTGCGCCAGTTCCATCACCGCTGCTTCCAGGCGATCAAGGCGTTGTTCCGTGCGCGCCTGCGCTTTCGCCAAATCGCCCAGCGCACGTTCCACCCGCTGCATATCTTCGCGGCGGACAGCCAACTCATCGCGCATATCATGTCGAAACGCGTCAAAAGCATCCAACACAGGTCGTTGGAATTCTTGCGGCAGATCAAGTATGGCGGATACGTAACTCATGGCTGTCTCCAGGCCCGTCGCTCAGAGCGGATGCTTGCAGCCAGATTATAGCACAACTATCTTGAGCAAGTGCAACGAGCGCCCGACCCCCTGCCCCGGTCAGGCCCCGACGCTCAATTTTCCCACACCACCTCCCCCATCCCGCTCACGTCGTAGCCGCCGAGGGCGGACACGGCCTGGCGGAAGCCTTCGCCGCGGATGATGGCCAGCAGCGGGGCCAGCAGCTCCGATTCATAATACTGGCGGGGGATGATCAACTGGTATTGCTCCTCGAACAGGGGCACAAAGTCGAGATGCAGGGCGCGGGCCGCGGCCAAAATGCCCAGCCCGCAGTCCGCGGCGCCGCTTTGCACCGCCGCGGCCACGGCCAGGTGCGTAAATTCCATGCGATCGTAGCCCTGGATGACCGCCGGGTCGAGGCCCAATTGCCGCAGTTTGTAATCGAGCAACACGCGCGTGCCCGCGCCGCGCTGGCGGTTGACGAAGATCACATCCGGGCGCGTGAGATGGGCAAGCTCAGAAATCCCTTTGGGATTGCCCGGCGGCACGATCAGCCCCTGGGTGCGGCCCACGAAACCCAAAATCACCACCGGCACGTCGGGCAGGTAGCGCCGAATGTAGCTGCGATTGTATTCGCCCGTTTCCTCGTCCAGCAGGTGCGACCCGGCCAGATGCGCTTCGCCCCGGCGCAGGGCCAGCAGCCCGCTGAGCGAGCCGACATTGCCGGAACTGAGCGAACGATCCGGGCGCTCCCGGCGCAGTTGGTCGGCCAGCAGGTCGAGGGTGAGGTCATGGCTGCCCAGATGAACGATGGTCTGGTCGATGACGTGGGTCGGGCGCAGCAGCTCGACCGAGACAGCGTCGCCGGCGTTCAGGCCCTCGGAGAAACGGGGGATGTGGGCCATGCCGTCGGCCCGCACCATCGACATGATCACCCCGGCCCCGCGCGAAAGAGGCGTGGCCACGACCCGCTCGCCCACGCGGCCCAGCGTCACCCGCATGTATTCGTCCTGGCCCATGGGCGAGAGCACTTTGCGGGTGATCGTCGCCTGCACCGTGGGCCGGGGCGCGACATTCTGGCCGGTCCACTGTTGCAACAGCGGCCGCGCCAGCAGATCGAAGGTGACCATGGCGCTGACCGGATAGCCGGGGATGCCGATGACCGGCTTGCCGTGGGCGTGGCCGAGAATGCAGGGATGGCCAGGACGGATGGCGAGGCCGTGGACGATGACTTCGCCCAGTTCCGCCACAATGCGGGCGGTGAAATCCTCCGATCCGGCGGAAGAGCCGGCGTTGATCACCACCAAATCATGATCATCGAGCGCGGCCAGCACCGCTTTTTTGATGCTCTCATAATCGTCGGCGATCATGGGCAGGCGGCTGACCGCCGCGCCCCATTCCTCGGCCATGGCGCCCAGCACGATGCTGTTGAATTCGATGATATCGCCTGGCTTCAGGTCGCTGCCGGGCGCCACCAGCTCGCTGCCCGTGGGCAAGATGGCGATGCGGGGAGGACGATAGACGTGGACATGGGTGTGGCCGCTGCCGGCAATGGCGCCCAGATCTTGCGGGCGCAGGCGATGGTTGGCCGGCACGACCAATTCGGTGGCCACGATGTCCTCGCCCATGACGCGCACATGCTTCCAGGGCGTGACCGCGGCCAGGATTTCGATCTCGATCGCTGCGCCTTCCGCCAATTTCTGCGCCTCTTCGATGGGGATGACGGCATCGCACCCGGCGGGCAGGGGATCGCCGGTGTCGACGTAGGCCGCCTGCTCGCCCACGGCCAGGCGCAGGGGCCGGGTGAGGGTGGCCCCCACCGTGTCGGCGGCGCGCACCGCGTAGCCATCCATGGCCGCGGCGTGGTAATGCGGCACCGAGATGCGCGCCCACACCGGCGCCGCGGTGACACGGCCATTGGCTGCGGCGATGGGCAGCGATTCGGCGGGCAGCTTGCGCAGCGCGCCCATGCCGTCCAATGCCGCGTGCCAGGCGGCCACCGCTTCATCAAGGGGGATGTCGTGGAGATAAGTCATGTCAGTGTTCGGGGATGGAACCATCAATAAGGAGATCTCGATTCTGGGCAATGGATTCTGGGGGTGTTCTCAGTCGCGCTTGCTTGTTGAAGTTGTAGAAAGTATAATAGAGTCGTTGCAGAATATAAGAGGAAGCAGTAGAATGACGGTTTATCAATACCAGCCACCAGCATTCTGAGGACAGGACAATGATCAACCACAC
>JABWBG010000354.1 GCA_013360575.1 Caldilineales bacterium
CACGCCGCCAACAGCAGCGCGGCCAGCAGCGCGCCCGGCACACGCCGCCTTGACCAGATTGCAGCGTTCATGGTTGCGCCGCCGCCGCCGTCGCATCTGGCGGGGGCAGCGGGGTGAGATAACGGCCATTCACCCACCCTGTCAGCCCCGAATGCACGGCCCGCATCTCGAACCAGGGCGCACCCTCCACCATCTCCGGGCCTTGGCGCAGGATGGCGATCTGCCCCGGCTTGAGCGAGCCCAGGATCAGCCCGTTCTGCCCCGCCTGCTGGCGGATGTTCAGGCCGGGGATATTGTCCACGATCACCGCGCTGTTGCCCGGCCACAATCCCCCCGGCTGCGGCCGCGTCTCGGGGATGAAGATCAGCCGTTGCGCCGCGGGCAGGGCCGGGGCCGCGGCCACCGCGCGGTGCAGCGTCACCGTGCAGGCATCCACCGTGCGCAGGCCCAGGTCATGTTTGATGCCCCACTCCCGGGCCGCAGCCCGATCCTGCTGCGTGCGGGGCAGGGGCACGAACCGGGCGTGATACTGCAATGCCAGCGGCAACTCTTCGGCCAGCGTGGGCAGACAAAAGCCCGACGTCGCCGGCGGCTCTGCCGCATCTGCCGTGGCTGGGGGGATGAGGATCTCCTCGTAGGCCCGCGGACAACTGATATTGTAGCCGCGCAGGTCGCAGATGGGCGTGTGCAGCAGCCCCGGCGGCTCCTCGAACCCCTGCGGCAGCGGCTGGCCCACAAAACCCAGGGTGGGATGCAGGCTCGGCGTGGCCCAGATCGCCTCCATCAGGTCATGCCAGACTGGGGCCGCGGTCTGCGAGCCCATGGCGTTCTGCATCGGTGTGCCGTTGCTGTTCCCCATCCACACCCCCACCGCCACATAACGGGTGTAGCCCACGGTCAGATTGTCCCGCCAGCCATCGGTGGTGCCGGTTTTGACCGCGGTGGGCTGGCTGGTGTTCAGGGCGGAGCGCGGGCCAAACACAGCCTGGCGGGCGCGGGTATCGCTGAGGATGTCGCTGATCTGATAAGCGATCTGCGGCGAGACCACCTGCTGCGGGGCCGGGTCGGCCTGGAAGAGGGCGCGCCCGGCCCGATCCTCGATGCGCGTGACCGGCTGCAAGCGGGTGTGTACGCCTTGATTGGCCAGGGTGGCAAAGGCGTGCGTCAATTCCAGCAGTGTGATCTCGTATCCGCCCACAGCCAGGGAGAGGCCGTAGTCCTCTGGCGCGGCCCGCAGCGAGTCGATGCCCAGGCGGCTGGCCATGTCCAGCATGGCGGCAGGGCCGATCTCCCCCAGCAATTTCACCGCGGGCACGTTCAGCGAATTGGCCAGGGCAAAGCGCACGCGGGTGGGGCCGTAGAACCGTCCGGTGATGTTGGCAGGTAGATAGTAGCGGCCATCGCCCAGGGGATAGTGCGCGGCGGTGTCCCACAAAATGGAGGCGGGCGTCCAGCCCTGCTGCAGCGCGGCCGTGTACAGCACCGGCTTGATGGCAGAGCCGGGCTGGCGCTTGCTGGTGGCCATGTTCACCTGGCCGTCGATGGCGGCGTCGTAGTAATCGGCGCTGCCCACCATGGCCAGCACTTCGCCGGTGGCCGGGGCCAGGATGACCACCGCGGCATTGCCCATCCCTTTGCTGGGGCCCAGCTCCGCGATCTGGGCGCGGGCCACGCTCTCGGCCAGCTGTTGGTAGCGCAGATCGATGGAGGTGTGCACGTACAGGCCCTGGCGCATGCCTTCGCTGCCATAGCGTTCTAGCAACAGCCCGCGCACATAATCCACGAAATGGGGCGCGCGCAGCACCGGCAGCGCCGGGGGGATAAAGCGCAGGGTCTGCGCCAGCGCCTGCTCCTTCTCCGCCCCGCTGATATAGCCCTGCCGCTGCATCAAGTCCAGCACCACCCGCTGCCGGGCCAGCGCCGCCTCCGGGTCGATCAGGGGATCGTACGCCAGCGGCGACTGCGGCAGCCCGGCCAGCAACGCGCTCTCGGCCAGAGTCAGATCAGAAACAGATTTGCGGAAATAGGTGGCTGCCGCAGCCGCGATACCATAGGCCTGATGCCCGTAATACACCGAGTTCAGATACATTTCCAGCAGTTCGGGCTTGGTGTAGCGCGTTTCCAGGTCGAAAGCCAGGTTCGCTTCCTTCAGCTTGCGTTGAAAGGTCAGTTCGTAGCGTTCCGCCGCATCCAGCAGCAGGGTGCGGGCCAGTTGTTGGGTGATGGTGCTGGCGCCGGAGACCACCTCCTCGGCCTGCATGTTTTGCCAGGCGGCGCGGGCGATGGCGGTGTAATCCACGCCGGTGTGGTTGTAGAAATTCTTATCCTCGGTGGCGATGGTGGCCTGGCGCAGGTGCAGCGGCGTCTGCTCCAGGGCGATGATCGTGCGGCGGCCCTTGTCGCTCAGCTCGTAGAGCAGGTTGCCGTGGCGGTCGAAGATGTAGCTGCTTTGGAAGGGCGCTTCGCCGGTCACCTCGGCCAGCCGGTCGAG
>JABWBG010000355.1 GCA_013360575.1 Caldilineales bacterium
GCCGACCACCACGCTGTCGGGGGCGGCGTGGGCCAGCAGGTCGCGGCCATAGTCATGCACGCCCCAGCCGCGGGCCGGCGGCCGCGCTCGATCCTGGTCGGGCAGGCGCTGGCCGGCCAGGATGGCGGGCCACAGCAGCAGGATCAGCGCCAGGCCCACGGCCAGCGGCTGTCGCCGCCTGCCCGCGGCGGCCAGCACCCTCTGCCACAGCGCGGTCAGGCCCACGGCAATGAACAGAGGCGCGACCAGGATCGCCGGCAGCAGAAAAACCTCGATATCGGCCACCCGATACCGGGCCGCGAACAGCAGATCGACCAGCAGCACCAGCAGCAGGAAGATCAGCCGTCGCGGCTGTTGCCGCCAGCGCAGCGCGCCTGCCGCGGCTACGGCCAGCGCCGGCCAGCCAAATTGCCCGATCACGCTGGCCAGGATATCGCCCAGCCCCCGCTCGATGCCAAAGGGATTGTTGCGCAGGAAGGTGCTGTACCCGCCGCCCAACACCCACCGCCAAAAGCCCATCTGGGCGTAGCCGCCATCCAGCGAGCCGGCAGCGCCGCGCAGAGGCAGCCAGGCGTAGAGCAGCAGCGGCGCCAGCAGCGCGATCAGGGGCATCCGCCAGTGGCGTGGGCGGCGCAGCAGCCCCGGATCGGCCCAGAGCAGGAAGAGGGCCAGGCCGGGCAGGATCAGCAAGGTCATGCGGTGGTGGGCCAGACCCACCCCCACGGCCAGACCCAGCCCGATCAGACAACGCTGCGCCCGCGTCTTCTCCCAGCGCAGGGCCGCGTAGATCATGCCCAGGGTCAGCAGCCCTTGCAAGCTGTACACCTCGGCGATGGTGGCTTGCGACCACCACACCGGGGCCACGGCCAGCAGCAGCGCGGACGTTGCCGCCGGGATGCGGGCGCTGCCCAGCCGCCGGGCGCTGCTGAAGAGCAGGCCCACGCCGCCGGCAGCGAAAAGGGCCGAGAGCAGGTTGGCGCGCAGGGCTGCATCGCCCACCGGCAGCAGCCGCGTGAACGCGCCGCCCAGCAGCGAGTAGAGGGGATAGCCGGTGGGGTGGAGGATGGCAAAGGTGGGCAGGGCCAGTTGCATCTCCAGCGAATCGTCGAAGATGGTGACGACCGTCGGCGCCAGCGTCCAGGCATACAGCCCCAGGCTGAGCAGGAAGAGCAGGAGGGGAAAGGGTCGGCGGATCATGTTCTCCAGGTTTGCAGGCCGGGCCAATGTGTGCCGGGCCAGTAGACGCGGCGGCAGCGGGTGCAGCGGGCGAATTCGGTTTGTGTGCGCAACACGTAGGCCGGGGCCAGCCCTGCCGCCTCCGCTGCAGGCAGAGAGGCCAGCTCGCCATTGCACACCGTGCAGCGGGCCGCGGCCCCAGATGGCCCCACCGCCGCCATCAGCTCCTGGCATTGCGTTTCCAGATCGGCGGCGGCCAGGAAAAGGGCGTGCACGCCCCGCCGCGCTGCCAATCCCCGGTCACGGGTCACCAGCAGCCGCCCCTCGCGGGCAGCGATGGCGATCATCTCCTCGTCCGGCAGGTCGCTGCGATATTCGGCGTCATACCCCAGCCAGCGCAGCCGCCGGGCCAGGCTGCCGAACATGGCGTCGATGAGAAGAGCAGGGGCTTTTGCGGTGGATTCGGGCATTTGGTATGATCCGCACTCCTTGTCGCCGGCGCGTGGCGTTGGCGTGAACCTCTTCCCCTATTATACGGCAATCTCCTGATGGCTGAAACCGAACTGATCCCGATCTGGCTGCTGTTGGCCGCGGGCGTGGCATTTTTCGTGCCTTGGGGCCTGGCCTTTGTCGTCGCTGGCGGCCAGCCGTCGGCCGCGGCCCGGCGCACCGCGCTGCTACCGATCCTGGCCTTTGCGTTGGCTCTGCTCGGCTACGCCACTGTGGGCTTTGCTTTGCATTACGGCGGCATCGGCCTGCTGATCGACCATCCCGATCTCAACGCTTTGGTGTGGGAATGGTCGCCGCTGAGCGCCGAGTGGGGCGCGACCTGGGGCGCGGCCGGGGCTGCGGGCTTTGGTCTCGATGGCGCGCGCACGCCGGTGGCGATGTTGCTGCTGCTCAGCACCCTGCCCTGGGCCGCCACGGCTGCGCTGTTGCCGATGCTGGCCCTGGCCGGCCGCGCCCCGCGGCTGGTCGGCGGCCTGTTTGGGGCCTTGACCGCGGGGCTGGGCTATCCGTTGCTGGGCAACTGGACGCAGGGCGGGGGCTGGCTGGCCACTCTGGGCTTCAATATCGGCGCCGGGCATGGTTTTGTCGATTTTGGCGGGGCCGGACTGTTCCTGTTTGGCGGCGGTGTGACGCTGGCCGCGCTCCTTTCCTTTCTGCGCCGCCTGCCGCCGGCGGATGCCAGCTCGCTGCCGCCGGCGCCCCACCCATTGCTGGCCGCGTTTGGCGCGGCCCTGGTCATCGTTGGCGCTTCCGGCTGGCTGACCGCCTGGCCCCTGCACGATTGGACGCA
>JABWBG010000356.1 GCA_013360575.1 Caldilineales bacterium
ATTGGCCGCGGCGCGTCCCAGATCGGCCCGGACGGCGGCTTCAGCGCGCCCGTGCGCGTGCCCAGCCTGCTCAGCGGCGACCCGGCCTGGCCGGAGGTGGGCGACCTGGCCGGGGTGATGCTGATCACACCGGCGAACCCGCCGCAGTCCTTCCTGCAAGTCCTCGCCAACACGCCCATCTTCCCCACCTTCAAAGTCAAGGTGGTGGACGCGGCCACGGGGCAGCTCATCCCCGAGGCCAAAGTGAGCTTCGCGGTCTGGCCGGGCTATGACGCCAGCGCCGGTTCCCTGGGCCAGTTGGCGGGGCAGGTGATGACCGGCGCTTCCAACCAGATCGGCCAGGTGGTGGGCGTGACCGAGCTGACGCCCGACGAAAAGGCCAGCATCGCCCTGGCTTTTCTGCTCTGCTTCGCCAAAGGCAAGGCCCATAACCTCAACATCTGGGAAGCCTATCCCATCGACCCCAACGCGGCGCTCGCCAATCCGCCGGTGCAGGGGCTGCTCCAACCCAACAGTATCTTCCCGGAACCGACGCCGTGGGCCGGGGGGAGCGCGGCGGCCGTCGCCGAACCTGCCGCCGGGGAGGTCATCCCCTACCTGCTCATTGTGGATGCGCTGGACGCGGGCTATGGCCTGAAGGATGCCGACGGCGCGCTGAAGCACCTCAGCCTGCGCGTCAACTTCCATCTGGCCGACCTCACCTATCGCGACCTGACCGGCGCAGTCCTGCCCAACCCCTACACCGTCAAGCTGGGCAAGCTCTCCTCCGGCGACCAGTCAGAGTTGGGGCCGATCAACGCCGCCATGTCGGGCATCGGCGCGCCGCAGCTACCCGACCCGACCTCGCCGCCCCGCTTCATCCGCTACTATTCGGCCAAGGGCGTTCCGCCCGGCGTGCAGGTGGTGCAGGCCGGCCACGGCCTCGTGGTCATCAACCTGTCGCCGGCCCAATATCAAAAGCTGGGCGCGGGGGGCGTGCAGCTCTACGTGGACGGCGTCTGGCAGTCCAAATTCACCTTCCATTTCAACACCGGCGTGGATTGCTACCAATTCAAGGGCAGCGCGCAGCAGAAAAGCCCGCCCTTCTACGAAGGCATCGCCGCCATCCCCAACGCCCATCTGCTGGCGGTAGGGTTGCGTACTGTGCAGGTGCGGGCGCAACTCCAGGGCGGCCAGTGGATCAACTACGACTATCAACTGCAGGTGGTCCCACTGCCGGCCTCTTGGTTTACCGTGAAGACCCAGGGCACGCGCACGCTCACCTGGACGCCGGGCGAGGTGACGCTTTTGACCCCCTGGCTGCAGGCGGGCGCGGACGGCCAACTACTGCACTCTGACCCCGCCAAGACCGACGAAACCGGCCAGTTGGACAACCGCACCATCCCCGCCAGCAACATCACCCAGCGGGTCGAGCCTAACGGCCACGCAGGCCCCCAGATCAGCGGCCAGATGAAAGGGCAGACGCTCAACCGGGAGGGGCAGGGCTGCACGCTCAACAACTGCCCGGCGAACGTCACCGCGGTTGCCGTAGAGACGTTGCATGCAACATCTCTACAATCGCCGGCCGCCGACCCCCTCTCCAGTACCACCTACGGCCCCCACAAGGAGAATGTCGTGCCCAAAGTCACCTTCGACCTGCCCGAAGTGAAATACGGCATCCCCTTCGTGGCCGAGGTGGCGGCCGGCGGCAGCGCCTCCTACGAGGCCAGCGTCACCTACCAGGGCAGCGCCGCCGTCCTGAACGATGGCGGCGTGCAGAGTCTCCTGACCATCCACCCGGAGGCCGACACCAGCGGCACGGTCTACGTGGAGGGGCGCCTGCTCGCCGGGCTGATCGGCAAGGCCGGCGCCTCGCTCACCGCCAATTTCGACGTACACATGCCCGTCACCTACGACACAGCCAAGAACGACCCGGTGACGGCCGCGGCTTATTTCGAATACGGCGCCGATTTCAAGGCATGGCACAAGTGGGGCTGCGCCCCCGGCCTCGGCTGCGCCTACAGCAAGACCTACCCCAAGCATCTCTTCGACGGCTGCGAAGTGCTGTCCGGCTCCGGCGGTTGTCCCGCGGCGGCGCGCACAGAGGCGCCGGAGAGCATCGCCGCGGCTGACCCGCCCCAGTTCGACCTCCAGCTTGCGGCCAGCGGCCAGGGCGCGGTCATGGCTATCTGGCAGCAGACCCGCACCAACCTGGCGACCGCCCTCTTCGACGGCGTCGCCTGGTCCCCGGCGGGAAGCATCGCCACCGGCCTCGGCAGTTCGCAGCCCCAGGTCGCGTTCCTGGCCCCCAATCGCGCGGTCGCCGTGTGGACGGAGACGAACCTGAGCGAAGCGCAGCTCCCCGGCCTGGGCGGCGAGGATCTGCTGCGGGCGCAGCGCATCGCCTACGCGGTCTGGGACGGCGCGGCCTGGTCGGCAGCGCAGCCGTTGACCACCCCCAGCCTGGGCGAGGGCGGCCCGGCCCTGGCCGCCTG
>JABWBG010000357.1 GCA_013360575.1 Caldilineales bacterium
GGGCGAGCGCCGCTTCGAGCAGGCGCCGATCCCCTGCCCGCGGGGCCTGATCCTGCTGGACGGGGGGGAAACCTTGACCCTGCTGACCCCGCCCCAGCCCGACGCGGCCCTGCCGACGCAGGAGTGGCGTCACGCCGCCTCGCAACTGGCCCGCGCCGGCAAGTTGGCCGAGGCCGCCACCCTGCTGGAGGCGCAGGGCGATCTGATTGCGGCCGCGGATGTGTGGGCCGCGGCGGGGCAGCCGCCGCGAGCGCTGCTGCTCTACATGCAGGCCGATAGTGAAGCGGGCTGGGAGAAGGCCGCGGCCCTGTCCGAGGCGGAGGGGGATTGGGTGCAGCGGGCCGAGGCCCTGAAACAATTGGCGGAACTGCGCGACGATGTCTCTGCCTGGCAAGAGGCGCGGCAGGCCTACACCGTCGCGGGCATGGCCCCAGAGGCTGCGGCCTGCTGGCGCGAGCTGTGCCGGCTGCAGCGCTATCCCTTCGTGCGCATCGAGGTGCAGCCGGAGGCCGGCTTTGTGCTCGATCAGTACACTGTGTTGCGCCTGCTGGTGCGCAACGAGGGCTGGGGCATGGCCGCGGCCCTCAGCGCCCGCGCCAGCAGCGACGCCTTTGCCGGCCAGGATATGCAGAGCCAGATGATGGGCAACCTCGCGCCCGGCCGCAGTTGCGAGCTGCGCCTGGGCCTGGCGCCCACCCGCGCCGGGCAGGCGCCGCTGACCCTGGAAGTCAGCTTTTTGTTGGGGCTGCGGGGCGACCCGCACACGGTGACGCGGCGAGAGTTCGTGGCCGTGGCCGCGGCCGCGCGGGATCAACAGTCGTCGCAAGCGCTGGCGCAGCAGTTGACGCATGGCTTCGGCGTGGTCGAACCGGCAGATTTTCGCCTGCCGCGCAGCCAGGAGGAGCGGCTGCGCCGACATCTGGCCCTGCTGCAAGATCGGCAGACGCGGCTGGAGCTGGAGAGGGCCGAACAGGGCGTGCTGGCCGGCGTGCTGGCCAAGATCGAGATGGATCGGCTGATCGAGCAGACGCAGGCAGAGATCAAGGAGATCGAAGCGCAGTTGGACGCGCTGCACGAGGCCGCGGCAGGGGCATGAGCGCCAGGGCGCGGGGTGTGATGCGCGATCGTTCGCGTCCGGTTCAACCCGGAATGCGATCGATATGCCGCCAACTGACGATGGCCCCGGCGCTGGTTTGCATGGATTGCTCCCCGCCGTAGACCACATAGCCCTGATCTGCCGGCAGGCCTGCCAGTTCTCGCCAGTATTTGAGGTTGTCGAAGTAACTGGCAGACATCGTCTTGCCCGACTTGATCTCGAGCGGCGTCAGTTCCTCGCCATCTACCCGCAAATGCCAATCGCCAAACCGCCCGCCGAATGGCATGCGGGGCTGGCGAGCCTGTGGCTGCCCGCCGGCCCTCATCCCGCTCGCAGCCGGGCCATGACCGGCGACAGCGGGAAGAAAGCCATCGCCTCACCGTTCATCGCCCATCGTCTACACCCCCACCCTTGACCCCCACACACAACAGTGTTAATCTTATGTCATCCTTCCCCCCTTGGTCGATCGATGGGGAAGGCGGCATTGCTACCTCTTTCGGAGGTCTTCTTGACAGATCAGGCGCGTTCCTTCGGGAAATACGAGATTTTGGGCCCTCTTGGCCGCGGCGGTTTCGCCACGGTCTACCGGGCGCGGGATGCCACACTCGACCGCGAGGTGGCGCTGAAACTGCTGCACCCGCACCACACGCTGGAGCCTGACTTCGCCCAGCGCTTTTTGCAGGAGGCGCGCACCGTCGCCAGCCTCAGCCACCCACACATCATCACCCTTTACGAGGTCGGCGATCTGGATGGCCAGCTCTTTCTGGCCATGGAATTGGTGGATGGAGGCACGCTGCAAGGCAAATTGCAAGGCCAAGGCCCGCTCGACCTGGAGGCGTGCGTGGCCCTGCTCGGCGGCATTGCCGACGCCCTCGACTACGCGCACAGCCGCGGCCTGGTGCATCGGGATGTCAAGCCGGCCAATATCTTGCTGAAGACCTCGCATCGCGGGCATCTGCACCCCATCCTCAGCGATTTTGGCCTGGTCAAAGCCCTGGCCCAGAGCAGCGAACTGACCCGCTCCGGCGCGCTGGTGGGCACGCTGGAATACATGGCCCCGGAGCAGATCGACGCCGACCTCGGCGCGCAGATCGGCCCCGCCACCGACATCTACGCCCTGGGCATCGTCGCCTACCACATGCTCAGCGGGCAGGTGCCCTTCAGCGGCAGCACCGCCAATGTGATGCACGGGCATCTGCACAAAACGCCCCCTGCGCTGACCGATCTGCGCGCGGATGTGCCGCCCGCGGCTGCCGCGGCCATCCAGCGCGCCCTGGCCAAGGCCCCTGGCGACCGTTTCCCCTCTGCCACAAGCTTCATCCAGGCCCTGGCCGCGGCACCCGCCTTGCCCAAGAGGGTTCCGCCGCCGGTGG
>JABWBG010000358.1 GCA_013360575.1 Caldilineales bacterium
CCGGCTGCGCATCGTCGGCGATTGGGCGGGCGCGCCTCCCCTGCCCGCGGCCGATTATCTGGGTTGGCTGGATGCAGAAGCGCTGCTGGCCGCGCTGCGCGGCAGCGCCCTCGCCCTCTTCCCCGCGCCCGATACGCCGGCGCTGCGCGCCAAATCTCCCGCCCGCCTGCTCGATTGTCTGGCCCAGGGCCTGCCTGTGATCACCACCGAGGTGGGCGAATATGGCCTGCTGGCCGGCAACGGCGGGCGTGTGGTGGAAACGGACGACGACCGCGCCCTAGCCGATGCGACCGTCGCTGCTCTTCTCTCACCGGCGCTGCGGGCGGAGATGGGCGCCGCGACCTGGGAAGCTGCCCGCCGCCACACCTGGGCCGTCCGCATCGAAACCCTGTGCACGTGGTATCGGCGCCTGGGCGTGGAGGTTTGATGGGCCTGTGAAGATGACCTTCAACCGACGTTATGCCGTCGCGGCGCTGCTGTGGATGGCGCTGATCTTTTGGTTTTCCAGCCAGCCGGATCTGCCCCAAGCGTCCCTGGCCTGGGTGGATTTGATCTTCAAAAAACTGGCGCACGCCGCGGCCTATGGCCTGTTGTGGTGGCTGTGGCAGCGGGCCACGGGCGTGGGCTGGCTGGCATTCGCCCTCACCCTGCTCTACGCCATCAGCGATGAGTGGCACCAGACCTTTGTGCCGGGCCGCAGCGGCTGGTGGGTGGATGTGGTGGTCGATGTCGCCGGCGCTCTGGCCGTCTGGCGATTCAGTTTTCGTGGGGCGTGGGGCGTAAAACGTGAAACGTGAAACGTGAAACGCCCCACGCACTATCTAATACCCAACGATATCGTCGGTAAATACGCCTGCGTTCATGATGCGGCGGCCATCGACATCGATGGTGCAATCGGTGGGGATGACATCGACATGGATGCTCGCCGTCCATTGGGCGCCGGTGCGGTCGGGATAGGGGTTGCCAAAGGCTACGTGGATGCCGGGGTATTTCTCATCCTGCAACAGGTTGCCCACCAGCCGCGTCAGGCCTACATTCGTGCCGATGGCGAATTCGCCGGCGCGGCGGCCATTTTCGCTGCTGTCGAGATAAGCGATCACCTCATCCGCGAGCGCCTGATCCGCGCAGGCCACATCCACCACCACGCCATCGGCCAGGGTGAAGCGCACCGGGTGCTTCAGCAGGCCATATTTGTCGGAAAAATGGTCGCCGAGGATGTCGGCCACCAGCACGCCGTGGAGATTGGCTGGGCTGGTGAACGTCTCCCCTTCCGGCAGGTTGCCCCAATCGCCGGGGGTGTGGTAGCGGCCGTGGCAGGGCACCCAGCGCAGGTCGGGGCTGAATTCGGCGTGCAAGTCGGTGCCTTTGGGGTTGGTGATGTGCATCGTCCGCGCAGTCCGGGCGATGGCGGTGACGCGGTTCGTGATCTCGTAGATGCGGTCGTAGTCGGTGGTCATGCCTTCGCGCATCAGCACAGGGCTGACGCCGGGCATGTGGCCGTGGCGCACGCCCGCGCCGTGGCCGCGCAGCACCTGGCCCAGCTTGACGCGAAACGCGATCTCGCCGGGCTGGCTGCTGGCCGCGAAGAAGCTGACGGTGGGCCGGGCCTGCTCGTACGTCTCCTGCAGCCCTGCGGGCAGGTCGAGGATGGGGCGGGGGGCGAAGGCTTCCAGCCGGTGCAGGCTGACCGCGGCGCCGGTGGCCAGCGCTTCCAGGGCCAGGGCTTCGCCAATGGTCAGACAGGCGTCATCGGTGAGGATGAGGACGCGATCGGCCGGTTGTACGTTCATGCAGGTGCGCACAGCCGTGCGCGCGCCAGGACGGAGGTCGTTCAGGGTGTCGTTCATGGGTAGATAGAGGGGGGAGTGTTCAGTGTTCAGTGTTCAGTGTTCAGTATTCGGTATTCGGTATTCGGTATTTGGTATTTGGTATTTGGTATTCGATATTTGGTATTTGGTATTCGATATTTGGTATTTGGTATTCGATATTTGGTATTTGGTATCTAGTACCTAATATCTAATATCTAATATCTAATATTCAAGTCAGTAATTCGATGGCCAGGGCCACGGCTTCGCCGCCGCCCAGGCAGAGAGAGGCGACCCCGCGGCGGCCGCCATGTGTGCGCAGGGCGTAGATCAGGGTGGTGAGCACGCGGGCGCCGCTGGCCCCCAGCGGGTGCCCCAAGGCGATGGCCCCGCCATGGACGTTGACCCGCTCCGGGGCTACCCCCAACTCACGAATGGAATGCAGGATTTGGGCGGCAAAGGCTTCGTTGATCTCGAACAGATCCACCTCGTCCGCGGCCCAGCCGGCCAGGGCCAGGGCCTTGCGAATGGCGTGGGGCGGGGCCTCGAACACCCGCAGCGGCTCCAGGGCATGGTGGGCATAGGCCACGATCCGCGCCAGCGGGGCCAGCCCCTGCTGCGCCGCCCAATCGCCATCCGCCACCACCAGGGCCGCGGCCCCATC
>JABWBG010000359.1 GCA_013360575.1 Caldilineales bacterium
CGCGCTGCCCGCGCCGCGGCCGGCCAGCGATTGGCGGGTGCGCATCGGCGTCAGCGCCGCGGGCCTGCATCAGCTCCGGCATGAAGACCTGGCCGGGCTGGGGCTGGATCTGGCCGGCGTCGATCCCCGCCTGCTGCAACTCTATCGCCAGGCCCAGCCCGCGGCGATGTGGGTGGAGGGGGAAGAGGATGGCAGCTTCGATCCGGGCGACCGCCTGATCTTCTACGCGCCCCCCTGGTTTGCGCGCGACACGGTCGAGGACGCGTTTTGGCTGGTGTTGGGCGCAGAACCGGGCACACGGGTAACCCTGTTGCCCGCGGGCCAGGCTGAGCACCTGCTCCCGGCCTACGCCGACACCGTGCGCCGCGAGGAGCAATTGCTCTATTATCCCGATCTGCCCTTACAGGGCGCGGTCGATCACTGGTATTGGGCCAGCGTCCGCCCCGGACGCAGCGCCGCGGCCATGCGCACGGTGAATTTTCAGCTCTATCCTGTCACCTGGGGGCCGATCAACGCCACGCTGCAACTGCGCGTGTTGGGCAAGGATCAGGGCCAGGCGATGGTACGCGTCCGCATCAACGGCTTCCAGGCCGGCGCCTTCGGCATCGCCGACAAACAGGGCGTGGAATTTCGGGCCGCGTTCCCCCATTTCCTCCTGCGCAGCGGCGCCAATCAAGCCGAGATCGAGGTGGAGCGCGTGGGCGAGGTCAGCAACACCATCGTGCTGGACTGGATCGAGATCGAATATGTGCGCCAGTTCCAGGCCACCGATGGGCGCTTGCGCTTCGATGTGGACTGGCCCGGCGCCTGGCGGCTGCACCTGCTGGGGTTCGAGACCCTGCCCTACGTGTGGGATGTGAGCGATCCAGCGCAGCCGCGCATGGCCACGGGCCTGCAACAGCTCGATCCGCAGGAGGAAAACCCGGTCACGGCCTTTGTCAGCGCCAGCGCCACAACGCCCACCTACGAGGCTGCCAGCGAACAGGGCCTGCGCCACCCCTCCCGCCTGACCTGGGCGCCGGCCCCCACGCCCGATCTGCGCTCCCCCGACATGCAGGCCGATTACATCATCATCAGCCCGGCGGCATTTCTGCCCGCGGCCAATCGCCTGGCCGCGTACCGGGCCGGCCAGGGCCTGACCACCCTGGTAGCGCCCCTGGATCAGATTTACGAATCCTTCGCCGGGGGCGTGGCCGGGCCGCAGGCGCTGCACGATTTTTCGCTCTTTGCCCTGGCCAACTGGCGCAGCCCGGCCCCGGCCTACGTGCTGCTGCTGGGCGACGCGCACTACGATCCCAAGCAATATATCACCGCCGAACCGGTGCACCTGCCCGCGTTCCTGCGCTCCGCCGACCCCTGGATCGGCGAGGTGGCGGAGGAGAATTACTTCGCGGCCCTGGCCGGAGATGACCCGGCGCCGGACATCCTCCTCGGTCGTCTGCCGGTGCAGAGTTTGGCCCAGGCAGAGATGCTGGTGGACAAGCTCATCGCCTACGAGCAGGTCGCCCCCGACGCGGCCTGGTTGGATCGGGTCTTGCTGGCAACCGATGACCCGGACAATGCCGGCAATTTCCACGCGCTGGCCGATGAGATGGCGCGACTGGCCGGGCGGGCGCTGACGGTGGAGAAATTTTATCTGGCCGGCAACTATGCCACGGCCGCGGGGCTGCGCGCGGGACTGTTGGCCAGTTGGAATCAGGGCGCGTTCCTGGTGAATTACATCGGGCATGGTCACCCCAGCGCCTGGGCCGGCGAGCAGATCCTGCGGGTGAGCGATGTGGCCGGACTGCAAAACCAGGGGCGGCCCGCGGTGGTGCTGGCGATGTCCAGCCTCAACGGCATCTATTACTGGCCTGGCGGCCCCTCTTTGCTAGAGGCGCTGCTGCTGCTGCCTGAGGGCCGCGGCGCGGTGGGCTATGTGGCCAGCACGGGGTTCGGCATCTCCGGCGGCAACGCTTTGGTGAATGAAGGCTTCCTTGATGCGGTGGTCAATGATGGCGAGGTGATGTTGGGCAAGGCTGTGTTGCGCGGGAAGATGCATCTCTACACCCAGGGCTACAGCTACACCGAGTTCCTCACCCGGCTGTACACCCTGATCGGCGACCCCGCTACCCGCCTGCCCGCGCCCGCCTGGCCGCAGACTTTCTATCTGCCGCTGGTGGCGCGCTAGGAAGATCGAGCGCTTGCCGCGCGGCGAGCGTGGTCGCGGTTCCGGCTTGACGCGCCCCGCGCCGCAATGGTAGATTGCCCCCACCCATTTCCTTTCCCCTTTCCCGCCTCTGCCCTATGATTGCTCGTGGTATCCTGCGCGGCGGCCTGGCCGGCGCGTTGCTGGCAGCCGCCTTCTCCTTGTTGGGCGTGATCCCGATCTGCGGGTTCGTGGCCCTGCCCTTGCGCGCCGTGGCCTGGGCCTTCGGCGGATTCGTGGGCGGGCGCATCAGCGTGCGCGGGGGGGCGCGGCAT
>JABWBG010000082.1 GCA_013360575.1 Caldilineales bacterium
AGAGGATGCAACGCACGGCCTGGGCCGCGGCGGTCGCCGCCCCGATCATGCCCCCGTTCGATTGCATGACGCGCAGGCCGGGCATGGCCAGTTGGCCGAGATACGCGGCCATCGCCGGCGAGACATAGGCGTTGATGGTGGTGGCGCTGCCCCGCTCATATTCGCGAAAGGTGGGCAGGATGTCGCTGGAGGCGGAGACGAAAAAGCCGGCTGCGCGCAGGGCCGCGGCCAGTTGCTGTTCATGGTCGGGGTGCAGAAAGGAGAAGAGCAGGCAGATCGCTGCCGCCTCGACCCCGGCCGCGCGCAGCGCCGCGATCAGGCCGGGGATTTCGGCCACGGCCAACGGTTCCAGCACGCGGCCCTGGCAATCGACCCGCTCGGTGATCTCGAAGCAGCGCTGCGGCGGGGCCAGGGGCGGGGGCCGGTCGCCGAAGAAATCGTAGAGCGCGGCCGCGGCCCGGTTCTGGCGGCCGATGGTGAGCAGGTCTTTGAAGCCGCGGGTGGCGATGAAGCCCACCGTCGCGCCTTTGCGTTCGAGCAGGGCGTTGGTGGCTACGGTGGAGCCGTGGATGATGCGCGGCGAGGCCGCGGCGATCCCGAGTTCGTCCAGCCCGGCCAGCACGGCCTGCGCCGGCGCGGCCGGCGTGGAAAGTCGCTTGAACGTGCGGAACTGGCCGGTGGCCGGGTCGAAGGCCACAAAATCGGTGAAGGTGCCGCCGATGTCGATGCCGAGGTGCATGGGGGGAGGTGTCAGGTGTCAGGTTTCAAGTGTCAGGTGCAGGTGGCGGGGTTAGCGGTCGGAGCGCTCGCAGCGCTCCGACCGCTGGCTCACGCGGGGGCGCCCCAACCGCCGCCGCCGGGGGTTTCGATGCGCAGGATGTCGCCGGCCTCGGCCTCCAGGCTGACTTTGCCCGGCAACTCGATCGCCTCGCCCGCCCGGATCAGCAGATTGCGCCCGGTCTGGCCCGGCTCGCCTCCGGCCAGGCCATAGGGTGGGTGCGGGCGGCGGTCGCTGAGCAGGGTGACGCGGGCAGGCGCGGTCAGCTCCATCTCGCGCACGATGCCATCGCCCCCGCGGTAGCGGCCGCCGCCGCCGCTGCTGCCGCGGATGGCGTAGCGCCGCAGCAGCAGGGGATAGGCGTATTCCAGCGCCTCCACCGGCGTGTTCAGGGTGTTGGTCATGTGCGTGTGGATGGCGGAGGCGCCGTCGCGATCGGGCCGCGCGCCCATGCCGCCGCCGATCGTCTCGTAGTAGGCGAAGGGGCGGGCGCGGGCCTCGTCCCAGCCGCCGATGGTGAGGTTGTTCATGGTGCCCTGGCTGGCCGCGGGCACACGTTCGGGCGCGGCCTGGGCCAGCGCGGCCAGCAGCACATCGGTGATGCGCTGCGAGGTTTCGACATTGCCCCCGGCCACAGCCGCGGGCCGGCGGGCGTTGACCAGCGTGCCCGGCGGCGCGTCCACGCGGATCGGGCGCAGGCAACCGCTGTTCGAGGGGATGTCCAGCCCGATCAGGCAGCGGAACGCGTAGTAAACCGCGGAGAGGGTGATCGCTTCCGTGGCGTTGATGCTGCCCCGGCATTGCGGCGCGGTGCCGCTGAAGTCCACGAGCGCCTCATCCCCGCGGATGGTGATAGTCACGGCCAGGGTGAGGGGGCCGCTGCCCTGGCCATCCTCATCCATCACATCGCTGGCGCGGTAGACGCCGTCGGGCAGGGCGGCGATGAGGCGGCGGGTCATGTGTTCGGCGTAATCGAGCAGCCCGGCCATGGCCGCGGTCACTTCCTCTTGCCCGTAGCGCCCCACCAGTTCCAGCAGGCGGGCCTCGCCCTTGCGGTTGGCCGCCATCTGCGCCCGCAGATCGCCCGCCCGCTCCTGCGGGGTGCGCACGTTGGCCAGCAGCAAGGCCCACACGCCCGGCTGCAACCGCCCCCCCTCCACCAGTTTGAGCGGTGGGATGATCAGGCCCTCCTGGAACAGCTCGGTGGAGAGGGGCATGGAGCCGGGGGAGATGCCGCCGATGTCGGCGTGGTGGGCGCGGTTGGCCACAAAACCGAGGCGCTCGCCGCCGGCAAAGATGGGGGCGATGAGGGTGATGTCGGGGAGGTGCGTGCCCCCCTGAAAGGGGTCATTGAGCAGGAGAAGGTCGCCGGGCGCGCAGCCATCTTCGCCAAAGTGGGCCAGCGCCGCCTGCACCGAGCAGGGCATGGCCCCCAAATGCACCGGAATGTGCGCGGCCTGGGCGATCATCTGCCCGCGGGCATCGAACAGGGCGCAGGAAAAATCGCGGCGCTCCTTGATGTTGGGAGAATAGCTGCTGCGGCGCAAGGCCACGCCCATTTCCTCGGCCACCGAGGCGAACAGGTGCTTGAAAACTTCCAGGCGAACAGGATCGAGCATGAAAATCGACAGGACAGCGCGCAGGGGAGGTCAACAGGCCCCGGCGTACTTTTCTTCAAGCCGGGATGGGTGGGATAATAGCAGCATCCCTGGCGCGGGCCAAGCCTGCCGCCGCTGGATCGATTTATGAACTGGCTTATCGTTTCCGCCATCATTTGTTTGTTGATTGCCATCAATGCCCTGTTCGTGGCCGGCGAATTCGCCACGGCCAGCGCCCGTCCCTCGCGCCTGGCGCAACTGGGGGCTGAAGGCAATCGCACCGCGCTGCTGGTGGGGAAGATCGTGGCCAGCCCGACCCTGCTCGATCGTTACATCGCCACCTGCCAGCTGGGCATCACCGCCTCCAGCCTGGTGCTGGGCTATTACGGCCAGGCCACGCTCAGCGGGCTGCTAGAGCCGGCGCTGGCCGCGCTCTTTGGGCGGGGCGATATCGCCGCCGAGTCCCTCTCGGCCACGGCGGTGTTGCTCTTTCTCACCGGCCTGCAAGTGCTGTTTGGGGAGTTGGTGCCTAAAAACATCGGCGTGCGCTATCCCGAACGTCTGGCCGGGCTGACCTACTATCCGGTGCAGTGGTCGACGCACCTGTTGCGCCCGCTGATCTTCCTCTTCAACGGCAGCGCCGCCGTCATCCTGCGCCTGTTCGGCCACGACATGATGACCGAGCACGCGCACATCCACGCGCCGGAGGAATTGCTGGTGCTGGTGGATGAGAGCGCGGCGGGGGGCATCCTCGACGCTGAGGAGCAAGAACTGCTGCAAAAAACCCTGCACCTGCGCCAGCGCACCTTGCGCCAGGTCATGATCCCGCGTACGCGCATGCTGGCCGCGCCGGTAGACACCCCCTGCGACGACCTTTTCCGCCTCCTCTCCGATTCTAACTTTTCCCGGCTGCCCCTGTACGGCGAATCGGTGGATGAGATCGTGGGACAGGTGCATCTCAAGGATCTGCTGCGCCTGCGCTGGAGCGATCCCGACTGCGCCGATGTGCGCGCGATCATGCATCCGCCCATCTTCCTGCCCGAAACCCTGCCCGCGATCGAGGCCTTCCGCCAGTTGCAGCGGCAGCGCCGGCATCTGGCCGTGGTGCTGGATGAATTCGGCGGCGTGGCCGGCCTGGTCACGGTCGAGGATCTGATCGAAGAGCTGTTCGGTGAGATCCAGGATGAGTTCGACGCCCAATTGCCGGCCATCGAGCAGCGCGAAAACAGCTTCATCGCTCCTGGCGATATCCCGATAGCGGCGCTCAACGCCCAGCTCGGCTTGCAGTTGCCAGAGGAGACGGCCGCCACTCTGGGCGGGCTGATCATGCACGGGATCGCGCGGGTGCCGGCGCCGGGCGATTGCCTGCACCTGGACAATGTAACGCTGCGCGTGGAGGAGATGGCGGGGACGCGGGTGGCTGTCGTCGCCATCGAGATGGCGCCGGAGGAGGAGGCCCCGGCATGAGCGAATATCTGCTGCCCACACTGGTGATCTTTTTGCTGATCGTTTTGAATGGGCTATTCGTGGCCGCGGAATTCGCCATCGTCTCCGCGCCCTATGCCCGTATTGCCCGCCGGGCCGAGGAGGGCCACGCCGCGGCCCGCCGCGTGCTGCCCGTGTTGCAAGAGCCGCGGCTGCGCGACCGTTACATCGCCGCCGCCCAGATCGGCATCACCCTGGCCAGCCTGGGCCTGGGCATGTACGGCGAGATCACCCTGGCGCACTGGTTGGAAGCGCCGCTGACCCGGCTGGGCATTCTTTCCCCGGCCGCGGTGCACAGCGTCGCCTTTGTCGTAGCCCTTTCCACCCTCACCTACCTGCACGTGGTGCTGGGCGAGATGATCCCCAAGAGCCTGGCCATCCAGGCAGCGGAGAACACGGTGCTGCAACTGGCCGCGCCCATGACCCTGATGCAGCGCCTGCTGGCCCCCCTCGTGTTCACCCTCAACGCCCTGGGCAACGCCGTCACCCGGCTGATCGGCGTGCCCGCGGCCGGCGCCCATGACCGCCTCTACTCCGCGGCCGAGCTGGAATATCTGATGGAAGAGAGCACCAGCGGCGGGGCGTTGCATCCGGGCGAGCAGGTGGTGTTGGAGAACATCTTCGATTTCAGCGAGCGCAGCGTGGGCCAGGCCATGACCCCGCGCAACCGCATTGTGGGCCTGCCCCTGGCTGCCTCTGCCGCCGCGGTGCGCCAGACGGTCAGCGCCGCGCCCTTTACCCGCTTCCCGGTCTTCACCGGTTCGATGGATGCGGTGGTGGGGGTGGTGCACATCAAGGCGCTGGCCCGGCATCTGGCCCACGGCGACGAGACCATCGACCTGGCCACATTGATGACGCCCCCCCTCTTCGTGCCCGAATCCGCGCCCCTGCAAGAGACGTTGACCCTGATGCGCACCCAAGGCGCCCAACTGGCCATTGTGATCGAAGAATATGGCGGCACCGCCGGCCTGGTGACGGTGGAAGACATCGTGGAGGAAGTGGTGGGCGAGATCCGGGACGAGTTCGACCAGGAAGCGCCTCCCTTTCAGGATCTGGGCGGCGGCGTCCTGCGCGTGCGTGGGGATCTGATCCTGGAGGAATTGAACCAGCATTATGATCTGGCCCTGAAAATGGAGGATGTGGACACCGTGGGCGGATTGATCATGGCCCTGCTGGGCCGCGTCCCCCTGGTGGGCGACCGCGTGGAGGTGGACGGCATCCACTTCGAGGTGGAGGAGATCGCGGGGCTGGCTGTGCAGATGGCGCGGGTGGCGTGGCAGCGCCCATAGCGACTGCCTCCCCTGGGCCCCGGCTACCCATTTCACCCCGAAGGGGGTATGATGGAACGGAGAATGACCCGGCGCGCCGCTGCCACCCTTGCGCCCCTCTTGCCTTTACCATGCCCCTGTCCTCTTTGCCCTTCATCACTCCCGAACTGCCCGGCGCCGGCGGCGAGATCAAGGCCGAGCCTGACCACTTTGTCGTGGCCGAGCAGCCATTGTATGCGCCCTGCGGCAGTGGGGAGCATCTGTTCGTGCAATTGACCCGCCGCGGCCAGACGACGCGCGAGGTGGTGGAGGCGCTGGCCAAAGCAGTGGCCGTGCCCGCGCACGCCATCGGCTACGCCGGACTGAAAGATCGCCAGGCGCGGGTGACGCAGGTCTTCTCGTTGCCGGGCGTAGCAGCCGCGACCTTGCTGCCAGCAGCCGCGGCCCTGGGCTACGAGGTGGCGTGGGCCATTCCCAACAACACCAAGCTGCGCGTCGGCCATCTGCTGGGCAACCACTTTATCATCACCGTGCTGCATGCGGATGGCGCCGCGGCCCTGCCGCGGGCCGCCGCGGTGATCGCAGCCCTGCAAACCCGCGGGCTGCCCAACTATTTCGGCGGTCAGCGTTTTGGCGTCTCCGGCGACAACGCCGCCCAGGGATTGGCCATCCTCAGCGGGCAGCGTCGCCGCCCCGGCGCCAAATGGCTGTACAGGCTCCTCCTCTCCGCCTACCAATCGCATCTCTTCAACAGCTATCTGGCCCTGCGCATCGAGCGCGGCCTCTTCGCCCAGATGCTGGCGGGGGATCTGGCCAAAAAGACCGACACCGGCGGCATGTTCCTGGTGGAGGATGTGGACGCGGAGCAGCCGCGCTGCCAGCGGGGGGAGATCACCTTCACCGGGCCGCTGTTCGGCCACAAGATGCGCCAGCCCGCGGCTGCGGCCGCGGCGTTAGAAGCGGAAGTGCTGGCCACAGCCCCGGTGCACGAAGGGCAATGGCGGCAGCATCGGGTGATGGGCAATCGTCGGCCAGGGCGCCTTTTTTTGGCGGAGATCGCTCTCACACCCCACCCGCAGGGCTTCCAGATCAGCTTTTTCCTGCCCAAAGGCGCCTACGCCACCACCCTGCTGCGCGAAGTGCTGAAAAGCGAGCCGGATCTGCCCGACGCCGCCGAGGAAGAGGCATGATCCCCGCGCCCGCGCCCCTTTTCCCCCTGCCTCTGGTGCTCTTCCCCGGCCAGATGCGCACCCTGCGCATCTTCGAGCCTCGCTACCGCGCCCTGTTGGATCACTGTCTGGCCCTGGAGCAGCCCTTCGGCATCCTGCTCAGCCGGCCGGCGACGCGGGCGCAGCCAGAGCCGCTGCCGCATCGCGTGGGCACGCTGGCCCATATCACCGAGGTGCAGCGCCTGTCCGACGACACCTTTGCCCTGCGCGTCTATGGCCGCGAACGCTTCCGCGTCGATAGTTTCCTGCTGGATAAACCCTATTTGCAGGGGCGGATCCAGCTTTTATCCATGCTGGCAGCCGAGAGCGCCGAGGCCCACGCCCTGCATCCCCAGATGATGCACCGGCTGCGCGCCTATGTCGAGGCCCTTTCCCAGGCCTCGGGCCTGCAATTCGGCATCGTCGCCTATCCGCCGGAGCCGCTGGAACTGGCCTTCCTCACTGCCCTGGCCTTGCAGATCAACAACGAAGAGAAGCAGGCTTTGCTGGCCGCCACACACCTGCCCACGCTGATGCGCCGCGAGCTACAGTTGCTGCACAGCGAACTGGATCTGATGGCCTGGATCATGGCCACGCTGCCAGAGGCCAGCGCCCGTAGCTTCGGCCCCAGCGGCGCCCTCCACCCCAACTGAGTCTCTGTGTCCCCCTCCCCCCGCGCTCTCCGTCCCCACTATCGCATCCTGGCCGTCAGCGATCAGGTGGAGCCGCGGCTCTACGGGCCTACCCTGCGCGATGTCGTGCAGGAGGTGGACTTGATCATCGGTTGTGGCGACTTGCCCTACTACTATCTCGAGTATCTGCTTTCGGTGCTCAACCGTCCCCTCTACTACACGCACGGCAATCACGACCGCCCCGAGCACCGCGCCAACAAGAGTGTGGTGCGCGAGCCGCCGGGTGGGATCAACCTGCATCGCCAGATCCATCAGGTCGAGGGCCTGCTGATCGCCGGGCTGGAAGGCTCGCACCGGTACAACAGCAACCCCGCGTACCAGTACACCCAGAATGAGATGTGGGCGCAGGTTCTGAGCCTGGCCCCGCAATTGCTGCTCAACCGCCTGCTCTACGGTCGCAGCCTCGATCTGCTGGTCACGCACTCGCCCCCCTTTGGCATCCACGACGCCAGCGACCGCCCGCACATCGGTTTCAAGGCTTTTCTCTGGCTGCTGCGCTGGTTCCGGCCGCGCTACATGCTGCACGGCCACCAACACGTCTACCGCCCCAGCGAGATCACACAGACGCGCTTCGAGCAGACGGAGATCATCAACGTCTATCCCTTTCGTTTGCTTGATCTTGTTTTCGGGTAATCGGTCCGGCGAGGCGGCGGGAGATCAGGCCATCTCCCGGCAGCGCAAGCCGGCGTCAGAGGGAACGCCGCGCCAGATGGTAGACGATGTCGCTGTCGGAGACGACGGCGATCGGGCGCAGGCGCTCCCCTTCGGCCTGCACCACCACCACGCGGTGGATGCTGTTGCGCTGCAACAGCCGGGCCACATCCTCCAGCACCATGTCCGGGGCCACAGTCACCACCTGCGCGGTCATCCATTGCCGGCAGCGCTGTTGCCGCCAGGCGTCGGGGTGGGCCAGGGCCGCGCGCACAATGTCGGTGCGGGTGATGATTCCGGCGAGATAGCCCGCCTCGTCCACCACGACCAGCGAGCTGACATCCTCCTCGGCCAGGCGCTGCGCTACCTGTTGCAAGGACTGGTCGCCTTCGCAGCAGGTGATGCCCAGGCGTTTGGCAGCCAAAACAGTGACGGTTTTCATGCGGCAATGCCCTTGGAGTGGGGGTTGATCAAATCTTCACGATTGCCGCCACACTTTAGCACCCTCTGCGGCGGGTGGCAAGTTGGGAGATCTGCAAAGATAAAAACGAAATTATTTCAAACGCAAAGACGCAAAGGGCGCAAAGATAAAAAATCATTTCAAACGCAAAGACGCAAAGACGCAAAGACGCAAAGATAAAAAAACTCTGCGCACCCTCTGCGCACTCTGCGCCTTTGCGATAAAAAATCATTTCAAACGCAAAGACGCAAAGACGCAAAGATAAAAAAATCTCAGCGCACCCTCAGCGCACTCTGCGCCTTTGCGATAAAAAAAATAAAAAAACAGCGCGAGCCTTGCGGCCCGCGCTGTGCGGTTGAGGAAGGATCCGCGCCAGATTCAGGCGGTGGGCAGCAGCCCGGCCTGCTCGCAGTAAGCAATGATCTTGGCGGCGGACTCGGCCACGCTTTCGTCGCGGGTGTTCACCACCACTTCCGGGCGCAGCGGCGGCTCGTACGGGTCGCTGACGCCGGTGAAGTTCTTGATCTCACCATTCAGAGCCTTGAGATAGAGGCCCTTGACATCGCGCTCGATCGCCGTTTCCAGAGAAACGTCGACGAACACTTCCACAAATTGGTCCGCGCCGACCATGGCCCGGGCCTGATCGCGGATATCGCGGTAGGGGCTGATGGCAGCGGCGATGTTGATCACGCCATATTTGCTCAATTTGGCGCAGACGAAGCCGATGCGCAGGATGTTGGTGTCGCGGTCTTCTTTGCTGAAGCCCAGGCCTTTGCTGAGATGCGTGCGCACGACATCGCCATCCCAGATCTCGACGGGCAGGTTGCGGCGATCGTGCAGTTCGGCGTACAGATAATCGGCCAGGGTGCTTTTGCCGGCCCCAGACAGGCCGGTAAACCAGATGGTGAATCCTTTAGGCAGGGTGTTCATAGATGGGGTGTCTTGGGGGGTAGGAGGATGGGGGCGGGGGCGCCGGTGTTTTGTGGGGGTGCGCAGCGCCGCGGGTCAGGCGTGACCATTGCGCCGGGCCGTGGGCAGGGGCCGCACGAATTTGCGTTCGAGCAGCAGGGCGAGGATGCGGCGAGCGTTGCTTTCGGGGTCGCCGTTGGCGCCGTCGAGGTGGATTTCGGGATGCTGCGGGGCCTCGTAGGGATCGTCGATGCCGGTGAAGCCTTTGATCTCCCCGCGGCGAGCCTTGGCGTACATGCCCTGGGTGTCTCGCTGTTCGCACACCTCCAGGGGCGTGTCGACGAAGACCTCGATGTAATTCTCGCGGCCGACCATGTTGCGCACATCGTTGCGGGCGGCGCGATAGGGGCTGACCGCGGCGCAGATCACGCCGCCGCCATGCCGCACGATCTCGGCGGCGACAAAGCCCATGCGGCGCACATTGGCATCGCGGGCGTTTTTGTCATAGCCCAGGCCCTCGGAGAGGTGGGTGCGCACCACCGCCCCATCCAGCAGCGTGGTCTGGCGGCCATGCTCTTGCAGCAGCACTGTCAGGATCTCGGCGGTGGCCGATTTGCCGGAGGCGCTGAGGCCGGTCAGCCAGACGCAGAAACCCTGTTTGTGCATGGGCGGGTAGGATTCGGCCAGGATCTCGGCGACTTCGGGGCGGGTGAACCACTCCGGCAGGGGGCGGCCCGCGGCCAGATAGTTATCGCGCACCTGCGTGCCCGAAATCGAGGCGATGCGGGCGTCGCGGCTGACTTTGCCCTGTTCTTCGTAGCGATCTTCATCCGGCAGATAGACCAGCATCTCGAAGGGCACGGCTTTCACACCCAGCTCCTGGCTGTGGGCGCTCACCAGATCTTGGGCGTCGTAGGGGCCGTAGATGGGGTTGCCCTGCGAGTCGTTGCCCGGCCCGGCATGATCGCGGCCAACGATGAGGTGGTTGGCGCCGTAGTTGCGGCGGATGATGGCGTGCCACACTGCTTCGCGGGGGCCGCCCATGCGCATGGCCAGGGGCAGCAGCGCCAGCAGGATGCGGTCGGGGTCGTAGTGATTTTCGGCCAGGGCGGTGTAGGTGCGCACGCGGGTGTAGTGATCCACATCTCCCGGCTTGGTCAGGCCCACCACGGGATGCAGCAGCAGCACGCCATCCACCTCGGCGATGGCCCGCTTGGTCAGTTCCTCGTGCACGCGGTGCAGGGGGTTGCGGGTCTGAAAGGCGACGACGTTGTTGTGCCCGAAGGCCAGCAGGCGCTGGCGCACCTGGGCGGGGGTAAGGCGCAGCTCTTTGAAATCGTAATGGTCGGGCAGGGCGAGGACTTGCAAGGGGCCGGAGATGTTGATCGGGCCCCAGCGGTGCATCTCGGTCACCAGGGGATGGCGCAGATCGAGGGTGCCGAAGGCTTTGCGCGCCATCTCTGCCATGTTCCAGCCGTACATCTCTTCCACGGTCATGATCGCCAGCAGATCGTTGTTGGCGCTGCGCAGGGCGATGTCCTGGCCCACTTTCACATCGAAGGAGGGCGTGATCGGCAGGGTGATGGGCATGGGGAAGAGGTAGCCGTTGGCCAGGCGCATCTCATCCAGCACCCGTTGCAAGTCGGCCTGGCCCATGAAGCGGTCGAGGGGCGAGAACGCGCCCACGGCCAGCAGTTCCAGGTCGCACTCGGCCCGGGCGGAAAGGGTGATGGAGGGGAGACGGCTGGCATAGGCTCGTCGTTCTGGCAGCGTCTCGGCCGGGGCCATCAGGTCGACCAGTTTGCCGCCATAGGGGGCGATCAACTGGGCTGTTTTTGTGGTAATAGTCATGTTTGATAGCTCTTTTGGTATTGCGTGGTGCGTGGTACGGGGTGCGTACTGCGTGTTTTTTGGGGGGGATGGGGTGTTTTGGGGTTGTAAGAGAGGGTTGTTTTGTAGTGCGAAGTGTGTTTGGCGCGGTGCGCGGCGCTTGTCGCGTCTTGGCGCGGACAGAGGATTCTACCGCAGGGATCGGTGATTGCCCAAGATTTCACAGGCGGCGCGTGCGAGGGCGAGGCGACGGGGCAGCGGCGATAGCCGCGTTCGCCTTGGCCATGGCTGCGTGCAAAGATGCCAAAAAGGGGGATTGACAGCGTCGGGGCAGTCTTCTATACTGTGCCTGCAAGTTTCATTTGCGCTCGAGGAATAAAGGCAAACCTATCGAAAGATAGGGGCGCAAAGCCACGGGTCTACGGTCATCTGGCCTTGCCAGGGACTAGGATCGCCGGGTTGCTGGCTCGAGTGCGGCGCGAAGCGATTCGTCCGCATGGGATCAGGCCCGGCTAGGATACAGCCGGGCTTTGTGTTTCCATTTCCTGATTGTTTTGTCCCCTCGGGCGGGATGACTTCCTTGCCTGGAGGAGGCCCCCACACCGGCCCACACGTTGCCGTCCTCCCCTAGCTGGCAGCCCCACCGTTGGCGGACGGTGGGGCTGTTTTTTGGGGATTCAAATGGGCGGCAGGGAGGGCGCGCGCCACTGCCCGGTAATCGCCGCCTCCAGACATTGTTCCAGGTCGCCGAAGCGCATCTCCACGCCGCTGTGCATGGGCGCGTAGCAGGCCATTTTGCCGGCGTTGGTGGCCATGCGTTTGATGCCCAGCTGGCGTACCGGCGCCACCACCGCGCAGGTGTCGGCCACCACCTCGCCCCCGGCCTGTTGGATCAGGTCGATCAGCCCCTCTTGCGCGGCCCGCGCCCGCGTGATCTGTGAGGTTGTCACCCACAGGCGGGTGGCCAGTTTTTCGCCATGCAGGCGCGCGGCCACGCGGCGCAGTTCGGTGAGGGAGGCGTGGGGGCAGCCGATGGTGACCAGATCGATCTGCGTGGTCTCGGGGTTGGCGTCCATGATGGCATAGGCCGGGGCGAGGCTGTCGATCGTCAGCCGCCGGGCGTCGCCGCGGATCAGGCGTTCGCCCAGATCGCGGGCTTCGGGGGTGACGCCGGCAATGTGGTAGAGGGCGACGGCGCCGTACGCGGCGATGCCCGCGCCCAGTGTCTTCAAGCGGTCGCCTGCCTCCCCGCCTGTGGTCAGGTCTGCGGGCAGGGGAGGCAGCCAGGCGCCCAGGTCGGGGAAGTAGGGCACGCCATCCCCCACTTCTTTGCCGACGATGTAGCTGAGCGCGCCGAAATCGGCGATGGTGCGCAGGGGGCAGGCGATCTCGACCACGTGGGTGGCCAGGCGGTTGGCTTCGAGGTGGTAGCCATAGCGGGCGGTGCGGCCCACGATGGCCGCGGCCAGGGCGCTGGGGCCGCCTTCGCGGTTGGTGTAGGCCCCGACCACGGAGTTGGCCCAGACCACGGCGCTGCTCTCGGCCCAGGCCAGGTGATCGCCGCGGCGGGGGGCGATGCCGGGGAAGAGGTAGGGGGTGCAGGACATGGTGGGCGTGACGCCCATCTGCCGGAAGGCGCTGATGGCGATGAGTTGGGGGCGGGCGAAGTCGGGGCTGATGCCCATTTCTTGCCAGCGTTCCAGCTCCATGCCCGCGGGGTTGAGGGTGGTGGGCACGCGCACGCTGGCGCCCTCGGCGGCCCAGTGGTTGAGGAAGTCGACGCCGGCGTCGCCCAGGTTTTTGTAGCTGACGCCGGAGATCTGGGCGTGGGTGATCGGTGTGAGGTCGGGCGCGGCGTAGATGCGGCCCAGGGCCACGACGATCTGCATGGCTTTTTGCACGCCGGGGCCGGCGCTGCCCGCGAGCAGGGCCTCTTCTGCGGGGGTGAGGTGCAGGTCAGGCATGGCGGGGGCTTCAGCGGCGGCGGTTGATCAGGTGATCGAGGCCGAGGAAGATGACGAGGGCAAGCACGCCGAACAGGAGCAGGATCTGGCTGAAATCGGCCTGCACCCAGACGACGAAGCGCAGGCGGGACCAGATCAGCCAGAAGGCGATGAGCACGGCGATGGTGAGGAGGAAAGCGCGGGCGCGTGGGTTCATGGTGGGCAGGGGTGGGTGCGGGGTGTGGGGGCAGGGCCGGATTGTAGCATGTTTGGGCGGGATTTGGGGAGAGGGGCAGAGGGGAGAGGGGAGAGGGGAGAAGGGAGAGGGGAGAAGGGAGAGGGGAGAAGGGAGAGGGGGGTGGCCTGGCGGCTGCGCCTGGGGCGTTGGGCTGCGCCGCGCCGCGGCCGCTTGCCGCTGAAGGCAACCTCAGGTAACATAGCGGTGTGATCGGGTCTGGCCTGATCGATGTTTTGTTCAACCTTATCATCATGATCGACGACTGCGGGTGAAGGTGGCCGCCGATTGGATAAATAGAGTCGTTGCTGAATAGCGGAGGAGGATAGAGTTCCCCTACCCCAGCGAGTTGTTATGCGGCCGCAGCCCGAAGCACTCGTTTCTGGATGCGAGG
>JABWBG010000083.1 GCA_013360575.1 Caldilineales bacterium
GCCTTGATCGCCTGGAAGCAGCGGTGATGGAACTGGCGCAGGCGCAGGCGCGCACGGAACAACGCCTTGATCGCCTGGAAGCAGTGGTGATGGAACTGGTCCAGGCGCAGGCGCGCACCGAAGAGATGTTGCAGAAACTCATCGCTCGCGTCGATCACAATGACAACCGCATCGCCCAACTTGTTGGTGACAATCTGGAGCGGCGATACCGAGAAAGAGCATTTTCCTATTTCGGGCAGATTTTGCGCCGCGTAAAGGTGATTTCACTGCAAGATGTCTTTGAGGATCTGGAAAAACATCTGGAAGAGAGCGAAATCGGTGAATTATTGTCCCTAGATCTGCTCATTCGTGGGCGGCCCAGACATAGAGATAGCGCGCCCGAAATCTACCTGGCCGTCGAAGTGTCAGGGGTCATCGACCGTTCCGATGTCGAACGTGCTGTGCGGCGGGCGGCATTGCTGCGCAAAGCGGACGTTTTGGCTGTGCCTGCGGTTGCGGGGGAAAAGGTGACAGCGGGCGGGTTCGAATTCGCGCAGGAGCAGAGTGTGTTGCTGCTTCAGGATGGAAGTCGTTCGTTTTGGCCTGACGCGTTTTCAGCAATCGCGGAATAACGGACGCCCGATTTTCTTGCAGCCGCCGGCCAAGCGGAGCCGCGGCCCGCGCCCGGCATCTCCATTTCACGCCCCTGTCCGCCCGCGGCGGCGATGATGTGGGGGATGGGCGGGGTGGTGTGGGAGAGTCGAGCGTTACATTACGACAGCCACAACATCGGTTTTTAGGTTCGAATTTGCGCCACAGCAACCAATTGATCGAGCTTGTCTCCGCCTGCGATCCCATAGCGCGACTCAATGACGATGGCGGTTTCCAGAAATGAGGCAGCCGACATCAGACGTGTGACCGCATTTTGAATCGCCTCTGCAAAGGCGCCGGCTTCCGGCTCATCGCAGAGAATGGCAATGAGCGCTGAAGAATCGATCACCATCAGGATTGGGGTACCCCGATATCGTCATAACCCAGAATGGCTTCGGGTGTGCGGCCATCCAGAAGCGGCAGGGCTGCGCACTCCCGGCCAATACGGAGCATTTCACTGGCGAGCGTGTGGCCATTGACAGGCGGCATTGCGCGTTCCGGCAAATGCAGTGTGATCTCCAGATGCTGGTTCTCAGGCATATCGAGCGGTTGTACAGGCGTCAGTACGCCGTTGCGATAAATGACTTTCAATACTTGATCCATGTTTCGGCTCCGGCAGCTTTCTGATTCGCATTATACTTGGTTTCTCATGATACTCAAATGATACGCAAACACCTTCCGGGTCGCCGACGCCGTCGTGACTAAGTGAGTTGCACGACCGCCCAACGATTCAGCTCGATAGCGAGTCGCTGCAGGCGGTCGTGCAACTCACTTGCACACCACCAATTGCACGTGACGACTGACTTCTGTTGCAACGTGCGCTGCCACATGGATGGCAGCGAATGTACGAAATGTCCACCACTCGCCGATCTGCCACAGATGAGAAAGTGGGCCACTGTCGCAGACGACGCGCATCACAGGCCCCAGCCGCGCGCGACATCCTGCGCCAACGCTTGGCGCGCATATTCGATCTCGGTGACACGTTCAAGCCCCAGAACCGCAATGGCTTCGGAGCGTGATAACGCTCCATCGATGAACGCCTGCTCCGCCGTTTGTTGGTAGAGCAGGCTCAAGCCCAGGCGCAAAGCCTGGCTCAGCAGCGCCAATTCATCCTGGCCGGTGCGTTGCGTCAAAAAGGTCAGTTCGTGCGTCACCTGGCTGCGGGTCGTCAGTAAAGTATCCAGCAGAGATTGGTTGATCATCGTGCGCCTCGTTGGGAGTATAGCAGACCACAGATCGAGGGTCAATCACATAGGCCGGCGGAAAACAGCCGCGTCCGCGTGGCTATGGGCGCAGGCATCAACCCGGCGCGGAGCGCGGAGGGGGGAGCGGGCAGGGTGAACGGGACGAGAGTCCGCTCACGGGGCCGGGTCATCGGCAAAGGGCGGCAATTGCTCCTGCCCGGCGCGGGCCAGATAATAATTCCAGGCCAGGCGGCTGAGGTCGTTCATCAGCGGGTTCGAGTACTCCCACACCACCCAGCCATATTGATAGACGAAGATGGAGAGGATGTAGGGACCTTCAGGGCCGTAGATGATGGCCACATCCCCTTGCGAATCCGCGGCATAGCCGTGCTTGTGGCCGATGCGGGCATCTTTGGGCACGCCATATTTGATCAGATAGCCCATGGGATTCTGCTCCAGCCAGCCCACAAGCTCCTGGCATTCCTCCGCGCGGATGCGGCCGGGATAGGCGGCGATGAGGTTGCCGCGGCCCTCCGCGCATTGCCCGATCTCGGCCAGAAGCTCGCCGATGTCGCGGGGCGTGGTCTGCATGGCCGGGTCGGGGAAGGTGTTGTATTGGGGATTGACGTTGGCCGGGGTGCGCACCGCGGGCGGGCGCAGGTCCGAATCGTAGGGGATGGCGATGAAAGTGTTCTCGAAGCCCAGCTCGCGCATGAATTCGGTGACGCGGCGGGCGCCGCTGAGGGTGTCGCCGCCGCCGATGTGGTACATCAGGGCGTTGGCCGCGGCGTTGCTGGCAATCTCCGATTGCACAGTGTCGCTGATCCAGTTGCTGAGGGTGGGCGAAAGGGGCAGTTCGTAGTCGTGATAGAGCTTGAGCAGGATGGGGATCTTGACCGTGCTCATGCCGGCGAAGGGGGTGTCGCCGTCGATATCGATGGCAGCGCCGCTGTGCAAATCTTGAAAATAGAGGCTGTAGATGCCGGGGAAGCGTTCGAGACGCTGGCGGAACGCGGCTTCAAGGGTGGTGGGGTCGGGTGGGAGGGCGGGGGTTTCCACCAGGGCCAGGGCGGCGGTGCGGTCGTTGAAACTGGTGAAGGCGCGCAGGATGGCGATGGCGCTCTCGTTCAGATTCGTGTAGCGTCCGGGCAGGCCGGGGACAAAGGTGAGGGTGTCGAGTTTGGCGTAGGCCGGCGCGGGATCGTTATCGTAGGCGTCGGCCTGCGCTTGCAGCCACGCGCCCAGTTTGGCGCGGTCGTAGCTGTATTGCAGGGGGATGTCCCCGCCCAAGGGGGGGCGACCGAGGAGATGGAAGAGGAAATCGCGGGCAAAGGCCAGCCCCTGGCCCCTCTCCTGGGCCGCGGCTACCATTTCTTCCGCGGCCACGCGGTAGTCGATCTCAGCCGGCCGCAGCAGGATGCGGCGCTGGCCATGGAAGACCAGCACCGGCGATTCGAACAGATCACGCAACTGCGCCGCGGCCTCGGCCGTGGTCTCAGTCGCGATGGCGGCCCCGCCCAGGGTGACGCCCGGCGGGATGGCCCCGCGGGCTGCCGCGTACTGGCGCAGCGGCGGCCCCACATAGATCACCGCGGCCGCCAGCAGGAGGAGGGGAAGGAAACGGAGTAATTTCATAGGCGCAGGCCAGAGGCAGGCCTTGCATTGTAGCGGATGGGGAGAGGCAGGCCCAAAAGCCGCGGCCCTCTCTCCCCGCCCTGGCCTGCGTCCGATCACGCGTCCTTGGCCGACGACGACTGGCGCCGCAACTGCCGGCGATAGAAGAGCAGGAAGAGCGCGCCCCCGGCCATGCCCAACGGCACGCTCAACCACCCCACGATCAGCAGGCTGCCCGCGGCCAGGATCAGGCTGCCGGGGATCGCCTCCAGCGGGTGCAGCGTGCGCTCGCCCAGCGATGAGCGCGCGCCGGTGAAGAAATAGATCAGGGAAAGCAGATACCAGGTGGGCGGATGGGTCAGCAGCCCTGTCAGCCCACCCGCGATCACCCCCCGCCACAGGTCGGTCTGGCGCGGGCGCAGGATGAGCAGGCGCCAGCAGAGGCCACCCACCACAAAGCTGGCGACGGTCGCGGCCGCGGCCATGGCCCAACTTTCGGCGTCGAGCGCCCTGCGCCCGCTGACGCTGAACAGGATCAGCACGAACAGACACGCTCCCGCCGCCGCTGCGCCTGCGGCCAGCAGCGTCCAGCGGCGGCGGGATGGCAAGGGGGGCTGGTTCATACTTACCTGCCGGGAGACGGGATCACCGCGGTCAGTTCGCGCCCGCCGCTGAGATGGATGGCCTGGCCGTTGATGAAGCCGGATTGAGCGGAGGCGAGGAAGGCGACGGCGTCGGCCACGTCCGCGGGCAGGCCGATGCGCCCCACCGGGATTTGCGCCACGGTTTGGGCGACCACATCCTCATAATTTCGCCCGGTGACGAGCGATTCCAGCCGCATGCCCCACTGTTTGAAGCCGGTGTCGATGTCGCCGGGCAGCAGGGCGTTGACGGTGACGCCAAAGGGGGCGATTTCCTGCGCCAGCGCCTGCGTCAGGGCGATGACCGCGGCTTTGCTGGCCGCGTAGGCTGCCAGATAGGGTTTGGGGCGCACGGCGGCGATGGAGGACATGTTGATGATGCGGGCGTAGCCGTGCTGTTTGGCGGTCTGGATCAGGGCGGGGATGGCCGCCTGGCAGCAGAGGAAGACGCCGGTGGCGTTGACATCCAGGGTTTTGCGCCAGGCTGTCTCATTCATCTGCGCCACCGGCGCCGGGCCGAGGGCGACGCCGGCATTGTTGACGAGGATGTCCAGCCGCCCGAATGTTGCCAGCGTTTGCTCAATCAGGGCTTTGACATCGGCGGCGCTGCTGACATCGGCCTTGACTGCCAACGCCCGCACTCCCAGCCCTTCAATCTGCTCGGCCACCTGTTGCAATTCCTGCCATTGTCCGGTTCCGGGGTTGGCCAGATGCGGCGGAAGCGGCGCGCACAGATCGCTGATCACCAGGTGCGCGCCTTCCTGCGCCAGCCGCAACGCCGCCGCCGCGCCAATACCGCCTGCGCGCCCAGCCCCAGTGACAAGAGCGACTTTATCTGTGAGATCGTACATTTTTGGTTCGATATTGGGTATTGGTAGATTGGTAAATCGGTAAATTGGTAGATTGGTAGGTAAATTGGTAAATTGGTAGATTGGTTGGTTTAGCGGCGATCGTCACCAATCTACCAATCTACCAACCAACCAATCTACCAATCTACCAACCAACCCAACCAACCAACCAACCAACCAACCAACCAACCAACCAACCAACCAACCTACTCCTCCGCCCGGTAGACCATGGAGCCGAAGATGAGGGCGCCGGGGGGGGCGAGGTTGGCGGTTTGATCGACCATGACCTGGATCAGCGCGGGTTTGCCCGCGGCCTGTGCGCGTGCCAGCGCCGGCGCAAGCTGATCGATGGCATCGACATAGTCGCCATGGCAGCCAAAAGCCTCGGCGATGCGGTCGTAGCGGATGTCCTGAAAATGCTCCGTCTCCACCATCGCCCCGATCTGGGCAAAAAGCTGCGAGGAGCGCTCCATGCCCCAGCCCTTGTCCACGGCCACGACGATGGTGATCGGCAGATTCAGGCGGGCGGCGGTGTCCAATTCCTGGATGTTGAAGCCCAGCGCCCCGTCGCCGGTGATCAGATAGACCGGGCGGTCGGGCGCGGCCAGTTTGGCGCCGATGGCGTAGGGCAGGCCGGTGCCCAGATGCCCGATCTTGGCCGTGTACAGATAGCTGCGGGGGGCGAGGATGGGGTGGTAATTGGCGCACCACAGGCTGGTGTTGCCGCCATCCTGAGCGAAGATGGCGTCGGCGGGGAAGAAGTCGCGCACCGTGCGGATCATCTTGCCGGAGTTGACGCCTTTGCCGCCGTAGCCCAGGGCCTGTTCCAATTCCTGTCGCCAGGCCGCGCTGTGCGGGTCATAGCCGGTGAAGCCGCTGTGCCGGGGGCGGGCCGGGGTGCGCTGGCGCACGGCTGCCAGCAGGTCGGTGAGGGCGGCGCGGGCGTCGCTTACGATCGCCAGATCCACCGGGCGGTTGAGGGCGATGGCGGTGGGATCGATGTCGATCTGGATCATCTGTTGCTGATCAGGGTCGCCCCAGACCGGGTCCCGGCCCCAGCCATCCAACTCGCCCAACCGCGAGCCGGCCACGAGCAGCACGTCCGCCTCGGCGCGGGCTGCTTCCAGGGCGTCGCGATTGAGCACGTGGATGTATTGGGCATGGTTTTCGGGCACGACCCCGCGGGCGCCCAGCGAAGTGGTCATCACCGCGCCCAGGTGTTCGCCCAGGGCCGTGAATTCGGCCCACGCGCCGGACCAGACCACACCTGTGCCCGCGTGCAGCAGAGGGCGCTGGGACGCAGCCAGCCTGTCCGCGGCCTGTGCGATCAGGTGGGCGGGGGCGATGCCCATGTGCAGGGCGCGGGCGCGTTCTGGCGGCCACACCTCGGCTTCGGCGCTGTCGATCACGCCGCGCATCAGGTCTTCGGGGATCTCGATGTAGACTGGGCCGGGGCGACCGCTGCGGGCCATGCGATAGGCCATGCGCATGATCTCCGGCAGCCGGCGCAGGTCGCGCACACCCGCCTGCCACTTGGTGACGGGGCGATAGAGGGCGAGCAAGTCGAGCACCTGGAAGCTGCCCCCGCGGTCGGGATAGATGATGTTGCGGCGGCGCTGGCCGCTGATGGCAATCAGGGGCGTGCCTTCAGCGAAGGCCACGGCCACGCCCGAAACCATGTTGGCCGCGCCGGGGCCGATGCCGCCCACCACCACGCCCGGCTCCCCGCGCACGCGGGCCCAGGCTTCGGCCATGTGCGCGGCCGCGGCTTCGTGCCGCGGGCACAGATAGCCCATGTCATACTCTTTGAGTTTGGCGAGAAAGGCGTTGAAACTGCCGTCGAGCACGCCGAACATCATGCTGGCGCCCTCGGCTTTCAGGCATTTCAGCAGCAATTCGCCGCCGGTCATCTGCGTCATTGTGGAAAACTCCTTGAATAGTTTGTTTGTGGGTTAGTTTATTAGTTAGTTGGTTGGTTTGTTTGTTTGTTGGTTAGTTGGTTAGTTGGTTAGTTTGTTGGTTGGTTTGTTAGCAACGATTGCCAGCAAATACACGAACTCACCAATCTACCAACCAACCATCCAACCATCCAACCAACCATCCAACCATCCAACCAACCAACCATCCAACCATCCAACCAACCAACCAACCATCCATCCAACCAACCAACCAACCAACCAACCACCCAACCTACTTCCCATGCGCGGCGGCGCGGGCCTGGCGTTCGTTGACGGTGAGGAAGATGACGAGGCCGATGGCCAGGAACGCGCCGATGGCGAGGATGGCCATGCGCAGGCCCTGCTGTTCGGCAGGGAGCGCCGCCAGGCCCTGGGCCTCGTAATAGCTGGCCGCGCCCGCGGCCAGCAGGCCAAAACTGGCCGGGCCGATCCAAAATGACAACCGCCCGACCATGGTGAAGAAGCCGAAGAACTCGGCCGTTTGCTTGGGCGGAGCGAACAGGCCCACCACAGTGCGGCTGACCGATTGGATGCCGGCCATGGCCACGCCCGCGGCCGCGCCGATGAAGAAGAAGCCGATCTGGGTGGTGTTGAAGTAAATCCAGATGATCACGCCGATCATCAGCAGGATCGAGGCGATCAGACTTCTCTTGGCGCCCCAGCGGTCGACCAGCATGCCAAAAAGGTAGGCGCCGACCACGTTCGTCACCTGGACGATGATGGCGAAGACGATGATCATCTCCGTCGCCATGCCATAGAGGGTGGCCCCGATGATGGCGGCGAATTCGAGGGCGATGGCCACGCCGCTGCCATAGACGAGGAAAGCGATCATGAACTTGCTCATCTCGGGAAAGCGACCGGCGGTGGCGAGGGTGTGGCGCACCTGCTTGAAAGCGATGGAGACATAGCTTTCGCCCGCGGGCAGGGGCTTGGGTTGGGCTTTTTCTTGCAGCCACAGGATCAGAGGGATGGCCGCGCCCACCCAGAACAGCGCGGTGATCACCATGGAGAAGCGCACGATCGTCGGCCCCCCGATCAGCAGCACCAGGGGCAGGATGATGAGCAGGGCAATGACCCCGCCGGCAGAGCCTACGGCCCAGCCAATCCCCGATACCCGCCCCATTTCCTCCGGGCCGGCGAGCTCGGGCAGGAAGGCATCGTAGAAAAGCTGGCCGCTGCGATAGCCGATCTCGGCCATGATGAAGAAGAGCATGCCCATGAGGATGTCGCCTTGCTGCACGAAGAAGAGCAAGCCGGTGAAAATGGCAGAAATGGCTGTGAAGAAGATCAGAAATTTCTTTTTGGCGCCGGAAAAATCGGCCACGGCGCCGAGGATGGGGGCGATGAAGGCCACGATGAAGAGGGCGATGCCGATGGAGAGGCCCCAAAGCCGGGTACCCTCGGCCCCGCCCACCACTACTTGCTTGAAATAGGTGGAGTAGACGGCGAGATAGATGACAGAGGCAAAGGCGGAGTTGCCGAAATCGTAGAGATACCAGGCAGTTCGCTCTTTGCGGGTGGATTTGACGATCGGCGGCGCAGCAGCGGTCATGGTTGGATTCCTCCGGGGTGTGTGGGATGGTGGGTTTGTGGGTTGGTTAGTTGGTTGGTTGGTAGATTGGTAGATTGGTAGATTGGTAGATTGGTAGATTGGTAGATTGGTGGAGATCGCTCAAAAATGAAAAAATGAAATAACCTACCAATCTACCAGTCTACCAATTTCACGCCCGGTGGATCGCATCGCGGGCCTCGACGAAGTTGAGGAACTGCGGGCCAAGGAGCATAGCAATGATCGTCAAAGCGGCAGGGGCAAGGTGCGGAGGCGTTTCATGGGTTGGCGGAATGGGAATTGGTATACCGGGTAGAATGGTAAACCAGGGCGCTCGGCGGTGGTTGTCCGGTGTACCGGTTTCCCAGTCAATTGGTTACTGATTCCGAGAGAGCATTTTATCTGAACGGCAGCGGCGGTCAAAATAAGAGTTGGCGAGGCAAAAGGGGGCTTGACAGGTAAAAAAAAACAGGGTAAAGTGGTGTAGATTCTCAATATCTCGCTCTCACCGCTCGATGTATTGATGGAGTAAACTCATGAAAATTGAAAGAAAACGATCCGGCGTTGTGGGGCTGGTGGGTGTGGCGATTGTAGTCGTGGCGTTGGTTTGGCTGTTGCGCGAGCAGGAGGCGGCGCCGGGGGCGATGTTGGATTCGCCGTTGCCGACGCCTCCGTCGCAGGTCACGCCGACACCTTCGGGGGCAACGCCGATGCCACCATCAGGCGGATATAAATTCGGCGAACCTAAAGTTATCTTCGGTCATTCTTCAGCGATCAATTTGATTGAATCACTGCCAAACAGCGACGAAGTCTTGCTTACCTTGCAACAGTCAGGCATCATCACAGAGACTATCATTACTCTCAACTTCATATCGGGAGAACAGCGAGTTTTTGGACAGCGACTCGGCGACCCAGCCAAACCTGTATGGTTGAACGAGCATCAGCTAGTGGCGTTTACAGCACGAACATCGCTAGAAGAATTACAGCATGGTTTGTGGATTAATGAAGCAGGGGAATCCCAGGGAAAACAACCGGACATGCTTGATGTACACCCGGCTATTCTAGGGTATGGCGACCAGGTATTGATTGGCACTAAAAAAGTAAACCAGGCCAGACTAGTCGATAGATTTGGCAGGGCTGTTGATGGAAACTCGCTCGATCTTCGTGCTCTTGGATTTGATCTCGGAGATCTCCATCGCACCACTTTTTTTAATATGGAGAAGGCTCCTTCAGATACCCGGATAGCGCTTTTTGATAATCAGAAATTTATAATCGCCAATCTTGATACTGGAGAAACCAAAGAAGTCGATCTGGGTACAAAAAACACTGAGTTTGCAACAGGGCCACGTTGGGCAATGCTCGCTCGCTGGAGTCCAAATGGCCGTTATATTGCCATGATCACCACAATTAGTAATGATCTCCCAGTGTATTTCACTGAATTAGCCGTTTGGGACTCAAAAACCGGATACCTTCGTTTTATAGGGCCTTCACCTTTTCTGAGACCTGAACAGTGGAATTGGGAACTTGACTTTATCTCTGATGTCGCTTGGGCGCCGGATAGCTATCATCTAGCCGTTATGAAATCGGTTCGTAAAGATGAATTTGGCATCGAATACTACGGATTACACATAACAAGTATCGATCTGGATGATCTGCAACCCGTGCTCGAAGGATACGAATTTGGGGCATCATGGGGAAATATCTTTCGCTGGTCGTCCGATGGCACAAAAATAGTTGCAGCGTGTCCAAAGCTGGCTGGTATCGAACCACTGGAATTTGAGACCCAATTGTGTCTGATTCCGGTTGAGCAGGCATAAGGAACGGAGGTGCGACAATGAATCAGAAAGTTCGTGTTTTCCTATTTGCCCTTGTGATTATTGGCTGTGTGAGCTTGGTATCTGGAATTGCAGCCGGTTCGCCCCTACAGTTTACGTCACCATCGCAGATCACATTAAAAGTGTATTACTTGAATCCGAATGGAAGCATACATTCAAGTTACACTCTATGTACCTATGGCGATACCCAATATGGCTGCACGGCTTCATCTGCATACGGCGGCTATCCATTTACAACCAATCCTGTGACAGTGCAACTCGAAGGTACAGCGACTACGAACCGTTATCTGCGCGATGTCGTTACACAAGAAATGGGGCCTGCGGCACATCATCCCCAGGCCGTTCGCGCTCAGGCGGTCGCGGCGCGCACCTATGCTTATTGGCACATCAACAGTGGCAGCACTATCAATAATTCGGCCGGTTTTCAGGTGTTCCTGCCCCGCAAATATGACACGTTAACGGCATCTCAAAAGTCTGTTGTCGATGCGGCTATGCAAGACAGGTATTACATGAGCAGTGACACAAATGATTCACCGATTTTCTCCGAGTTTACCGCCGATGTTCCTCTCCGCACGATTGCCGGAGGGCACTCCGCCCTCCAATCGGTCGCCGATCCGATCAGCCGTGATCCTGCAGTTGTACTGGATGGACATGGTCATGGTATGAGCCAAAAAGGGGCGAGCCGCTGGATGCGCGGAAACCTCAGTTTTCAGGGAACATTGGGACCGTGGCCTTTTGCTTGGGAGAATTACAAACAGGTACTCATGCATTATTACACCGACGTTCATCTACGTGACGCCAACAACAATAACGCCCTCGTCACGCCATTGAGGCGCGACAACCTGCTTCATTTGGGCTGGAGTCGCCCACCCCAACACACAAACGGGATCTGTTCGCCGTTGTGGGTTTGGGTGCAAAATACCGGAACCGAGACCTGGGCAGGCGCCGATTCAGACTTGCCTTGACGCCGCCGGCAGGCGCGCAGACACTCAGCATCGATCTATACTACAAGCCTCATTTTCAACCGACTCCAACCTGGTTTGGTGTAGATTGGCCGAGACAGATGGTGGGGACTTTTGACTCCGTGAAAAACTGCTCCAAATTGCCGCTTGTACTCAAGCAAAGCTGAAAGCCCCATCCTGTCGTCGCGATCCAGACGGGATACACTCCCCTCGATGATGCAGTTTGCGATGCGGCCCAACACATCTCTACCAACTTACCAATCTACCAGCCTACATCTCAAACGCTACTTTGATCGAGCGAGCGCGGCATTTGTCGACGGCGGCGGCGAAGGCGGCGCGGTAATCGGCCAGGGGAAAACGGTGGGTGAGCAGGGGCGCGGTGTGGATGCGGCCCTGCGCCAGCCAGCGCAACGCCAGATCGAAGGTGGAGACGGCTTCGCCCTGCCACTCGACGATATCGTGCCCGACCGCGCCCAGCAGGTTCACTTCCTGATACCACACCGGCGTCAGATCGAGGGTCATGCGGTGTAGATGCACGCCGACGAGTACGACTGTGCCGTTGGCCCGCGTCCAGCGCAGGGCGTTTTGCAGGGTGGCGGGGATGCCGACCACGTCGAAAACGAGGTCGAAGCCGCCCATGAGCATGCGGTTGCCGAAGCGGCCCTCGTACACCCGCCCGCCGGTCAGGGCCGCGGCCTGGGCGAAGCCGTTATCGCTGACCAAAAAGGTGTGATCAGCCCCGAACTGCCGGGCCAACTCGGCCTGCCACTCGAACTCGGCCAGGGCGGTGAGGGTGCAGTCAGGCTGGACGAGGCGCAGGGTCTGGATCAGCAAGAAACCGATGGCGCCGCAGCCGAGCACGAGCACCTGATCGCCGGGACGGGGCCCGCGGGCCTGACGGCGGCGATCTACGCCGCCCGGGCCAACCTCTCCCCCCTGGTGGTGGAGGGGATCCAGCCCGGGGGCCAGCTCACCATCACCACCGAGGTCGAGAACTTCCCCGGCTTCCCCGACGGGATCCGGGGGCCGGACCTCATGGACCTGCTGCGCCGGCAGGCCGAGCGGTTCGGGGCCCGCTTCGTCTCCGGCCTCGTCACCGCCAGCACCCTCTCCCGGCGCCCATTCCGGGTGGTGGTGGACGAGGCCGACGAGCACACCTGCGACGCGCTGATCATCTCCACCGGCGCCTCGGCGCGGTGGCTCGGCCTGCCCGGGGAGGAGAGGCTGGTGGGCTACGGCGTCAGCTCCTGCGCCACATGCGACGGGTTCTTCTTCCGAGACCGCGAGGTGATGGTGGTGGGGGGAGGCGACTCGGCGATGGAGGAGGCGGTGTTCCTCACGCGGTTCGCCAGCCACGTGTACGTCGTGCACCGCCGTCACGCCCTGCGGGCCTCGAAGATCATGCAGGAACGCGCGCGGGCGAACCCGAAGATCTCCTTCGTCTGGAACTCGGAGCTGGTGGACGTGCTCGGGGACCGGGACGACGGGGGCGTGCGGGGCGTGCGGGTGAGGGACACGGTCACCGGCGCCGTGCGCGAGATGCCCATCGACGCGGTCTTCGTCGCCATCGGCCACCAGCCCAACTCCGGTCCCTTCCAGGGGGACGTGGAGGTCGACGCCACGGGCTACATCCTCACGAAGCCCGGCACCTCCCACACCAACGTGCCGGGGGTCTTCGCCTGCGGCGACGTCGCCAACGCCCACCATCCCTTCTACGGGCGCCGGCTGCGGGTCGAGCACTGGGCGAACGCGCTGCACCAGCCCGAGGTCGCGGCCCGGGCGATGCTCGGCAAGGAGGCGAGCTACGACCGCGTCCCCTACTTCTTCTCCGACCAGTACGACGTCGGCATGGAGTACGCGGGCTACGCCACCGAGTGGGACCGGATCGCGTTCCGCGGCGACCCGGGCGGCGGCGAGTTCATCGCCTTCTGGCTCCGCGACGGGCGCGTCGTCGCCGGCATGAACGTCAACGTCTGGGACGTGACCGATCCGATCCAGGAGCTGATCCGCTCCCGGAAGCGGGTCGACGCCGACCGGCTGGTCGATCCCGGCGTCCCGCTCGAGCGCTTGCTGGAGCGGTCGGACGGGTAGGGCGGGGCGCCCCCGGACGGAGGGACGGGATGGTGGCCGC
>JABWBG010000360.1 GCA_013360575.1 Caldilineales bacterium
TGGGCGGCATCGAGCAGGCGCGACCAGTGGTGCAGGGCCGCGTCCCCGCGGGCGCGCACATCTGCCAGGATGCGGGCCACGGCCGCGTCGGGCGTCAGGCGCTCGCCGAAAATGGCGGCGATGCCCGCCAGCAGGCTGGCGGGATAGGCCGTATCGCTCCAGCCGCGGCGTTTGAGGATGCCCCGGCGCGCGTTTGCGAGATCGTAGATGGGGAAAGGCATGGTGGATGGGGAACGCTGGGATAGATGGACAACAGCAAAGCCGCTAGGGCGGTGGTTCAAGGCAGGGCGGCGCGCAGGGCCGCCACGTTGTCTGCCACGCTGTGCCGGCCGTCGAACACCGCCGAGCCTGCCACCAACACGGTGGCCCCGGCCGCAGCGATCGCGGCGGCATTGTGCGCCTTCACCCCGCCATCGACGATGATCTCCACTCCCGTCAGCCCGCGCCCGGCCACCATCGCTGCCAGCCGCTGCACCCGCGCGGTGCTGGCCGGGATGTACGCCTGGCCGCCAAATCCGGGGTTGACCGACATCACCAGCACCTGATCCAATTCTGGCAAAATCTCTTCCAGCAGGTGCAGCGGGGTGGCCGGGTTGAGGGCCACGCCGGCGCAGGCTCCTGCTTCTTTGATCTGTTGCACCACCCGGTGCAGGTGCACGCAAGCCTCCAGATGCACGCTGATGCGGTCGGCGCCGGCGGCGATGAAGGCGTTGAGCAGGCGTTCGGGCTGCTCCACCATGAGATGCACATCCAGGGGCAGGGTGGTGGCGGCGCGGGCAGCGCGCGCCACCAGCGGCCCAAAGCTGAGATTGGGCACGAAATGCCCATCCATCACATCCAGATGCAGCCAATCCACCCCCGCAGCCTGGGCCGCGGCTATCTCTCGGCCCAGGTGATTGAAGTCGGCGGTGAGGATGGAGGGAGCGATCTTGATCGTCATCTCTGTCGTTCCAGCAGGGTGAGGCCGTCGCCGCCGGCCAGGATGACAGCGTCGGCCATATCCAAAAAGAGGCCATGCTCGACCACGCCGGGCCGATCGGCCAGGGCGCGGGCCAGGGCGTAGGGGTCGGCAATGCCCGCGGCGAACCAGCAGCGGGCCAGCAGATTGCCATTGTCGGTGCAGAAGGGCTGGCCCTGGGCATCTCGCCACAGTTCGGCCCGGCAGCCCAGGGTGTTCAGCCAGTTCACGGTGGCGTCGGCGGCAAAGGGGGTGATCTCCACCGGCAGGGGGCTGCGCACCCCCAGCCGCGGAGAGCGTTTGCCCTCATCTGCAATTACCAAAAAACGTTCGGCGTGGATGGCGACGATCTTTTCACGCAGCAGGGCGTGCCCCAGCCCCTTGATCAGGTTCAGGGCCGCGTCGATCTCGTCCGCGCCATCCACTGCCAGGTGCAGACGCCCCGCCGCGGCCAGGGAGATGGCGGGGATGCCCCAGGCCGCGGCTCTGGCCGCCGACGCCTGGGAAGTGGCCACTGCTGCAATGTGCTGCAGATCGCCGGCGCGCAGCCGCTGGCCCAGCAAGTCGATGAAAATGGCGGCGGTGGAGCCGGTGCCCAGGCCCAACCGCATACCATCTTGCACCTCTGCCAGCGCCCGTTGCGCGGCCAGCCGTTTCAGTTCAGTCAGGTCACTCATGCCGGGCAGTATGGCCTGGATCGGCGGCGGAGGCAAATCAGGGCGGGGCGTGATTTGGCGCGCGCCGCGACAGCGCGTAGAATCGGGGAACCGGTGCGCAGTCATCCATCAGGAGTCAGCCATGCCAGCCAGCCAGCGCCAGTTGCAACAACCAGAAGAAAACCCGCGGATCGGGGATTTTATCCTCCGGTGGGAAAGGATCGTAGCCAATCGGGACATGCAAGGCCTTTTCGATCTGTTGGCCCCCGATGTGCAATTCTATTCCCCGGCCGTTTTCAAGCCCTATCAGGGCCGCGAGGCGGTCACCTTTCTGCTCGCCCATGTGATCGAGGTGTTCGGCGATCTGGCCTATACGCATCACTATCACAACGATCAGGGGGGTGTGGTGATGCAATTTCAGACGAGTGTGGAGGCTGCCGATGGCAGCGGCCGCCGCCTGACGCTTGAGGGCGTGGATATCTTCCAGTTGAACGAAAGGGGGCAGGTGCAGGAGATGCGCGTCCTGATCCGCCCCCTTTTCGGGCTTCAGGCCCTGGCCGCGGCCATGCAATCCCGCGTCGTCGGGGTGGTGGGGTAGGTGGTTTTCGCGCAAGTGAGTTGCACGACCGCCTGCAGCGCAAGTGAGTTGCACGACCGCCTGCAGCGCAAGTGAGTTGCACGACCGCCTGCAGTGACTCGCTATCGAGCTGAATCGCTGGGCGGTCGTGCAACTCACTTAGTCGCGCGACCGCCTGGTTTTGCAAGTGAGTTGCACGACCGCCTGGTTTTGCAAGTGAGTTGCACGACCGCCTGCA
>JABWBG010000084.1 GCA_013360575.1 Caldilineales bacterium
GCCCGAAGCCGCCGAGTTCGATCGCCGCGCCGCCGGCGATGAAGCGATCGAACAGGGCCGCCGCGGCCTCCGCCGCCTCTGCCCCCGCCTCCGCCGCGGCCAGCGTCAGGCTGATTTCGAGCAGATCGCTCACAGCCCCAGCGCCTCGCGCATGCGGTCGAAGAAACTGCCCTGATCGTTCCGCTCCATGTTGGCCGGGCCCAGGCTTTCGGCCAGTTTCTCGAACAGACGGCGCTGTTCTTCGTTCAGATGGGTGGGAATCTGCACATTGATGGTGATGAGCATGTCCCCGCGCCCGCTGCCGCGCAGATGGGGCGCGCCCAGGCCGCGCAGGCGCAGCACTTTGCCCGGCTGTGTGCCCGCGGGGATGCGCAGCGGCCGCGGCCCATCCAGCGTCGGCGCCTCCAGGTCCGCGCCCAACACGGCCTGGGCAATGTTGACCGGCAACTCCAGCAGGATGTCATCCTCGCGGCGCTGGAAGATCTTGTGCGGCTTGACGCCGATGAACACATAGAGGTTGCCTGTGGCGCCCCCGCGCAGGCCGGGCGCGCCCTCGCCGGGCAGGCGGATGCGGGTGCCCTCATCCACACCGGCAGGGATCCTGACGCGCAGAGTGCGGCTGACATCCACCAGCCGGTTGCCGCGGCACTCCTGGCAGGGTGTCGTCACCACTTCCCCTTCCCCGCGGCAGCGGGGGCAGGTGGTGACATTGACAAAGGCGCCGAGAACAGTCTGCTGGCGCTGGCGCACTTCGCCGGCCCCGTTGCAGGTGGGGCAGCGCATGGGCGAGGTGCCCGGCTCGGCGCCGCTGCCCTCGCAGCGGGGGCAGGCCTCCTGCCGGGTGATCTCGATATCCCTTTCCGCGCCCAGCACAGCTTCCTCGAACTCGATGGTGAGGTTGTAACGCAGATCGTTGCCCCGCACCGGGCCCCGCTGCGGGCCACGGCGAAAGCCAAAGCCGCCGCCGAAAATCTCTTCGAAGATGTCGCCGATATCGGAGAAGCCGGGGCCAGGCCCGCCCCCCACGCCCTGAACGCCGGCATGGCCAAAACGGTCATAGGCGCCGCGTTTTTGGGGATTGCTGAGGACTTCGTACGCTTCGTTGATCTCTTTGATGCGTTCGTCAGCGTCTTCGCCTTTGTAGATATCGGGATGATAGCGCTTGACCAGGCGGCGATACGCGCTTTTTATATCTTCAGCCGCGGCAGTGCGGGCCAAACCCAGCACTTCGTAGTAATCGCGTGGGGTACTCATAGATGGTGTGCAGTGTCAGGATTCGGGTTCGTTTGATTCGTAGTCGTCAGATTCCGCGGTTTCCCAGCCGATGATCCAGATACAAAGGGCAGCAAGGCCCAAGGTGGCCAGGGCCAGCGCCGCCCATTGGCTGGCGGAAAAGCCCACATGCCGGGCCGAAAAATAAAGGATGATCAACATCCCCGCGGCCAGGAAGAGGAAGGAATTGAGCGTGGGACGTTCGCGCCACAAGCGTTTCAGGGTTTGCATCGGGGCAACCTCAGGCGGGAGTGGGAAGGGGCAGGCCCAGCGCCTGCCACGCGGTCTGCACCTGCGCTTCCAGGTGCGCCAGGCTGCCGCTGTTGTCGATCACCACATCGGCCTGGCTGATCTTGAAGGCTTGCGGACTCTGCGCCCGCATACGCGCCTGCGCGGCGCTGCGGCTCATCCCCCGCTCCCGCATCAACCGCTCGATCTGCTGCTCCTCCGGCGAGGTGACGACCCAGATCACATCGCAGATCGTGGCCGACATCCCCGCCTCCAACAGTTTGATCGCCTCGATCACCACGACCGGCGCCACCGCGGCCTGCACCTCTGCCTGGATGTGGGCAAAGATCACCGGGTGCAGGATCTGTTCCAACTGCGCCAGCTTGTTGGGGTCGGCAAAGACGATCTGGCCCAGGCGGTTGCGTTCGATCTCGCCCCGGCGGTTGCGGATCTCCTCGCCGAAGGCCCGGACAATGGCGTCGAATGCAGCGCCGCCGGGCTGCATCACCTGATGCGCCACCTGGTCGGCGTCGATGGTGTGGGCGCCGTAGCGCCGCAGCAGGTGCAGGACGGTGGTCTTGCCTGTGCCGATGTTGCCGGTGAGTCCAATGATGGTGGGTTGCATTTGTTGGTAGATTGGTAGATTGGTAGATTGGTAGATTGGTAGATTGGTTTGTTGGTTTGTTGGTTGGTAGATTGGGGGGGGATCGTTGGGTGTCGGCTTCTCGTTGCCTCAGCGCCTTGTCAGGTGGCGAGGAGGGCCCAGGTTTCGACGAGTTGGTGCAGGCGCTGTTCGACCCGGCCGTAACGTTCGCCCAGGCGCTGCACTTCGCCCAGTTGTTGGCTCAGGCTGGCGCGCTGCAACGCCGCCGCGATCTCGGCCAACTCCGCCTCGGCCGCGTGGATGTGCGCCTCCATCTCGGCCACTTCCGCGGCCTGTTTCTCCTCTTGCCGGCGCTGGCGCCGCGCTTCTTTCGATTGGCGACGATAGGCCTGCGCCTCGGTCAGGGGCGTTGCCGCCGCGGCGGCGGCCTCCTTCTCGGCCTGTTTGGCCGCCAGATACTCGCTGTAGCCCCCCTCGTACGCGCGCAGCTGCCCGGCGTCGATGGCCCACACCTGCGTGGCGAGGGCATCGATCAAATAGCGATCGTGCGAGACAAGCAGCACCGTGCCGTTGAAATCGGCCAACATCTCCTCCAACACTTCCTGCGATTCGATGTCGAGGTGATTGGTCGGCTCGTCCAGCACCAAAAAATTGGCCTGCTGGCGGCTGAGCCGGGCCAGGGCCAGGCGGCTGCGCTGCCCGCCGCTCAGCGTCTGCACTGTTTTGAACACATCTTCCTGGCTGAAGAGGAAACGGGCGAGGATATGCCGCGTTTCCGCCGGCAGCAGAGCGGGATCGGCATCCATCAGCGCGTCCTGCACCGTCCATTCCGGCTGCAGCGCCGCCTGCACCTGCGCCAGGTAGCCCAGCCGCACGCTGGCGCCGACGCGCAACTCCCCGGCCAGGGGCGGGATCTGGCCCAGCAGGGTCTTGACAAATGTGGTCTTGCCGGCGCCGTTCGGGCCGATCAGGCCCACGCGCTCGCCCCGCTTGCACACCACCTCCTCGGCCACGAACAACAGGGCGTCGTCGGGGCGGGTGTTGCCGTTGGCCGCGTACACATAGCCGCCAGAGCGATCCATTTTCGGGATCGGCTGCGGCTTGGCCTGATAGCCGATGGCCAGGTGGGAGCAGGCCAGCACCAAACTGCCGCTGCGCAGCCGCGTGCGCCATTGCAACGACATGCGCCGCCGCTGGCGAGGGGGGGCGATGCGGCCTTCGGCCAGCATGCGTTGCAGCCGCGTGCGCCGGCCCTGCGCCTGCCGCGTGTTCTGCCCGGCGATGTTGCGGCGGATGTAGTCCTCTTCTTTGGCGATGTATTCCTGCTGCGCCTCATATTCCTTGTGCAGCCGCTCCAGCCGGGCCTCGCGCTGCACCACGTAGGCGCTGTAGTTGCCGCGGAAGGGGGTCAACTCGCCCCAGGCCATCTCCCACACCTTCGTGGCCACGCGATCGAGGAAATAACGGTCATGCGCCACGATGATCATGCCCCCTTCCCAGCCCAGCAACGTGCTTTCCAGCCATTCCACCGCCTGCAAATCCAGGTGATTGGTCGGCTCATCCAGCAGGAGCAGATCGGGCTTATCGAGCAAAAGGCGGGCCAGCAGGCCGCGGGTGCGTTGGCCGCCGGAAAGCTGGCGCAGGGGCTGATGGAACTGGTCGGGCGAAAAGCCAAGCCCGGTCAGGGTCTGTTGGATGCGCAGGGGATAATCATAGCCGCCGGCCAGATCGAAACGGTGTTGGCGTTCGGCATAGGCTGCCAGCGCGGCTTCCCCCTGTTCCGGATCGGCCATCTGCGCTTCCAGCGCCCGCAACTCCGCCTCTTCCGCCCGCAGGGCCGCGAAAACCTCCAGCATATCCTCCCACAAGGTTTTGGCCGCGGCGGGGGGCGGGTCTTGCGGCAGAAAACCGATGCGCAGGCCCTTGCGCCGGTGCACCACGCCCTGCGTGGGCTTCAGGTCGCCGGCGAGGAGGCGCAAGAGGGTGGTCTTGCCCTCGCCATTGGGGCCGACGAAGCCGATACGGTCGCCGTTGGCCACAGCCAGGCTGACCCCTTCGAACACATCGAGGGGGCCGAACGAGATGGCAAGGTCGTGGGCGGTGAGCAGGGACATAAGCGGACGTCGGGTACAGACGGCCGCTTATTATACATCAGCGCCTTGGAGCGAGGCCAACGGAAAGGGTATTTCGCCGCCGGGAATGGACGTTGGCCGCTCACGCCTTGACCACATCGCAAAGCAGGGCTTTGTACACGGGGAAGCCGGAGATGGGGTCGCGGTTCTCCATGTCCGTCAGGTCGTTGACTGTGGCCCGCCGCCAGGAAGCCGCGGCAATCGGCGAGCCGCCGCCGCTGTTGGCCTCGATCACACCCGGCAAAATGTCGGGGGTGACGCGGGCCTTGAAGGGCACGCGCCCTCGCGGGGAGAGGACGATCACCTCGTCGCCGTCGCAGATGCCGCGGGCCGCCGCGTCCTGCGGGTGCAGCATCACCAGCGGATCGGGCTGCATCTTCAGCAGGCCGGGGATGTTGTGATGCTGGGAGCGAAAATCGGTTTGCAGCCGGGCGCCGGAGTTGAAGACCAGGGGATAGGTCTGCGCCAGTTCCGGCGCGGCCAGAGGGCCTTCCACCGGCTCCACATACACGGGCAGGGCGTCATAGCCGTACGCGGCCAGCAGGCTGGAGGCGATCTCCAATTTGCCGGAGGGGGTGTTGAAGCCGGGCCGGCCATCGGGCCGTAGCAGGCCCAGTTCCCATTTGCGATAGCGCATGGCCGGGGGGGGATGGCCGATGCCGTCGGGGCTGGCGCGCAGGTCATCGGCGCTGAAGCCGCTGTCTTGCAACACGAAATCGAACAGCGCGTCCTGCGATTGCGGGTACAGATGGCCGTAGCCCAGCCGCCGCGCCAGCTCGGCGTAGATGGCGAAATCGCTGCGCGCCTCGCCGCGCGGGGCCACCGCCCGCCGCCGGTGCTGCATGCGCCCGCCGTGCACCATGTAGGATTCGATCTCGTACATGGTGGTGGCGGGGAGGAGGATGTCGGCGTACAGCCCGTCGGCGGTGGGGAAGCGGTCGATGACAACCAGAAATTCCAGGGCCTCGAGGCAGCGCCGCCACAGTTGCGGCTGGGGATAGGCGGTGAGGAGGGAAGAGCCGCCGATGATCAGCCCGCGGATGGGGTAGGGATCCTGGTCGAGGATGGCCCGCGGCAGCTCCATGCTGTGCGCTTCGTTGCGAAAACGGTGATAAAGGGGGTATTTGTCCTTGCCGATCGGCGCGATGCCCGCGGGCGGGGGCACATTTTCCCTGTGCAGGGGGAAATCGCTGCCCGGCATCTTGAAAAGCAGCCCGCCGGGGCGGTCCAACTGCCCGGCCAAAGCCCAAAGGATGTGCACGGCCCGGATGTTCTGCACGCCGCTGTTGGTGTATTCCAGCCCGGCGTAGCTGACCAGCGCGGCCCCGCGGGCTGTGGCAAGCGTCCGCGCCAGTTCGCGAATAGTCTGCGCCGGCACCTGGGTGATCCGTTCCACCTGTTCCGGGCTGAACGCCTGCACATACGCTTGCAACTCGGCGAAGCCCAGCGTCCAGTGGGCCGCGAAATCCTGATCGTACAGGCCCTCGGCGATGAGGACGTGGATCAGGCCAAGGGCGAGCGCGCCATCGGTGCCGGGGCGGATGCCGATCCACTCGGCGGCGGTGGCTTTGGCCGTCTGGCTGCGGCGGTGGTCGATAACGAGGATGCGCGCGCCTCGCTTGCGCGCCCGCACCAGGGGCCGCAGGGTGGTGGGGGCCACGCCGGCCGGGTTGGCGCCCCACACCACGATCACCTCCGCCTGATCCAGATCGAGGGTCATCTCCTTGCCGTAGGCGCCGAAGGTGGCCTGCGGCGCGATCATGGCGTGGGCCACATAGCAGATGGCCCCCACGCCGGTGGTGTTGGGCGATCCCAGGGGAAAAAGCAGGCTGGAGGCGGAGGATTCGGGGGGGCCGGCGGGCGCGAAGATGTCGCACAGCGCCCGTTCGAAATTGCCGCGGCCGGTGTAGGTGCACAGCGCCTGCGGGCCATCTCGATCCGCGATCTGGCGCAGCCGCTGCACGATCGTTTCCAGCGCCTCATCCCAACTGATGCGCTGGAAGCGGCCCTCGCCCCTGGCCCCGATCCGTTTGTGCGGGTAGAGCAGGCGGTCGGGCGCGTAGACGATCTCAGGCGCGTGCATGCCGCGCGGGCAGCAACCGCCGAAGGGGTGATCGAGCCGCGGGCTGACGCGGGTCAGCGTGCCATCCTCCACGGTGACGCTGACGACGCAGCCGGCGTCGCAGATGCCGCAGACGGTGGCGATGGTTTCTTTCTGAACAGGCAGGGATCCAGGAGCGTACATCATGCCTCTCTTTGCCGGCGCGGGGCCGCAGGTTGCAGGGGAGCGTCAAATCTGTCAGAATGGGGGTGTGGGTTGCCACATGCCGGCCCAGCATGCCAGGGCCATACCGACATACGTCAGCATCGGCGCCGCGAAGGTTGCGGCTTGCAGCAACGTCTCTTTCCCGTTTGAATTGTCCGTGCGATCGCAGCGCCGACCCACTGGCAGCGCCCCGATCCTGGGCGCTGTTATAACATGACTGCGGTCAGGACACAAACGCGGCTCAGGGAACTCTGATAAAACGCTAACACAATTCTGATGCGCCGCATATACACCTCTGCTTGAATAGGCTTGGCCTGTCTCCGCTTTCTGCCGGGCCTATCCGCGGCGTGGCCGGCCATGAGGCCGCCGCACCGCCCACTTTCCTTTGCACCCTCTCCCATACCATGAGGTTTTGATGTTTCACGATCTGTTCAGCCACACCCGCAACGAAGAAAAGAGCCTGCAAGATCTGCTGCCTGACGCCCTACCCATCCTGCCTCTGCGCAATCTGGTTGCCCTGCCTATGGCGGTGATTCCCCTGGCCGTGGGCATCCCCCGCTCGGTGCGGCTGATCGAGGACGCTATGACCGGGGCCCGGCTGATCGGCCTGGCTGCCATGCGCGATCCAGAGATCGAGGAGCCGCGGCCGGATGAAATCTATCAGACCGGCACGGTGGCGCTGATCCACAAAGTGGTGCACACAGAAGATGACTCCCTGCAAGTGATCGTGCAGGGGTTGGAGCGCTTCCGGGTGGAGGAATGGCTGGAGGAATCGCCCTATCTGACGGCGCGGGTGGCGCTGGAGCCGGAATATACCGAGCAGAATCTGGAGGCCACGGCCCTGCGCCGCAGTCTGCTGGAGCTGAGCAATGAGCTGGCAGCGCTGCTGCCCAACATCCCCGAAGGAGCGGTGGCCTTCCTGGAGCAGGTGAAAGACAACCGCCAGTTGGTCTACATCATCGCTTCGAACATCCGCATGGAGATCGAGCAGGAGCAGGCGATCCTGGAGGCGGATTCGGTGAATGAGAAGATGCGGCTGCTGCTGGCGGTGATGACGCACGAGCGCGAGGTGCTGGGCCTGCGCCGCAAGATCGCGGAGGAAGCCTCGGAAGAGTTGAATAAAACGCAGCGCGAGTATTATCTGCGCCAGCAAATGGAGCAGATTCGCAAAGAATTGGGTGAAAGCGATGAGCAAGAAGCGGAAACCGCGGAATATCGCCGCAAAATCGCGGAAGCGGATCTGCCGGAAGAGGCGCGCAAGGAGGCAGAGCGGGAGATGAAGCGGCTGGAACGCATGCCCCCGCAGGCTGCCGAGTATTCGGTGATCAAAACCTATCTGGATTGGCTGGTGGAGCTGCCCTGGCGCAGCGCCAGCGAGGACAATCTGGACATCGCCCACGCCCGCCAGGTGCTGGATGAGGATCATTACGACTTGCAGAAGGTGAAGGATCGCATCCTGGAGTTCCTGGCCGTGCGCAAGCTGGTCAGCGAGCGGGGGATCGAGCCGATGGAGGGCTTCGAGGGGGAGGTGCAGCAGGCGATGGGCGCCATCCTCTGTTTTGTAGGCCCGCCCGGCGTGGGCAAGACCAGCCTGGGCAAAAGCATCGCCCGCGCGCTCGGGCGTGAATTCACGCGCATGAGCCTGGGCGGCATGCGCGATGAGGCGGAGATCCGCGGCCATCGCCGCACCTACATCGGGGCCATGCCTGGGCGCATCATCCAGGCGATCAAGCGCGCCGGCACCCGCAATCCTGTCTTCATGCTGGATGAGGTGGACAAGATCGGCATGGACTGGCGGGGCGATCCCTCCTCGGCCCTGCTGGAGGTGCTGGACCCGCAGCAAAACAACGCGTTCCGCGATCATTATCTGGATGTGGATTTCGATCTCAGCGATGTGATCTTCATCACCACGGCCAACACCCTGGAGACGATCCCCCCGCCCCTGCGCGATCGGATGGAGATCATCACCCTGGAAGGGTACACCGAGTATGAGAAGCTGCGCATCGCCGAAGGCTACCTGGTGCCCCGCCAGCGCCGCGCCAATGGCCTGCGCCAGGAGGAAATCACTTTCAGCGAGGATGGGCTGCGCGCCATCATCCGCGATTACACGCGCGAATCGGGCGTGCGCAGCCTGGAACGGGAGATCGGCAAGGTCTGCCGCAAGCTTTCGGTGAAGATCGCGGCCAACGAGGCGACAGGGGCCACAATCACGCCCGAGGTGGTGCGCGAGTACCTGGGCCGCCAGCCCTTCTTTTTCGACGCGGCCCTGCGCACCGAGCGCCCCGGCGTGGCCACCGGCCTGGCCTACACACCTGTGGGCGGGGATGTGCTGTTCATCGAGGCCACCAAGATGAAAGGCAAGGGGGATCTCACCACCACCGGCCAGTTGGGCGAGGTGATGAATGAATCGGTGCGCATTGCCTTCAGTTGGGTGCAGGCCAACGCCGAGGCCCTGGGCATCGACCCGGATTTGTTCGAGCGGGCCAATTTCCATGTGCATGTGCCCGCCGGGGCCACGCCCAAAGATGGCCCCAGCGCCGGTGTGACGATGGCCACGGCTCTGGTCAGCCTGCTCACCGGCCAGCCGGTGCGGGCCGATGTGGGCATGACCGGCGAGATTACGCTGCGCGGGCAGGTGCTGCCGATCGGCGGCCTGAAACAGAAGGTGTTGGCCGCGCACCGCGCCGGCCTGAAGACGGTGATCCTGCCCGACCGCAACGAGCCGGATCTGGAAGACCTGCCGGTAGATGTGCGCAACGGCATCCAGTTCGTGCCGGTGGATTGCATCGAAAAGGTAGTAGAAACCGCCCTGCGCCCGGGATGACGAAGGACGAAGGACGATAGACGATGGACGATGGACGATGGTTGGTAATCGTTAATCATTGATTGTTGATTGTTGATTGTTGATTGTTGATTGTTGACTGTTAGCCGCAGATCGGCGCCAATTATATTTAAGACGGATCAGCTACTGGCTAACAGCTATCAGCTACCGGCTATCGTCTATGGCCAGGGCATGCTACAATCCCGGCCATGTCTTCACCTGTCGCGCCCGAATCAGCAACCTGGCAAGCTACGCCACGCCCCTCCCTGATGCGCCGCCTCTCGCGGGCGCTCAGCGGCTTGATCGATCGCCGCCAGCCCTCCGAAACCAGCGTCCTGCTGTTCACGGCTGGGCTGGTGGGGGTGATCACCGGCCTGCTGGCCGTGGCCTTGATCGAGGCGATTCATCTAGCGCAGCGCCTCTTTTTTGAAGGGATCGCCGGCGCCTGGCCCGGCCTGGGCCGCGGGTGGGTGATCCTGCTGCCGGCGCTGGGCGGGCTGATCGGCGGCCTGATCCTGACCCGCGCCGCGCCGGAAGCGCGGGGCAGCGGCATTCCCAATGTCATGGAAGCGCTGATCTTGCACGGGGGCCGCATCCGCGCCCGCGTCGCCCCCCTCAAACTGTTGCTGACGGCGCTGACGGTGGGATCAGGCGGTTCGGCAGGGCGCGAAGGCCCGGTAGTGCATATCGGCGCCTCGATCGGCTCGACCCTCTCCGGCCTGCTGCGCTTGTCCACGCATCGCACCCGCAACCTGGTGGCCTGCGGCGCCGCCGCCGGCATTGCCGCCTCGTTCAATGCGCCCATTGCCGGCGTGGCCTTTGCCATCGAAGAATTGGGCGGCGAATTGGGGGTGAGCATGCTGGGGAATGTGGTCATCGCCGCGGTTTCAGCCTCGATGATCAGCCGCTCGTTGCTGCACAGCGCCGAGTCCTTTGCCATCCCCACCTACCAACTGGGCGATCCTGTGCTCATCCTGGGCTATGCCCTATTGGGCGTGGTCACCGGCTTGTGGGGGGTGCTGTACATCAAGGTCTTCTATGGCATCAGCGACTTCTTCGACGCGCTGCGCCGGCTGCCGGCGTGGGTGAAACCCGCGGTCGGCGGCTTGTGTGTGGGGCTGATCAGCTTCCTCTATCCGCTGGCGCTGGCCGCGACGGGCATGGATGCCGATCTGGCGCGGCTGGGCACGCCGGTGGCCGATTTCATCCCCCACATCGCCGGCGTCGGCTTTGATCTGGTCGAGATCGCCCTGCGCACCCCACTGCCCTGGCTGCTGTTGCTGAGTTTACTGGCGCTGAAGCTGATTGCCACCTCGATCACCCTGGGATCAGGCGCGGCCGGCGGGGTGTTCGCCCCGGCCCTGTTCATGGGGGCGATGCTGGGCGGGCTGTTTGGGCAGATCGGCGCCTTCCTTTTCCCGCAGGCGGGCATCCAACCGGGCGCCTTTGCCCTGGCGGGCATGGCCGGCGTGCTCACCGGCGCGGTGCGCGCGCCCCTGACCTCGATCCTCATCGTCTTCGAGATGACCAACGACTACGCCTTCGTGCTACCGTTGATGGCCACCACCATCGTCTCGGCCCTGGTGGGGCAGGCGGTGCATACCGAATCGATGTACAGTTGGTGGCTGGTGCGGCGGGGCGTCCACGCCCGCCATGGTATGGATGTCGATGTGCTGGACGGGGTGCTGGTGCGAGAGGTAATGGATCTGACGCCGCCGACGATACGCCCGCAGGATACCTGCCAGACCCTGCAAAAGCTGCTGGTGGCCAGCCATCATCACGGTGTGATCGTGGTCGATGGCGCACAGCAAGTGCGGGGCATCGTCACCTTGAGCGATCTGGAACGGGTCATGGGACAGCCAGACTGGGAGCAGGCGCCGATCCAACAGATCATGACTGGGACGGTGTTGACGATATGCCCCGATGAAACGATCGGCGCGGCCCTGCAGCGCATGGCGGTGCGCGATATCGGGCGCATGCCGGTGACGGAGAACGAGCACTCGCGGCGGCTGGTTGGCATGATCCGCCGCACCGACATCGCCCGCGCCTACCAACGGGGGCTGCTGCGCCGGGCCGAATTGATCGATCGCGCCAGCCAACTGCGCATCTCACGCAGCGGCGGGGCCGAATTCGTGGAGCTGCACGTTCAGCCCGGCGCCCTCGCGGCCGGAAAGCGTGTGTCCGAGTTGAGCCTGCCGCCCGAATGCCTGCTCACCACCCGCCGGCATGGCGACCAGATGCACCTGCTGCATGGTCAGGACAGGATCGAGGTGGGAGATGTGGTGTTGGCGCTGTGCGAACCGCAGCGCGTGGCCGATCTGGAAGCGCTCTTTGCCCGCCGCGCTTGATCGCGGCCACCGCGGGCGCGTGTTCTTGGGCCCGCGATTGGCAATTTGCGGGGATGCAGGCATAATCCACAGATTGTTGCCGTCCTTCTTCGCCCACGCTTCAAGGAGCCGCCATCATGTCTGCCCACGCCCACGCCCACGCCCCAGGCGACCGCCGCGAGATCCGCGGCTGGATGATGTACGACTGGGCCAACTCCGCCTTCAGCACCACCGTCGTCACCACCCTGCTCGGCCCCTATCTGGCCAGCATCGCTCGCAGCGCCGGCGGGGTCAACTTCCTCGGCTTTACGTTCGAGCCAGATGCATTCTTCCCCACCTGCGTTTCCATCTCGGTCATCCTGCAAGTCCTGCTTCTGCCCCTGCTGGGCGCCATCGCCGACTATTCCACCCTGAAAAAGCGCTTGCTGCTCAGTTTCGCCACCGCCGGCGGTGTGGCCACCGTGCTGCTCTTCTTCATCCAGGCGGAAATGGGATTGCTCAGCGCCAACGGCGCGGTGTTGTTGGGCGGGCTGCTCTTCATCATTGCCAATCTCTCCTTCGGCGCCGCCATCGTCTTTTACAATGGCTTCCTGCCCGACATTGCCGCGCCGGCAGACCGGGATGTGGTCAGTTCCCGCGGCTGGGCCATGGGCTATCTGGGCGGCGGGTTGCTGTTGGCCATCAATCTGGCCATGATCACGCTGATGGAGAACACGGGCCTGGCGGTGCGGCTGAGTCTGGCCAGCGCCGGGCTGTGGTGGCTGGGCTTCACCTATCTCTTCCCGGCGCGCACGCTGCGTCAGCGCCCCGCCCTGAAAAAGCTGCCGGCCGGGGAAACCTTCCTCAGCCAGGGCGTCAAGCAGATCATCAAAACCCTGGGCGAGATCCGCACGAAATACCCGGAAACGTTGCGCTATCTCATCGCCTACCTGCTCTACAACGACGGCATCCAGACCGTGATCGTCGTCGCCACCCTGTTCGCGGCCACCGAATTGAAGGCGCCGGAGGAGAGCCTGATCCTGCTGGTGCTGCTGATCCAATTCGTGGCCTTTGGCGGCGCCCTCTTCTTCGGTTGGCTGGCGACGCGGCTGGGGGCCAAGCGCTCCATCGTCATCAGCCTGGTGATCTGGTCGCTGATCGCCATCGCCGCCTACGCCCTGCTCTACGAGATCTGGCAACTCTACGTGCTCGGCGTCGCCGTGGCCATCGTGTTGGGCGGCTCGCAGGCCCTCAGCCGCTCGCTTTACTCGCAGGTCATCCCCCGCGCCAACGAATCGGAATACTTCGGCTTCTACGAGATCAGCGAGCGCGGCACCTCCTGGATCGGGCCTATCTTCTTCGCCGCGGCTGTGCAGATCACCGGCAGCACCCGCGTGGCCATCCTCTCCGTCATCCTCTTCTTCGTCGTCGGCCTGATCCTGCTCATCCCCGTCAATGTGCGCAAGGCCATGGTCGATTCGGGCAACGACCCCGCAGGCGTGGTGCTGTAACCGGCGGCGCGACCCATGACCCGTCTTCTCTCCCTCCTGCTGATCCTCTTCTTGCTGCCAGGCGCGGCTGCCGCAGCCGCGCCCGCACCCGCAGCCGCGCCCGCGCCTGGCGAGGTGGTGATCTTCTACCGGCCAAGGCCGCAGGCCGCGCAAATC
>JABWBG010000361.1 GCA_013360575.1 Caldilineales bacterium
CCGGCGACGCTGGCTGCTTTGGCCGCGGCAGTGCCTGCCGGGGAAGCGCCGCGCGAACCCTGAACCGCACCCCTGCTCATCCTTTCTGGAGGTATTGCCATGAAGACAACCATTCGCCACATCCAACAAAAAAAAGAGCGCGGGGAGCCGATCGTGATGCTCACCGCCTACGATTACACCACCGCCAAGATCGCGGCCAGCGCCGGCGTGGACATCTTGCTGGTGGGCGACAGCCTGGGCATGGTCATCCAGGGCTACGAGACGACCCTGCCCGTCACCCTGGATGAGATGATCTACCACACGCGGGCGGTGGCGCGGGGCGCGCCCGAAGCCCTCGTCATCGCCGACATGCCTTTCATGACCTACCAGATCTCGCCGGAGCAGGCCCTGGCCAACGCCGGCCGGGTGATGCAGGAGAGCGGGGCCCAGGGCGTGAAGCTGGAGGGGGGCAGCCACATGGCCGAGACGGTGCGCCGGTTGGTGCAGGTTGGCATCCCGGTCATGGCCCACATCGGCCTGACGCCGCAGAGTGTGAACCAGTTCGGCGGCTGGCGGGTGCAGGGCCGCAGCAGCGCCGAGGCGGAACGCCTGCGGGCCGACGCCCAGGCGCTGGCCGCGGCCGGGGCCTTCGCCATTGTGTTGGAACTGACGCCGGCGGCGTTGGCCGCAACCATCACCGCGGCCAGCCCCATCCCCACCATCGGCATCGGCGCCGGCCCGCACTGCGATGGTCAGGTGCAGGTCATCCACGACATCCTCGGCCTGTTCGAGGATTTTCTGCCCAAACATGCCCGCCGCTACGCCGAATTGGCCGCGACCATGCGTCAGGCCATCGGCCAATACAGCGCCGATGTGCGCGCCCGCGCCTTCCCCACGGCGGAACAGTCGTTTTAAATTGGACGATGGACGCGATAAGCTATCGTCCATCGTCCACCGCCCACCGTCCGCTCAACACACGTAAGCCATGCACCTCCTCACCACCGTCGTCGACATGCATCGCCAGCGCAGGGCGTTGGCTGGATCGGTCGGCGTTGTGCCCACGATGGGCTATCTGCACGAGGGCCACATCTCGCTGGCCCGCCGCGCCCGCGCCGAAAATGACCATGTCATCGCCACCATTTTCGTCAACCCCAGCCAATTCGGGCCGGGGGAAGACCTGGCCGCCTATCCCCGCGACCTGCCCCGCGACCTCGACCTGCTCGAAGCCGCGGGGGTGGACATGGTTTTTGTGCCCTCCACCGCCGAACTGTACCCACCCGGCTATGAGACCTGGATCGACCTGGCCGATCTGCCCACGAAGCTGGAAGGCGCGCAGCGGCCTGGCCATTTTCGCGGCGTTGCCACCATCGTGACCAAGCTGTTCAACCTCACCCGGCCCACCCGCGCCTATTTTGGCCAGAAGGACGCACAGCAAGCGATCCTCCTCCGCCGTCTGACGGTGGATCTCAACTTCGACCTCGATCTGATCATCTGCCCCACGGTGCGGGAGCCGCATGGGTTGGCCATGAGTTCGCGCAACGCCTATCTCACGGCGGAGGAACGGCAGCGCGCGGGCGTGCTCTATCGCGCGCTCAGCGCCGCCGCCGAAGCCTACGAGCGGGGCGAACGGGACGCCGAGAGCCTGCGCCGCGGCATGGCCGCCATTCTCGCGGCCGAGCCGGCAGCCCAGCCCGAATACATCAGCATTGCGCATCTGGAGACGCTGGACGAGATCGTGGGGGAGATGCGCGTTCCTGCCCTGGCCTCGGTGGCCGCGCGCGTGGGCAAGGCCCGGCTGATCGACAATGTGTGGCTGGGGCGAGAGGTCGGCTGATCGGGACAAAAAAACAGCCCATCCTGGGTGCAGGATGGGCTGCGTGTGGCAAGAGAAGGGCGGTTTACATGCCCCCGCGCCCCTCGCGACGGCGCTGCGACTGGCGGGCCTTGCGGATCGCCTTCTGTTTTTGCAGGCGCCGCACCTCGCTGGGAGGTGTAAACCAGCGCTTGCGGCGCACCTCCGGCAGGATGCGCGCCTTCATGACTTCCTTGCGGAAGCGGCGCAACAGCGAATCCTGCGATTCACCGCTGTTCAATTTAACGCTCATTGAGTCTCACCTCCTTTGGGGCAAAAAGTTGCCAGGGGTTGCGCCCTGGCACGGTGAAATCATAGTCGAGAGAGGGGGGTTCTGTCAATTTTGCCCAGCCTGACGCATGACCGCCTGTCGGGAGGGATGCGGGCGATGGCGTCGGCTTGCCTCGACTCCGCCTGCTCGATACGACGGATCTGCGTATGTTCTCGATAATTCGAGGTAACAATTCACCTTATTTTGTCATTGCGAGTGACCCATCCCGCCGCAGCGGGATGCGCCCTGGCAAGAAACTGGCAGGAGCCGGGAGTTTCTAGGTAGATGCGATTGCCCTGGCCCCGTGAATGA
>JABWBG010000362.1 GCA_013360575.1 Caldilineales bacterium
CCTGCGCACCCTGCTCGCCGCCGGCCTCTCTGCCGCAGACGCATCCCGCCTGGTGGCCACGCTCAGCGGCCTGCCGCGCAAACAGGTCTACGCCTGGGCAATAGCGGCGCATCCCCCTGCCCCCGCAAACGTAGGGCAAGCGTAGGTGGGCCGTGCCAAAAGGGGGTTTGACAGCCCCCGTCCCACCCGCTATACTGACAACACTGACCCTTGCTGGCTTGACCTGCACCCTGCGCCTATCAGGAGCGGACGGAATGGCCCGAAACCGTTCTCACAACAGCAAAAACGCTTTCCCCCGGCACTCGCCCCCCTGCGCGCGAGTGCTTTTTGTTTCCCTTTCCCTCTAAAGACGAAAGAGGTTTTACGTTTTACGTTTTACGCACCACGCACACCTGACCACTCTCTCACCCACAGGAGATCCTCATGTTTGACTCGGCCATGATCAGTAAGATTCAGAAGGCCAAACACTACGCCACAGAGCGTAGCCGCATGAAATTCCGTAGCTTTTCGGTCGTCTTTGCCGGCAACCACAGCGATCACACGGTGGAATACACTGAGGGGCGCTGGCATTGCACATGCGAATTCTTTGCCCACCGGGGCGTTTGCAGCCACACGATGGCCATGGAACGGGTGCTGGAAGGCATGGTCTCCCCAGCAGAAATCGAAGAAACGCCGATCCCTGCCTGATCCCTCCTCCTCTCTCGTAACTGTCCCAGGCCCGGCGCACGCGTCGGGCCTGGCGTTTTTTACAGCGCCGCCTCCTCCAGCCGGCCATTGCGCAGCCGCAAAGACAGGGTCTGCGACACGCTATCCTGCCCCATGCTGACGCCATAGATGGTATCGGCCACCTCCACCGTGCCGCGGTTGTGGGTGATGACCACAAACTGCGCGCCCGCGGCCAACTCTTGCAACACCTGACGCACCCGGCCGACGTTGGCCTCGTCCAGGGCCGCATCCACCTCGTCGAGCACGCAGAAGGGCGCGGGGCTGACGCTGAGCACTGCAAAGATCAGCGCGGCCGCGGTCAGCGCCCGCTCCCCGCCGGAGAGCATGGAAAGCTGCGTGGGGCGTTTGCCGGGGGGCCGGGCGATGATCTCCACCCCGGTGGTGGTGGATGACGAAATGGTTTTGCCGCTGGCCTCGCCCCCGTTGATGTCGATCAGGGTCAATTTGGCAGTGCCGCCCCCGAACAGGCGGGTGAAATAGCGGGTGAAGGCCTTGGAGACCGCGGTAAAGGTACGCCGGAACTCCTGATCGATCAATTTATCCAGTTCAGCAATGACTTGCAGCAGCTGGGCCGAGCTTTCTTGCAGATCCGCGGCCTGCGCGGTGAGGAAATCGAAACGCTCCTTGGCGCTGGCGTACTCCGCTTTGGCCTGGAGGTTGACCGCGCCCAACCGGCTGAGCAGGCCTTTCAGCCGGCGCATCTCCTGTTCCGTCTCGGTTGGCAGGACGTCGACCTGGGGCAGGGCGGTGACGATGCGATCGAAGGGCAGCGGCTCTTGCGAGGCGACGCCGGCCTCCGTTTCCAGCGCCACCAGTCCAAAATCGTGCTCGATCTGGCTGCGCAGATAGGTGAGATGATCCTCGGCGCGCTGCTGCGCCAGGCGCGACTGGCTGAGTTGCAACTCTTCCTGATGCAGGCGCTGGCGCAGGCCCTCCCCGCGGCGATCATGTTCGGGCCACCCCTGATCCAGCGCGTCCAGCGCGGTCTGGGCGGGCTCGATCTGCGCGAGCAGGGCCAGATAGGAAGCGTCCTGGGCCGCGTGTTCACTTTGCAGCGTTTGTAGCCGGGCTTGCAGCGCGGCCATCTCCGTGGCCAAAGCCTGGCTGCGCTGGCTGCGTGCGTGCGATTCCGCGCGCGTCTGCTGTGCGGCCTGGGCATGACTGGCCACCAACGCCTGCTGGCTGCGCCGCATCTCCTCCACCGCATCCAGCCGGGCCTGGGCCTGCGCCGCGGCCCGCAGCAATCCGCTGGTGTCGAGGGTGGCCAGTTTTTCTTCCAGCGCGGCCTGGCGGTGGGCCAGCGCCTCCTGCTGGCTGCTGAGTTCCCCACTCTCCTGGCGCAGCCCTGCCAGGCGGCGGCCCAATTCTTCCAATTCCAGAGCCAGCTTGCGGCCCCGTTCCTGGTGCCACAACTCCTTCTGGCGGGCTTTGTCGATGTTGTTCTGCAAGCGACTGAGGGCCGCGGCCCGCTGCCGCTCCTCCTCGCCCGCCTGGCTGGCTTCGCGCACCAGCCGGGTCAGATCCTCGTCCACCGCGGCGAGGGCGTGCCGCGCCTGTTCCAGATCGCTCCTGCGCTGGCGCAACTGCGCCTCGACCGCTGCCATCTGGCCGGGCAGATCGCGCCATTCGCGCTCGCGCGCCAGCAACCCGCCCCGCTGCCGCTCTTCCT
>JABWBG010000085.1 GCA_013360575.1 Caldilineales bacterium
AGGGCATCATCCGGCGGCAGTCCGAAGAGGAGTCCCCGGAGTAGAGAACCTAGAGGGATGGTGAGCGACAGGCCCGCGACGGCGCCCGCCGCGGCCAGTACCGTTCCCCGCCAGAGCACCCAACCGATCACATTCGCGCGCCCCGCGCCGATGGCGAGGCGATGCCGCGCAAGGGCGAGGCTTTCCTCTATCTCCCCGCCGGCGTCCGCGGCCCGGCCCTGCTGGTCACGGAGAATTACCGCGTCATCAAGAAATACAATTCCTCCGATGCCTATGCCCTCGCCGTCGCGCATCTCGGCGACCGCCTGCTCGGCGGCGCCCCCCTGCGCCGGGGGATGGATGAAAGCTTCACCGTCGTCCCCTACCCCGCCATCCTCCGCACCGAGCCCCGCAACGGCCAGCAAAATGTAGATATCGATGGCGGCGTCAGCTTCCAATTCAGCGCCCCCATCCTGCCGGAGACACTCGCCCTCGCCATCAGCCCCGAAATCAGCGCTACCCAGGTCTACACCTGGTACAACGAATACGACAACATCTTCAACGTCCACTTCCCCCGCCAGCCGCAGAGCGCGTACACCCTGACCCTGGCCGCGGGGATCAGCGATCCCTACGGCAACCTGATCCAGACGCCGACCACCCTCAGCTTCCGCACCGGCGATCGCACCCCCTTCCTCAATCTGTTGACGCCGGGCGCGGTGGGAGTGTACAGCGCCTACACCGAAACCGCGCTGATCATGCAGCATGTCAACATCAGCGATATCGACATCAGCCTCTATCGCCTAAACGCCACCCAATTCGCCGCGCTGCGCCCAGAGGAAGAGTATGAGGCCTGGCGGTTGTTCCTGCCGCCCTCCGATCAGTTGCAACGGGAATGGCGGCTGACGTCGAACGCGCCGCGCAATACCACCACCCTCACCCGCGAGCTGCTGACCGACGCCGAGGGCGGCCCCCTGCCGCCGGGGCTTTACTTCGTCACCGCCTCCTCCCCCCAGGTGCCCTACCAAAAGTACGACTTGCTGCCCCGGGTGCTGCTCGTCGTCACCCGCTACAATGTGGTGATCAAGCGGGGCGTGGACAATGCCCTGGTCTGGGCTACCGATCTGGCCACCGGCCAGCCCGCGCCCGATCAGCCGGTGGCGATCTATGACTCTGCCCTGGGCATGAGGGCAAGCGGGCGCACCGGGGCCGAAGGCGTGTTCATGACCGAATTGGGGCCGGTGCCAGAACCCTGGCGGCCCAGCAGCGCCTTCGTGGGCACGGAAGAGGATCCAGGTTGGGCCAGCACGCAGTGGCAGGCCGGCATCTCCCCCTGGGAATTCGAACTGCCTGCGGATTTTTATCAGCAGCCCTACCGCGTGCACCTCTACACCGAACGGCCTCTCTACCGCGCCGGCGACACCGTCTATTTCCGCGGCATCGTGCGCGGGGATAGCGGCGATCTCTACACCCTGCCGCAGGGCCTGCAAGTGCTGGCCCGGCTGCGCAACCCGCGCGGGGATGTGGCGCTGGAAACGCCCCTCACCACCGACGCCTTCGGCGCGGTGCATGGCAGCTTCGCCCTCGCCGCCGAAACCGAGCTGGGCATGTACAGCCTGGAGCTGCGGCTGGCGGAAGATGTCAGCGCCTGGACGAATTTCCTCGTCGCCGCCTTCCGCAAGCCGGAATATGAGCTACACGCCAGCGCCGCCCCGGCCGAGGTGATCGCCACCCAGCCGGCAGAAGCCAGCGTCGCCGCCGCCTACTTCTTCGGCGGCGCGGTCAAGAACGCCGCCGTGCGCTGGACAGTCTACGGCGGGCCTTACACCTTGAATTATGAGGATGGCAAGCCCTGGTCCTTCGCCGATTTCAACCCCAACGCTTTCTACGAGCCGTACGAACCGCGCTTCAGCGCGCCCATCGCCTCGGGCAAAGGGCAGACAGATGAAGCAGGCCAGTTCACCACGTCCGTGCCCACCGAACTCAGCGCCGAAACCGCAGGCGGGCAGAGCGGCGGCGCCGTCGCCTCCAGCCTGCGCACGATCGAGTTCACCATCACCGACGCCAACGACCAGGAAGTATCGACCACAACCAGCCTGATCGTCCACGCCGGCGAGACCTACCCCGGCGTCCGCCCCGACCGCTACGTGGGCGAGGCGGGCCAGGAGCAGATCGCCCATATCATCGCCGTGGACGCGCTCAGCCGGCAGCCGCAGGCCGGGCAGGAGATGGAGATCGAGATCAGCCGCCTGGTCTGGCGCACCGTGCGCGAACAGGTGGATGGCCGCCTGCGCTACACCAGTCAGGTGGAGGAAACGCCGGTGCTGACCCAACGCGTGACCACCGGCAGCGACGGCCGCGGGCAATTGGCCTGGCAGACCACCGATCCCGGCCAATATCTGATCCGCGCCAGCGCCCGCGATCGCCTGGGCAACCTGCAACGCAGCGCCGCCTTCACCTACATCACCGGCCGTGACTACGCGCCCTGGCGGGTGCGGAATGATGACCGCCTGGAACTGATCGCGGATCGCAAAAGCTATGCCGTGGGCGACACGGCCAAAGTGCTGGTGCCCAGCCCCTTCCAAGGCGAGGCCCTGGCCCTGGTGACGGTGGAACGCCGCGGCATCCTCAGCCACACCCTGCGCACCCTGCGCGGCAACAGCGAAACCCTGGAGATCCCCATCCTGCCCGAATACGCGCCCAACGTTTTCCTCTCGGTGATTTTGGTCAGCCCGCCCGCGGCCGGGGAAAACCCCACCTTCAAGATGGGCCTGGTGCAGATCAATGTGGATGTCAGCCAGCGCCTGCTCAGCCTCGAGATCAGCGCCGATCCGGCGCTGCCCGGCCCCGGCGACAGCGTCACCTACCACCTGCGCACGGTCGATCACACGGGCAAGCCGGTGCGGGCGCAACTCTCCCTGGCCCTGGTCGACAAAGCCCTGCTCAGCCTGCGCCCCGACGAAGGTGGCTCGATCCGCGATGCGTTCTGGTCGCAGCGGGGGCTGGGCGTACGCACCGGCGTCAGTCTGGTCGTCTCCCTCAACCGCATCGACGAGGCGCAGACCAGAGGCACGAAGGGGGGCGGCGGCGGCGGCGATGGCTTCGCCGAATTGGCGGCCATCGACGTGCGCAGCGACTTCCGCGACCTGGCTTTCTGGCAGGCGGATGTGGAAACCTCCGCCACCGGCGAGGCCAGCGTCACCCTCGAACTGCCCGACAACCTCACCACCTGGCGGATGAAGGCCGTGGCCATCACCCAGGATAGCGCGGTGGGCGAGGCCACGCACGAGTTGCTGGTGACCAAGCCCCTGCTGATCCGCCCCGTGCTGCCCCGCTTCGTCGTGCATGGCGACCGCTTCCACCTGGGCGTCATCGTCCAGAACAACAGCGACAGCGCCCAGGAGGTGGAACTGCTGCTGGAGGAACTGGCCGGGCTGACCCTGGAAGGGGACGCCGCCGCCAGCTACCGCCTGACCATCCCCGCCGGCAGTCTGGCCCGCGTGGACGCGCCCGTGCAGGTCGACGACCTCGACCCGACCACCCGCCTGCGCCGCGAAGAAGTCACCGTGCGCCTGGCCGCCCTCACCCGCGACGCTGCCCTCAGCGACCGCATCGAGCTGCGGCTGCCGCTGCGCCGCTACAGCAGCCCGGAGACGACAGCCACCGCCGGCATCGTTCCCGCTGCCGAGACCCGGTTCGAGGCCATCGCCCTGCCCGATCGCTACGATCCCACCCAGGGCGACCTCACCCTGCGGCTGGAGCCTTCGCTGGCTGCCGGCATGACCGCGGGCCTCGATTACCTGAAGCACTTCGAATACGAGTGCACCGAGCAGACCGTCAGCCGCTTCCTGCCCAACATCCTCACCGCCCGCGCCCTGGCCGCGCTGGATCTGCAAAAACCGGAGATGAGCGCAGAGCTGGACGCGCAAGTCAACATCGCCTTGCAGCGCCTGCTCACCCGGCAAAACCCGGACGGCGGCTGGGGCTGGTTCGCGCAGGAAAAATCCTCCCCCTACACCAGCGCCTACGTCCTCTTTGGCCTCAGCCAGGCCAAAATGTCTGGCTACACGGTGGATGTGGAGACGCTGGCGCGGGGGGCCGCGTTCCTGCGCCGGCAATTGCGCACGCCCGCGGGGTTGCACGGCTACGCGCTGAACCAGCAGGCCTTCTTCCTGTACGTGCTCAGCCGCTACGCCCAGGCCGCGGACGCGGACGGGCCTGTAGCCGACGCCCAACTCCTCTTCGCCGAACGGGAACGGCTGGCCCTCTACGCCCAGGGCTACCTCGCCCTCACATTGCACAGCCAGGGCGTGGCCGAGCAGGCCCAAAGCCTGCTGGATGGTCTGGCGGGCCGCTCCATCCTCAGCGCCAGCGGCGCGCACTGGGAAGAGGGGACGATCGACTGGTGGACGATGAACACCGACACCCGCACCACCGCGGTCATCCTGACGGCGCTGGTGGCCATCCAGCCGGATCACCCCCTGGGCCCCAACGTGGTGCGCTGGCTGATGAGCGCGCGCAGCGCCGACCGCTGGCAGAGCACGCACGAAACCGCCTGGGCCTTGATCAGCCTGACCGATTGGCTGGCCGCCAGCGGCGAATTGCAGGCCGCCTATGACTGGCGCGCCCAGATCAATGGCAGCGATTGGGGCAGCGGCCGCATCCGCCCGGCGGATGTCTACGACGCCCAGACCCTGCACGCGGCGATCGGCGATCTGGCGGCAGATGCGCTGAATATCCTGCTGCTGGAGCGCAGCGCCGGCCCCGGCCAGCTGTACTACACCGCGCAGTTGCGCGTCTACCTGCCCGTGCCCGACCTGCAACCGCTCAGCCGCGGGCTGACCATCGCCCGCCGCTACACCCTGGCCACGCTGCCCGCCGATCCCGAAGAGGACAAAACCGCCCGCCCGGCCATCACCTCGGCCCAGATCGGCGACATCATCGAGGTGGAATTGACCCTGGTAGCGCCAACAACCATGCACTATCTGCTGGTGGAGGATCCGATTCCCGCCGGAACCGAGCCGGTAGATGTGAGTTTTGCCACGACCAGCCGGCAGTATAGCGGCCCCAGCAGCGACCGCGCGCAGGAGGAAGACGCGCCCTGGTGGCAGCGGTGGTGGTGGAACCCGACCAGCTTCGAGTTGAAGGATGACAAAGTGGCCCTCTTTGCCACCGAGCTGCCCGCCGGAACCTACACCTACCGTTACCAACTGCGCGCCAGCATCGCCGGCGAGTTCAACGTCCTGCCCCCGCGCGGGGAGATGATGTACTTCCCCGAAGTCTTCGGCCACGGCGCCGGCAGCCAGTTCACCATCACCCGGCCCTGACCGCGCCCGCGGCCCCTTCCCGCCTACCGCTTTCTCATCCAGCCGCCCGGATCTCTCTCCGGGCGGCTGGTTTTATGTCTAAAAACGGCCAATCGGGCAGCTAAAGCGCAGGCCCGCTGCTGTGGATGCGTCGCCAGGGATGATGATGATGTCGATGTCGCGTATTGGCAGCCCAAGCAATTGGAAAAACTGGTGTAACTCCCAGGGCTTATCAGAAACTGCTGGATCTCATCCAGTGCCTGAAGCGGCTTCTCCATCCGGCATGACGCTCCTTAGCCGTTGGTGACGTTGATGAAGCACAGCCCAGTGTCGTGCGTTCTGCTCTAAAAACACCGGCAGGTCGCCGCCCGCCAGGTCTAGTACGAGGCTGTACAGCCCAAAATACTGATTCAAGGCCTCTTCTAAGGTCAATTGCGGCAAGCTTCTTGATTGCTCTTCTTGCTCCCACGCGTTGAACAGAGCGTACCCCGCCACCATCTCGCGCAGCGTGGGGGTGGGCCGCTCGTTTTGCGGGTCGGATGGGTACTCAGTCATGGCTTGATTCTCCACGGCCAGTAAACCACATCTGGCCCAGGTCGGCACTTCCGCCAGTGGCAAACAACCGAACGGTCACAGCGCTGCCAACGGCCAGGCCAGCACGCCGTTGCCCAACGGCAGGACGATCTTGCCCAGGTGGATTACGTAGCCGCCAGCCGCCCGATCGCCGAAGTCACGCCGGAAGGCAGCGATCGCCCGTGCCATGTCGGGCCGCGGCGTGGCCGACGCCTTGACCTCGATAGGGATCAGGCGGGACTGGCGCTCGATCACCACATCCACTTCCGATCCCGCGGCCGTGCGCCAGAAGTAGAGGGTTGGCTCCTCGCCGCGGTGCAGGCTGGTCTTGAACAGCTCGGCAACCACCAGGTTCTCCATGAGCGCGCCGGCCATCGGCCCAGCGGCCGCATGCTCGACCTCGTGCAGGCCGACCAGGTAGCTCAGCAGCCCCGTGTCGGTGAAATAAACCTTGGGCGCCTTGACCAGCCGCTTCCCCAGGTTGACAAAATAGGGGCGCAGCAGAAAAACCTGGAACGACGCCTCCAGCACCGCCAGCCAATCCCTGGCCGTGTTGACGGCAATCCCCACATCCCTGGCCAGGTCGCTGAGGTTGAGCAACCCAGCCGCGCGGATGGCAAGGCTGCGCAAGAAGTTCTGGAAGAGGGTCAGGTCGCCGACCGCGCGCAGGTTGCGCACGTCGCGCTCCAGGTAGGTCTGCACGTAGCTGGCCTGCCACAGTCGCGCATCGCGCCCAGGGTTCTTGATCAACTCCGGAAAAAAGCCGCGCAAGATCTGTTCCCAAACTTCGCCATACGAAATCTCTTGCTCCGCCGGCGCAGGGCGCTCCACCTCCCAGGGCAGCGGGCGGTCCGGCTCGCCGGCAACCTCGCGCTGCGTCAGCGGCAGCAGCTTGAGCACGGCCGCACGGCCAGCCAGGCTCTCGGTGACTTGCTGCATCAGCAGCAGGTTCTGCGAGCCTGTCAGGATGAACTGGCCGGGCTGATCGCGGTGCGCGTCAACATGCTCTTTGATGTAGGGCAGCAGGTTGGGCGCATACTGGATCTCATCGAAGACCACCGGCGGCCGGTACAGATCCAAAAAGGCGCGCGGGTCGCCCACGGCAGCGGCGCGCACGTCAGGCGTTTCCAACGAGACCAACGGCCGCTCAGCACCGAACAGATGCTGTAACAGTGTGGTCTTGCCCGACTGGCGCGGCCCCACCAGCACCACCGCTGGAAACTCCCGGATGGCCCTGGATAGGGTGGGTTCGAGGCTTCTGGGGATGTAAGTCAGAGACATGTATGCTTCCTTTCGTGCATATTCGCAATTGTACTGCAAATATGCACGAAAGGCAAGTCCATCACCCACCTTTGGATAACCCTTGTCGCGCTCATTGCCGCAGCACCAGCGGCAGATACACCTTCAGCATGGTGGCCGGGTCGCGCGTCGGCGTGACGGTTGGCGTTCGTGTAGGCGTGGCCGTAGGCGTGCGGGTCGGGGTCGGCGTTGGCCCGGCCTCATAGGGTTCGAACTTCTGGATGCGGTTGTTCCCGGAATCCAGCACGTAGACATAGCCGTCGCCATCCACCGCGATCCCCCCCGGCCCGGAGAACTCGCCTTCACCCGTACCTGCGCTGCCCCATTGGGTGATGAAGCCGCCCGCGGCTGTGAACTTCTGGACTCGATTCCCCGCCGCCTCCGTCACGTAGACAGCGCCATCCTGGTCCACCGTGATGCCGCGCGGCCCGTTGAACTGGCCCGCGCCTGCACCCGGACTGCCCCACTGGGCCACGTAGACACCGTCGGCCGTGAACTTCTGAACGCGGTGGTTGCCCGCATCGGCCACGTAGACAGAGCCGTCCGGCGCCACCGCGATGCCCTCTGGGCCCGAGAATTGGCCGTCGCCGGTTCCTTCCCCGCCCCAACTGATCTCAGTGCCGTCGGGGTTGAACCGCCAGATGATGTGCTTCTCAGCGATTGCCAGGTAGACGTGACCTGCCTGACTGATCGCGATGGCGGCGGCGGAAGAGACGTCCCCGCTATAAGGCTGCGACCACTCAGCGACGACGATACCGGCTATATCGAATTGTCGAACGCGAAAATATGTCCAGGTGCCCATTGGCCACCCTTGATGGTTGTAGGGTGTCAGACAGTAATTGTCAACAATGTAGACGTGATTGTTCGGGCCTGTAGCGACAGATCTGAGGGCCCATAACGTAGCGGGGGAGGAATCGGGTCTGCCACCGCACCGTTCGCTAACCCATTCACCGTTCGTCCCGAATGTCTGGACGCAGCGGTCGCCCAAGTCCGTAACAGCCGCATGGATCTGGCCTTCACCGTCGGCCGAGATGGCTGCGACGGCCTGCTTGTGCAGCTCGGCGGGAGGCTCGGTCGGGTAAGCGAGTGTCCGATCGAGTTTTACGCCGTCGTATGTCCATCGCTTCAACAGCGCGCCGAACGCATTGACCGTGTAGGACGGCCTGCCATGGCTGTCGTAATAGGTTGTGGTAGAGCCGGTGCTGGCCTGGCCCCACACGCCCAAGAAGACGCCATCCGAGCTGAACTTCTGGATGCGGTTATTCCCGGTGTCGGCCACATAGACTGAGCCGTCCGGGGCGACTGCGATGCCTGCCGGCTCGTCAAGCTGGCTGTCACCTGCGCCACTGCTTCCCCACTTGCTGACGAACTCACCATCCGGGGTAAACACCTGGATACGGTCGTTGTTTCCATCAACCACATAGATAGCACCATCTTGGGCGATCGCAATATCCCGTGGAAATCGAAAAAGGCCGTCGGCCGTGCCCAAGTCGCCCCACATAGTAACAAATGCGCCCTCCGCCGTGAACTTCTGGATGCGCGCATTGTACGGATCTACCACATACACATAGCCGTCGCTGTCAACCGCCAGATTACGCGGAAACTGAAACTGGCCCTCTCCCTGGCCATAACTGCCCCACGCGGCGATAAACGTGCCATTTGCACTAAACTTCTGAATGCGGTTGTTTCCCGTGTCAGCGACATAGACGTCGCCATCCTGGTCAACCGCAATACCGCGCGGCCCGGCGAACTGACCCTGCGCGGCGCCTCTGCTTCCCCACTGGGCAACAAACGCACCACCCGCAGTAAACTTCTGGACGCGGTCATTGGGCCAGTCAACTACATATACGTGACTCGCCGCGTCCACGGCGATGCCTTCCGGTGAGTTAAACTCACCCGCGCCGCTGCCAGCGCTGCCCCACCCGGTCGCAGGCCGGCCATCGGCGGTGAACTTCTCAATGCGGTTGTGTCCCGTATCTGCGACATAGATGTTGCCGGCAGGGTCTACTGCAACTCCACCCGGCCCATCAAAATCAAAAGTGATCCTTAGCGGAAGCCTCAAGCCCCACAGGGTGACAAACCGGTACGCCTCGGCGCCCGGCGCCAGCGAGATGCCCGGCCCTGCGGCCCCCGACGGCGCATCTCCCTGAGACAGCGGCGCGGCAATGCCGTGCAGATTGCCACCCAAAACCAGCGCCGCGCCCAAAATCACCGTCAGCATGCCCAAAACTCGTGTGCGATGAACTTGGGAATGTGCGTTCATGGGAGGACCTCCTTGTCGCGCCCACAAAAAAAGCAGCCCAAAACGTCGAGAAGCTGGCACTCGAACTGGGGCTGCTGCGATGTCAGGATTCAGTTGAGATCGCCACAGATCCGCTTCACGACAACAGGCGGGGGATCTTTACTCCTATATGTACATTATATCACAATCAACCGCGCTGATCAATCCTCCCCAATGAAGCGGTTGCCCCCATAAACGCCGGGGCTGCACTCGCTGCCGGCAAACAAAAGCCCGGTCAAAAGACCGGGCAACCCAAACCCTAAAGATTTTTGAAACCTTTAGGTTTTTTTCTCGAATTATTGAGCACATAATTGCTATGCTACAATGGCCTCCTTTCTAGCATCGACCGTACCTGCTCAATAACTTGGCGGGGGTAGTCCCAAACCCTAAAGGTTTCAGAAACCTTTAAGGGTTTTCTCCCCGGATTATTGAGCACATACCTTTTTGGCGTTGTTCGCGGCGCATGGGGCTGCTCCTGAACCGAGGGAAAGCCAAAAATCGCTTGCAGTCGATAAGATGACGGAACTATAGGCGATGGGGAGGGGAAGGGCAAATCGGGGTGAAGGCAATCGGGAAAGCAAACAGGGAGCTCGGAGTCTGGCAGTATCACCAGGCGAATGTCCACCGTTACGCGCCTGCCACGGAACGGGCTACATCCTCAAGGAAAGTGGCAAAGGCGAGCAGTTCAGATCGCGTCTGGCTCCAGACTTCGGAGAGGGTATCGATGAGGTCAGAAAAACGGTCGGGCGCCAAATTGGTGGCATAGACATTGCGCACCAGATGTCGAAAGCGCATGTAACCGTCCAAACGCTCCGCTGTCTCCTGACTGATCACCCCTGGGCGCACCTCTGGCCACTCGCTGGCCATCTGCCCCAGCAAATCCCGATGCCATGATTCGCCGGCGGGTGGCTTGCGATCCACCTGCCTGGTGATAAGACCGAATATCGTTTCCAAACCGGAGTAAAAACTGTGCAAGTTGAGGGCCGCGGCATCGAGGAACGCATCTTCTGCTGGATTCAGCCGGTGCATATCCCAGGCATGTAGCCCGCGCAGCACTACGCGGTCAATTTCCACAACTTCCCCGCGTATCCGCTGTGCGATCTGCGAATAGGGATCAGTCACAATTCGATTCCACCCGCTCGAATAGCGTCTCGCAGTGGCTCTGATACGGTTTCCAGTGCAACAAAATCCACCACTCGATCCGCGATGACTTCCTCGACCAATCGCCAGGCGCCCCAGAAATCCGCCCCCTTCAAACCCTCAACAGCAAGATCGACATCCGTGGCGGCATCGTACCAGGCCCCATGCGCCAAAGAGCCAAAGAGCACCACGCGTTGGACAGCAAAACGACGTTTCAACTCACCGACTGCTTCCCGAATGCGCGCCAATAGCAAGGAGCGGTCCGACTCCTGTGCTGGCGTCATAGGGACGAATAAGCGACGCTCGCGCGCTGCCCTGATGTAGCGTTGTCGTTCTTCGGAAGAAAGCGTAAGGGCTGTAGTCATGGCGATCAGTTTGGAACGCAATCAATGGAAGGGGCGTTTTCCAGCCGCATTCTACAATAAAACCTGGACTTATGCCAGTGATGTCGCTTGGTCACGCATTTCTTTGTCAGAAACAAAAGCCCGGTCAAAAGACCGGGCCAGAAAGGGGCAAGGGAAAGAGAAAGAGAAAGAGAAAGAGAAAGAGAAAGAGAAAGAGAAAGGGAAAGAGAAAGAGAAAGAGAAAGGGAAAAGACTGCGTCTTTTTCAGGCTGCTTGCGCCAACAGGCGGGGGCGGAATTTGTAGCCGTATTGGATCAAGCCCTCGTCGCCTTCCACGCTGAGCTTGCGGGTGACCATCTCCACCGGCATGCCGATGCGCACTTCTTTGGGATCGACATCGGTCAGTTGGGCGGTGAGCAGCGGGCCTTCGTGCAGCCGGATCAGGGCCAGGCTGTAGGGTGCCTGCTCCTGGAAACCGGCCGGCGCTTCGTATACGGTGGTGTGGCTATAAACTTCACCCAAACCGCTCAGGCGGAAGGGGTCGTAGGCCGGACGGGCGCATTCGGGGCAGACATCGCGCGGGGGGAAGACGTGCGATCCGCAGTGATGACAGAGTTCGCCTTGCAGGCTGTAGCGTTGTCGTTTCACGCGCCAATTGCGGGCAATGTGCATGGTTGGAATACCTCGGACAGGAAGGGATAGGATGTTACGTGCTGCATCTTAACGGCTGGCCGCTCTCAAAAACCGTCAGGCCAGGATCAAGATCCGCTCGCGCCAGTTTTTGATAGCACTTGTCTCTTTATTGTCTATATAATATATAGTAAATTTCTAGATTTTTCAAACACCGAGATCGCAGAGGCGCAAAAACCGGCGGCCCCTGTACCGCCGCCCGGCAGCGAGGCCGCAGACGCATGCCAAATGCGACGCCGCGGGTCAGTCCCCCGGCGGATCGCTGCCCCGCCGCGCCAGCGCCACCCCCAGGATGACCAGCCCGCCGCCGAGGCCTTGCCACAGCCCCACTGCCTCGCCCAACAGCACCCAGGCAAAGAGCGCGGCCAGCACCGGCTGCATGAGCAGCATGACAGAGGAGAAAGACGCGGGCAGATGGGCCAGGGCATAGGCGATCAGCCCCTGGCCGCCGCTGTGCGAGAACCAGGCCAGCCCGAATAAAACCAGCCAGCCGGTCATCCCCGCCGGCCAGAAACTCTCGCCCATCAGCAGCGTCACCCCGGCCAGCAACACGCTGCCCACCAGGGCGCTGGCCAACATGAGCACGCCGGCGCCATAGTGGGCGCGCAGTCGCTTCAGCGTGATCAAGTAGCCGGTGTAACTGAAGGCGGTGATCAGGCCGAGGAGGTCGCCGAAGACGTTGCTCTCGCCCAGGCCGGCGCTGGCCCGCACCATCAGGGCCACCCCCGCCACGGCCGCGGCCAGGCCGAAGGCGAACACCGGCTGCAACCGCTCCCCCATCCAGCGCCAGGCAATGAGGCTGACCAGCAGCGGGGCCAGGTTGGGCAGGAAGGTGGCGTTGGCCACCGAAGTCAGGCGGATCGCCCAGTGCCAGAAGAAAAGATCGCTGGCAAAGAAGAGGCCGGGAACCAACAGCGGCAGGAGGGAGCGGGCGGAGCGGGGGGCGCTGACCGCAGGGGCGGCGGCCCGGCTCCAGCCCCACAGCAGGGGCAGGGCCAGGGCCAGCCGCCAAAAGGCGACGGCGTTGGGCCCCAGATCGCTCAGCCGCACCCAAATGGGGGAAAAGGCGATGGCGCAGACGCCGATGACCAGGGCCAGCAGGGCAAGTTGCGGCCGCGTGGCCTGGCCGCGGCGGAGTATGAGTCGTTGCAAGGGGTCACGTACCTGTGCGCGGGAGAGAATCGTCCATCGTCAAAACCCAGGCGCCGGGCGCTTGAGCAGGCGCATGCCGTTCAGCGTCACCAGCAGCGAGGCGCCCATGTCGGCGAAGACGGCCAGCCACATGCTGCCCAGCCCCGCCAACACCAGCAGCAGGAACACGACCTTGACGCCGATGCTGAAGGCCACATTCTGGCGGATGATGCGCATGGCGGCCCGGCTGAGCCGCAGGGCAAAGGGCAATTTGCTGAGATCGTCGCTCATCAGGGCGATGTCGGCGGTTTCCAGAGCCTGGGCCGCGCCGGCCGCGCCCATGGCAATGCCCACCGTGGCCGCGGCCAGGGCCGGGGCGTCGTTGATGCCGTCGCCCACCATGGCCACGGCCCCATGCTCGGCCAGCAGCGCCTGCACCGCGGCCAGCTTGTCC
>JABWBG010000086.1 GCA_013360575.1 Caldilineales bacterium
GCCCGCATCACCCCTGCTGCTCCTGCCAGCGCAGCCGCAACTGCACGGCCGCGGCGGCCCCGCGGCGGCGCTCCTCTGCTGCCAGATGCCGGGCCGCCAGAATCAGCGCGGCCAGCAGATACATCATGCTGCCCCCCACCCACATCAGCACCCCGCCGTACATCTGGTCGGCCATGACCGTGACGCCCCAGACGCGCGGCACCGCCACATAATGCTGGTACCAGGGGGCAGAGGCAAAGGAGAGGGCGACGCCGAGGATCATAGTAGGCGGCAGCGCGGCCAGAACGTAGCCGGCCCGCTTGAGATAGCTGAGGGGCCGGTGGAAGCGGGGCGCGGCCGCGGTGACATGCCAGCTGAAGATCATCGCCGCCGCAAAAAAGTGCAGATGCTCCAGATCGTGCACCCAAGCGCTGCGCAGGGTCAGATCGTACAGAAAAGGATCGTGCCAGACCCAGACCGCGGCCACGAGAAAGAGCCAGGCCAGGAAGGGGTGTGTGATCTGGGTGAGGCCGCGGCGAAAGGGGGAGGGCTGCGCCAAAAAGGCGGCGACGCGCTGCCGCGGGCGCCGCGGCAGGCCCCACAACAGGAAAGGGTAGGGGTCTCCCAGCCAGATCAGGGGGGCGGCGACCATCATGATCAGCAGGTGCTGGATCATGTGGACGCTGAAGAGCAAGGCGCCGAAGCTGTCCAGCCCGGAGAGGAGCGCGGTCAGGAGGATGGCGAGGCCGCTGAAATAGGCCAGCAGCCGCCAGGGCGTGGCCAGGCTGCGGCGGCGCTGCCGCTCGATCTGCGCCAGGCGGCGCCAGCCCCGCAGGTAGAGGATGCCCAACAACAGGGGCAAGGCCAGCACTTCTGGCCGCCACTCCCAGGTGGTGAAAAGCTCGCGCAGCACCTGCATGGTTGGGGCAAGCCGGCCGCGTCAGCCGCGGCTCGGCCCAATCCTCAATGACCTGGCCCCACCGCCACACCCATCAGGTAAAGGGCGGGGTAGAAAAAGACCCAAACCAGATCCACAAAGTGCCAGTAAATGGCCGCAGCCTCGACGCCGTAGAAATTGCGCGCGTGAAAATGCCCTTTGTAGCCGAGATAGGCCACCACCCCCAGCAGAATCACGCCGGTGAGGACGTGGAAGGCGTGCATGCCGGTCATAAAGAAGAGCACATCGCCGTAGATGCCGAATTCGCCGCCGGTGGCGGGGTTTACCGGCGCGGTGCGCCACTCCAGGCCCACCACGCCCACCAGGAAGAGGAGGCCGAGAAGGATGGTAATGCCGGTGCTGCGCAGGAATTCGATACGGTCGTCATGTTTGATGGCGACTTCGGCCCGGTTGATGAAGAAACTGCTCACCAGCAGCATGGCGGTCACACTCAGGCCCAGGATCTGGTCGAGGTGTGGCCGCGTCGCGCCCCAGAGGTAGAAGCGGGCGGCAAGGATGCCGCCGAAGAGGAACGTCTCGGACAGGAGGAACAGCCAGAGACCGAGACGGTTCATCTGCAAGCGTTTGGCGGGGGAGATGCCGCCGGCGGGGGGGGTGTGCGCTTCCGCAGTCATCAATGACCTCCTTCCTCGGAAAACAGGGTGGTGATGTGCATGTAGTAGTAGGCGATGAGCGCGGCGTTGATCAGGGCCAGGACGAAGAGGATGGTGACAGAGCCGTTGAGCAACTGGGCGGTGTAGTAGTCCAGCACCTCCAGGATCAGCAGGGCGATGAGGACGATCAGGCCGCGGCGGAAGAGGCGTTTTTTCTTGGTGGGATCAGGGGCTGACATGGGGGTCTCCTCGAACTTCAATGCGCGGGTGTGGAGGCGGCGGCGCCGCGGCTGGGCGACATGTTGACGTAGACCGATCCGGGCAGGCCGTAATCATAGGGGTCGCCTACCACCTCGAAAGGCTCGGCGTAGTTGTGCTCTGGGATGGGCGAGGGGATCTGCCATTCGGGCGAACGCGAGCCCCAGGGGTTGATCGCCGCCACCTGGCCCCGTTTGGCGCTGATCCACAGGTTGTAGACGCCGATGAGCACGCCCAGGAAGATGATGTAGCCGGCGATGGTCACGATCAGTTGCATGCCCTCGACGCCGAGGGCCGGATCGTAATCGACGATGCGGCGGCGCATGCCCAACAGCCCGGCGCGGGCCATGGTCAACGACATGGTGTAGAAGCCCACGGTCTGCAAGGCCCAGTGGATCTGGCCCAGACGCTCGTTGTACATGCGCCCGGTGATCTTGGGGAACCAGAAATAGAGGGCGGCGAAGAAGGGGAAGACGAATCCGCCGAACATGGTGGCGTGGAAGTGGCCGACCACGAAATAGCTATCGTGCAGGTGCAGGTCGGTGGAGATGGTGGCCAGGGGCGGCCCGGTCAGCCCGCCGATCAAAAATACGGCGATGGCGGCCAGCACGAAGAGCATCGGCGTGGGAAAGAAGAGCTTGCCCCGCCACACCGTGCCCAGCCAACTGAAGAACTTGACGCCGGTGGGCACAGCCACCAGCATGGTCGAGTACATGAAGGGCACGCGCAGCGCGTCCTCGATGCCGGCGGCGAACATGTGGTGGCCCCACACCAGAAAGCCCATCAGGGCAATGGCCATGCTGGAGAGGGCGATCCATTTGTAGCCGAACAGGGGCTTGCGCGAGAAGACCGGCAGCAGCTCGGAGATGATGCCCAGCCCCGGCAGGATGAAGATGTAGACCGCAGGGTGCGAATAGAACCAGAAGAGATGTTGGAAAAGGATGACGTTGCCCCCCTCCGCCGGGTTGAAGAAGCCCATTTGCAGATTCCGCTCCAGCACCACCATCAGAAAGGAGAGGCCGATGAATTGGGTGGCGGTGAGCTGGATCAGCGAGGTGGAGAGGATGGCCCACACAAAGATGGGCATGCGGAAGAGATTCATGCCCGGCGCCCGCATCTTCAGCGTGGTCACGATCAGGTTCAGCGACCCCAAGATGGAGGAGAAGCCGAAGTAAAACATGCCGATCATGAAGAAATTGATGCCGATCGGCCCCCGCACGCTCAGCGGCGCGTAGCCTGTCCAGCCGGTGTCCCAGCCGCCGAAAAAGATGGCCATGATGATCAGGATGGCGCTGGGCACAGTCAGCCAAAAGGCGAACCCGTTCAGGCGGGGGAAGGCCATGTCGGACGCGCCCAACATCAGGGGCACGAGGTAGTTGGCCAGGCCGCCGATGCCCAACAGGATCGAGGCGATCATGATGATGCCGTGCAGGCTGATGTAGGTGTTGAAGGCGTCGGGAGAGAGGAATTGTCGGCCCACCGCGGCCAGCTCGGTGCGGAAGATCATGGCCAGCGTGCCGCCCACGCCCATGATCAGGATGCCGGTGACGGTGTATTGCACGCCAATGACCTTGTGGTTCTGGTCGAACCCGAAATAGCGCGTCCATGCCGGCCTGCCCGCGGGCGGGCCGTGCTGCTCTGGCGTGTGCATGCCCCGCGTCCACTTCAGCCAATCGCTGAGGGCGCCGACGCCGAGCAGGAAGCCGATCGGGGCCAGAGAGGCGCCGCCCACCCAGGCCGATTCCGCATCCCAGCCCAGGCCCAGGCCCAGCCGCACGAAATGCGTCAGCAAAATGCCAAGCACAAAGCCGATAGCCATGCCGACCAGCCCACGGGCCAGACCCAAGGCAGGATCCAGGCCCAGCATCAGCCCCACCGCGCCCAGAAGCAGGCCGGCGGAGAGCAGAGGCGCCAGGGCGTTGAAGAAGGGGGTGAAGCCGGCAGAGAGGGCCGGGATGGCGGCCAGCGGGGAAAGCCCCACCAGCGCCCGCATCACCGTGAGCAACACAGCCCCGGCGACGAAGCCAACCACAAAACCGAGAAACATTCGGGAAGTTCGTGACATCGGTACAACGCTCCTGACGAAAAGAAAAAAGGCGAGGCGCGCGGTCTATTCCAGCGTCTTCAGATAGGCGATGATGGCGTCGATCTCAGAGGGCAGCAGGGTGTCGCCATAATTGGCGGGCATGAGGTTGGCGAAACCGGCCACGATCTGGCTGCCGGGGTCGATAATGGCAGTGCGCAGATAGGCTTCGTCCGCGGTGATGCTGGAGCCATCCTCCAGCGCCTCGGTGCGCCCGAACACGCCCTTCCAACTGGGCCCCACCAGTTTGCTGCCGTCGAGCGAGTGGCAGGCGATGCAGCCGTTGGCCTGCGCTAATTGCTGGCCCAACGCCACGATATCCTCTTCGCCTGGACCCTCGCCGGCCCCACCTTCCGGTTCGACATACGTTCCCAGCCGCTTCTGCACCCAGATATCGAACTCGGCGGGGGGCAGCACATTGACCGGGGCCAGCATGGCCGCGTGCCCGGTGCCGCACAGCTCGGCGCAGCGCACCTTGTACGCGCCCACCTCGGTGGGGGTGATGCGCAGATATTTTTCCTGCCCCGGCACCGTGTCCTGTTTCAGGCGGAACTCCGGCACCCAAAAACTGTGGATCACATCCTCGGCCCGCAACACCAGATGCGCCTTGCGCCCCGCGGGCAGGTTCAACTCGCCCGCGGCAATCCCATAGTCAGGATACTCGAACGACCAACTCCACTGCCGGGCGGTGACGATCACTTCCAACTCATCCGCCGCGGCTGCGGTTGTCTGGCGCAGCACGCCCAATCCCAGATAGCTGAAATAGAGCACCACAGCCAGGGGCAGCACCGTCCACAGGATCTCCAACCGGGTGTTGCTGTGGAAATAGGCGCCGTCGCCAGTATCTCCTGGTTTGCGCCGGAAGGCCACCACCGCATAGAGCAGGACGCCGTTCACCAGCACATACAGGAAGATGATCACATCCATGTGCAGGCCGAACAGCCAATCGACCGGCCCGGCCTCGGCGCTGGCAGCCAGCGGCATCCACGCCGGCGGATCGGTGAGGAAGAGCAGCAGCGCCGTCAGCGCCAGCACGAGGAGAATGACATTGATGAAATGCTTCATGCACGCAACTCCTTGGTCAAGATAAAAATTGTAATAAAATCCACAAAATTGCAATACCTTCTCAAAATCATCTACTATTTTGTAAGAAAAACGGCATTTTTTGCGCCTTGACAGCTATCCATCCCGCAGGCTGACGCATGATAACCAGCGCCAAAAGGCTTGTCAAACGCGCTGGCGTAAGATGACTTCCTGATAAGCGGCCGCCGGGCCCGGCGCGCTTGTGCTATACTATGCCTGCCCGTTTGCGTCTCACCCCGCCCCCCGTCCTGATCTATGCCCGTCCTCTACAACGTTCAAGTTCGCACACACACCGGCGGCGTCCGCGATGTGAATGAAGATGCGGTCAGCACAGTGCTGGATTGGCGGGGGCCGCTGGGCCTCAGCGATGCGGATCTGCAAGCGCGAGGGCATCTCTTTGCCGTGGCCGATGGCATGGGCGGGCACGCTGCCGGGGAAGTGGCCAGCCGCCTGGCAATCGAAACCCTGTTCCGCCACTACTACCAGGGGACGGCAGCGGCGGAACCGGCCCTGGCCGCGGCCATCGCCACGATCAACGAGGCCCTGTGCGCGCAGGCCGCCGCGCAGCAGGCATTTGCCGGGCTGGGCACCACCCTGGTGGCGGCGCTGCTGCACGGGGACGCGCTGACCCTCGCCAATGTCGGCGACAGCCGCGCCTATCTCTACCGCGGGGGCGAGCTGACGCAGATCACCCGCGATCACTCCTGGGTGGCCGAGCAGGTGGCCGCGGGCGTGCTCACCGCCGAAGAGGCCGCGCGGCATCCCTACCGCAATGTCATCACCCATTCCCTCGGCCCCGACCGCGACCCCAGCCCCGAATTCTTCCACCTCACCTTGCAGAAGGGCGATCTGCTCCTGCTCTGCTCCGACGGCCTCAGCAACCTGGTCTCGGATCAGGAATTGGCGGCGTTTCTGGCCGCGTACCAGCCGGACGAGGCCGCGGACGTGCTCTTGCAGTACACGCTGGAGCGGGGCGCGCCCGACAATGTCACTCTGGCCCTGCTGGCCTTCCAGGGCGAGCCGGTCCCGCGGCCGCGGCGCGCCTGGCCCTGGGTGCTGGCCGCATTCCTGCTCGTGGCCGCGCTGGCGTTTCTGTTGCGCCGGCCCCTGTTGCAGCTTTTACCTGGGCCGGCCGGCCTGATCGCTACGGCCCGCCCCACCCCGCTGCCCCTGCTTACACCCTCGCCGCCGCCCACAGCCACGCTCCTGCCCCCCCTGCCCCCGCCGCCGGCAGGCGAGCTATTACAGGTGCGCGAGATCGCGGCGGGCGTCCCTCCGCCGGCGCTTGCCGATCCTGGCATGGCTGACAGCGCCGACTGCTTCGCCATGCTCCGGCCCCTGCCCGACTGTTTCGTCTTCGTCGTGCGCGGGGCGCTGGATCCGGCCCCGGCAGCCGGCCCGGTATGGTCTGCGGTCCTCCGCCATGCCGCTGCCGACGGCGCCATCCATGCCTACCGGTTCACCGTGCGGGAGGGGGTGGCCGCGGCGGCGCTGCCTCCGTCGCGCGGCAGCATCGTCACCCTTGTGGCCCGGCCGGTGGATGAGAACGCGTCCGGGCAGGAGGTGGGGGTGCAGCCGCTGCTGCTGCTGGATGAGCAGGGCAGCCTGCTGTGGGCGCACGAATCGCCCGAGGGCTGGCTCAGCCCGCAGGGGGCGCTGTGGGTATACACACTCGCCGGCCCCGGCGGCAGTGATGCTCTGGGCGCGCCCCCGCGCGCCGCTGCCGCCGGCGAGCCGATCCTACTCTTCGGCCACTGGCTGCAAGCCACAGAAAATGAGGCGGTCTGGCAGTTCCAACCCCTGGTCGCCCCGCCTTACGAGCTTGGCGAAGACGCCGTTTTTGCACCCAAATGATGGACGATGGGCGATATGCTATCGCCCATCGTCCATTCTCTCTTTCTAGCGCAGCCCGGCCAGGTCTTGCAGGATGTGCCAGTTGGCCAGGCGGTCGGCCTCGGCTGCGAGCAGGGTGTCGGAAGGGGCGCCGTCCTCGGCGAAGTTCTTGGCAAAGCGGCCCTCCCCACGGGCGAAATCGATGAAGGTGAAAGGCTCTTTGGTCTTGGGATTGATGTACCAATCGGCCTTGACGTTGGGGTTGCCCTTGAGATCGAGGCGTTCGCGGATGGTGTCGCCCCGCCGCGGATCGTAGATCAGCAGGGGGAAGGCGCGGCTGTCCACGGCGGCGCGGGCGCGCTGCGAGGATTCATGGTCGCCGACGCCATGTTCGGGCTGGCAGGTGGTATAGACGCTGATCACCGCCGGGCCGCGGAATTCGTTCGCTTCCATGATCGCCCGGTAGAAATGGTTGATGTGCGCGGCGGTGGTCTGGGCTACGTACACATTGGGGTGCATCATGGCGATCTGGGCCAGCTCTTTGCGGCGCTCGCTCTTGCCCAGGTCGACCTTGCCGAAGGGGCTCATCTTGGTGCCCTGGCCGGTGAAGGTGGCGGTGGAACTCTGGCCGCCGGTGTTGGAATAGACCTGCGTATCCAGCATCAGCACTTTGATGTCCATGCCGCTGGCCAGCATGCGGCTGAGCGCGCCGAAGCCGATGTCGACGATGGCGCCATCGCCGCCGATGACCCACAGGCGCTTGTCGTGCCAGCCCAGTTGATCCCAGCGCGCGCGTACGCCCATGGCATCGGTGGGGCCGTTCTCGAACAGGGAGTTGGTCCAGGAGACGGTCCAGGGGTTGTAGGGGTAGGTGCTGCCATAGACGGTGGTGCAGCCGGTGGAGTTGACGATGCCGATGTTCTGGCGGCCCACCTGGAAGGCGGTGGCGGCCAGCCACATGCGCAGGGCGGTGGCCTCGCCGCAGCCGGCGCAGGAGCCGGCCCCGCCCACGTAGCCCAGGGTCTCATCCTTCAGCATCATGTCCACCAACACGCGGTCGTTGATGAAGCGGTCGGGGGTGGCAGGCAGGCTGCGGAAGAAATCGAAAGCCTGTTTATAGCGGGGGATGGTCTCCTCCTCCTTTTCGATCATTTTCAGGGCGTTGTAGCCCAGATCCGCGCAGACTTGCACACACTCGGCGCAACCTTTGCATTTGGTGGGGTCGATGAAGATGCCGAAGAGGCCGCCGCTGCCCGGTTCTTTCTTTTCGGGCACGCTGTAGAATTTGTTGGTCTCGGCCCACTGCTGGCCCAGCCATTGCCGGCTGGTTTCGGGCATTTCTGCCAGCGCCTGTTGCAGCGCCGGCGGCTCGACCACCCGGCCGAGGATGGCGGTGTCGGGGCATTCGGTGACGCAGGACATGCAGCCCACGCAGTTGGCGTGGTTGAATTCGGGGATTTCGGGGGCGATGTAGGAGAAATCGCGGAACGCGCCGGTGCCAGCAGGGATGAGCGAGCGGGCCACGCCCAGATCCGCGGGCAGTTGATCATCGCCGGCCACGTTGTAGGCGCCGATCACGCGCTCGTTGAAGTCCTCGACGTAGCCTTCGAGGTCGAACTCGAAGATGGTGGATTCGATGCCCACGGCGTGGGTCTCTTTGGCCGACCCCGCCTCTTTGATCAGCGAGCCCAGCCCCGGCGCCCCGGTCGTGCGCGAGTAGATCACCTCGGCCTGCTGTACCGGTTCTTCGTCAATTAGGGTGATAGGATGTGATATGGCCATGGTATTTTGGTTTGTTTGTTTGTTGGTTGGTTTGTTGGTTGGTTTGTTGGTTTGTTGGTTTGTTGGTTGGTTGGTTGGTTGGTTGGTTGGTTTTTAGATTTGTTAGCTAGTGGACTGATAGATTAGTACGCGAAACCAACCAACCAACCAACCGACCAACTAACTAACCAACCAACCAACTCCCCCCCTACCCCCGCAAGGGCAGGCGGGCGAGGTCGGTGACGGAGAGGATGCCGACGGGGCGTTTGTGGCCGTTTTCCTGCTGCACCACGACCAGACGATGCACACGGTTCTCGATCAGCTTGCTCACTGCGTCGTGCAGCGCCTCCTCCGGCGTGGTGGTGATCACCTCGCGGGTCATGATGTGCTCCGGCAGGATGTCGGGCAGGGCGGTGAACTCGCGGTTGCTGGCCTCGGCCCGCACCAGGTCGGTCTGGCTGACCAGGCCCTGCAAATAGCCGGCCTGATCCACCACCACCACGGCGCTGATGTTGCGCTGGGCCATGGCCTGCGCCACCTTGGACAGCGGGGTGTTGGGCTGGCAGGCGATGACGCCATGATGCATGACATCCTGCACCCGCTTGCCCGCGGTTTCCATCTCCAATTGCTCTTGCACATCGATCAGAGAGCGGGGCACTTCCTGCACCTCGGTATAGCCGCGACGCACCGCGGTGAGGTTGTCCTGCACCACCTGCTCTCCCCGCTTGCCAAAGTATTTGCGCAAGCTTTTCTCCACGCCCGCCAGCAAATCGGCCTCGCTGAGCTGGCGGGACTGCAAGAAGGGGGTGGATTTGAGGAAGACGCCCAACAGCACGATGCCCTGCATCCGCACCTGCAAATCTGGCTCGGAGGCCACCTCGCGGGCGATGGCGGCGGCGTCCAGATAGAGCACCCGGATGCGGCGGCGGCGGATGATGCGGCGGCCATATTCGGGGATGTTCTCCCACACCGCCTTGGGATCAGTGTGCCGCGATTGCACGAAGATGGCGCCGCCCTCCTGAATCCCGATCAAGGGATTGCCCAGATTGAAGGCGTTGATATCGTTCAGCGGCACGAATTCGACGAATTTCAGCTCGCTATGCGTGCGGATCGGCTCCTCCGCCGCCGTGAGATAGTAGGTGGTGGGCAGCCCCTTCTTCTCCGAGCCATATTTGGGATAGGCCTGCACGTACAGATCGAACAGATCGCCGACGATGGTAGCGATGACCTTGTTGGTCGTGACCGAGCCAAAGCCGCCGACAGAATGCCCGCGCATCGAAAACGCGCTGGCCGGGCGCACATCAGGATCGAAGCTGTTGTCCAGCGCCAGCTCATGGCTGATGCCCAGCACGAAATAGCGGCGGCCATCATCCACCATGTTCTTGACCACGGCAATGAAATCGCCAGGGCGCACATCGCGGCTGCCCAGGCCGGCCGCGCCGCTGAAAACCATCGGGATACGGTGCAGTCGAGGATAGCCGGGGGCGTCGATCAGGGCGTCGGCGAACGCCGCCTTGATCTCGGCCGTGAGGGGGTTGCTCTGGCCCATGGGGTTATCCATGCGCTCCAGCACAGTAAACGCCTTTACCCGGCCCAGCGCTTCCACCAATTCGGGGCCGGGGAAGGGCCGGAACGCAGTCACATGCACCACGCCCACGCGCAGCCCTGTCTCCCGCCGCAGATAATCGACCGTCACCGCCGCGGTCTCGGCCATGGTGCCCATGCACACGATGGCGTATTCGGCATCTTCCATGCGATAGGACTCGGCCAGATCATACCGGCGCCCGGTCAGGGTGTAGAACTCATTCATCGCTTTCTTCAGGATCGGCTTGACCCGGTCGTAGAAATGGCGCTGCGCGATCTTGCCTTTCATGTAGCTGTCCTGGTTCTGCACCACGCCCGACATCACCGGGTTGGCCGGATCCATGAGATTGCGCAGCTTGACGCGCGGGTCGCCGATGTACTGTTTCATCAATTCCGGCTCCGGCAGCACCACATTCTCGATCGTATGCGTGGTGAGGAAGCCATCCTGACAGTTGAGGAAGGGGGTCTCGCTCTCCTCGGCCACGCGGCGGCTGATCAGGGCCAGATCCGCGGCGCCCTGGGCGTTGCGCGCGAAGAGAATGCCCCAGCCGGTGTCGGCCACGCCCATGACATCATCATGCCCGGCGTGGACGTTGAGGCTGTGGCTGGTGAGGGCGCGCGCGCCGATGTGGAAGACCGCGGGCAGGCGCTTGCCCGAGATCACATACAACACCTCTTTCATCAGGATCAGCCCCTGACCGGAGGTGAAGTTGGTCACGCGACCGCCCGCCAGCGCAAAGCCCTCGGCTGCCGAGGCAGAGGAGTGCTCGCTTTCTGGCTCCATGAAGATCAGGCGGTCGCCCCACAGATTCTTGACGCCGTTGGCCACGGCCTGGGCGTAGTTCTGGCCCATGACGGTGGAGGAGGTGATGGGATAGGCGCAAGCGCCTTGAGAGATGTTGGTTTCCACCCAACTGATGGCGCCGCTGCCATCGGTGGTGGTGGTCATGCCCGGAAAAGGAAATTCAGGTTTGTTGCCGTTGGTGGACATTGATTTGGACTCCCGTGCGGTTGAAAACAACGAGGGATGGGAAGAGATGAATAAACGAGTGCTCCTCGCCAGTGACGATCTGATCGGGCGGGGGCGGACGCCGGCGCAGCATCGTTGCTACCCAAAACACATTGTACACGACTTGTGCGAATTTGATAAGTGAGTGCGATCACGGCTTGATCACCGAGATCTCCCCCATCTTCAGCCCCGGTTCCCCACCCTGGCCGCCCGCGCCATAGCCCGGCCGCGATCAGGCGGGGAAGGAGAGGGTGATCTCCGCGCCCGCGCTCGGCCTTGCGGCCAGCGGCTCCCCCACCAGATCGTACTCCATGGCCCCGGTGATGCGCGCCTCCAGCATCTGCCCCACAGGCTGCCGGCCCGCAATCAGCACAAAGCCATCGATCTCGGGCGCGTCGCGATAGGAGCGGGCCAGGGTGATGCCGTCGCCATAGCCCTCGGTGAGCACGGTCAGCGTCCGCCCGATCTGGGCCTGATTGCTGGCCAGAGAGATGCCCTGCTGCAGTTCCATCAGCCGCTCCCACCGCTCGCGCTTGACTTCCTCCGGCACCTGGCCGGGGAGATCGGCCGCGGGCGTGCCCGGCTCTGGGCTGAAGAGAAAGGCGCCGACTTTGTCGAAGCGGATGGCAGCCACAAAATCGAGCAGGCCGGCGAATTCGGCCTCGGTCTCGCCGGGGAAGCCGACGATGAAGGTGCTGCGCAGGGCGATATCGGGCATGGCCGCGCGCAGGCTGGCGATGGAATCGTGCACCATCTGCACATTTGCGGGCCGGTGCATGCGTCGCAGCGTGTCCCGGTGCCCGTGCTGCAAGGGCAGGTCAAGGTAGTGCAGGATCTGGGGCGTGGTCGCCATGGTTTCGATCAGCTCTGGGCTGATATGGCCCGGATACGCGTACATCAGGCGCAGCCAGCGCAGGCCCTCGGCCCGCTGGGCAATGGCGTGCAGCAGGCGGGGGAGGCTGTGCGGTTCCCCCTGGTCGCGGCCGTAATCGGTGGTGTCCTGGGCGACGACGATCACTTCTCTGGCCCCGGCTGCGGTCAGCGCCTGGGCCTCGGCCACGATGGCCGCGAAGGGGTGCGAGCGCAGCTTGCCCTTGAAGCTGGGGATCGAGCAAAAGGTGCAGGGCGCGTTGCAGCCGTCGCTGATCTTGAGATAGGCGCTGGCGCCCTGGCGTTGCGCCCGCGGGGTGGGGGCTTCCGGCGCCTCTTCCGGGTCGCCCAGGAGTTGCAAGCGCTGGAAGCGGCGGCCCTGGCGGCTCTGGCGCAGCCGCTCCACCAGGGGGACGATCTCACGCCAGCGGCGGGTGCCCAGCACCCCATCCACCCCCGGCGCCTGGGCGGCGATGATCTGGCTGTTGCGTTCGGCCAGGCAGCCCGCGGCCACCAGCACCTGCTGGCGGCGCTTGCCCCGGCTAAGTTCTTGCAACACCTCGATCGATTCCTCTTGCGACGCGGCCAAAAAGCCGCAGGTGTTGACGATCAACACATCGGCCTGGGCCGGCTGAGCGGCGAGGCGGTAGCCCTGGGCGTTCAACAGCGCGGCCATGCCGTCGCTATCGACCTGGTTCTTGGGGCAGCCCAGGGTGAGGAGGTAATAGGCGGGGCGGGCGGACATCAGGGCGCAGCGGGCGTGGCTGTGGCTGTGGCCGTGGGCGTCGGCGTCGGCGTCTCGACTGCGGCGGTAGGCGTGGCCGTGGGTGTTCCTTCGGGCGTTTCCGCCGCGGGATCAGGCGTCGTCTCCACCGGGGCGGTGGGTGTGGGCGTGGGCGTCTGGCGGCGGATGGCGCCGGCGTCGAGCGTCCAGATATAGGCCGCGATCTCGCCCACCTCGCCCAGATCGCTGACCGGCTCGCCGTTGACGATGACGCTGACGCCGCCAGCGTTGCCCACCAGCAGTTCCAGGCGTTGGCGGGCGCTGAAAGTCTGGGCAAAGCCCGGCGGCAAGAGTTGCTCGATCACCAGTTGGCCATCGGCGCTGACCCGCGTCCACGACCGTTGGTTGACGCGGAATTCGAGCGTAATCTGCTGCACCGGCATGGGCGAGG
>JABWBG010000087.1 GCA_013360575.1 Caldilineales bacterium
CACCTTGAGCGGCGCGCCGAAGGTCCGCGCCATGGAAATCATCGCCGAGTTGGAACCTACGGCGCGTGGACCCTATTGCGGCAGCCTGATGTATCTTGGATTCGATGGCACATTCGACTCCAGCATTCTCATTCGCACCTTTACCGCCGGACGCGGCTGGTGGCAGGCGGGCGCAGGGGGCGGCATCGTGGCGCAATCGAACCCCGAACAGGAATATGAAGAAACGTGGCACAAGGCCGAAGGATTGCTACGCGCCCTCGACTAAGTCCCAGGCATGACGCCAACATGGCAACCGCTAACGCGAATCTTCCGCAGATGAAACAAGCCATTTTCGAATCTCATGGAGAAGCCGAAACCGAATCTCTGGGCGCGGCACTGGCCGCCGTACTCCCCAATGGCTCGGTCGTGGCGCTCGATGGCGCACTGGGGGCGGGCAAAACGCGGCTGGTGCAAGCGATCGCCGCCGCCAGCGGTGTTGACCGGCAGGAGTGCGTCAGCCCGACATTCGTATTGATCCATGAGTATGCCGGCCGCCGGCCGATCTTTCACTTCGATGCCTACCGGCTGCGCGACGAAGACGAGTTCGTTGAGCTTGGTGCAGAAGAGTACTTTGATCGGGATGGCCTGGTGCTGATTGAATGGGCGGAGCGCATCGAGCGATCGCTGCCCAACGATCGGCTGGAGATTCGCATCAGGCCACTTGGAGCAACGTCGCGGCGGTTTGAATTTACGGCCTGGGGCGCCGACTATGAACAAGCGCTCGACGCGCTTGCGCGTCTGCCAGGCATTACTTCGCCGCAGTGAACAAGTCGCCGTCGGGCCATGCTTGGACTTGATTGATGGCCTGGTTGATGGCCTGATCGGCATGCGAAGACATGCGGCCCCCCCGGCGACCATCGCGCCGATTGAAAAGCACCGCCCAATCGACCCCATCGTGGCGGCGCACAAGCCAGGTGGAAGTGCCGGGCAACGAGCCGCCGTGCCACGTATTGCGACTGCCAGTTTCGCCGACCGGCCGCACATTCCAGCCACAGGCATAATAAGCCGCCTTGGGCGCTCCCGACTCGTCGAAACCCGGCAGGCCCCGGGGGCGTGCGAACATCAACTCGATCGATCCGGCTTTGAGAATCGAGCAGCGCTGCGGCTCGTCCAAGGCGGCGGCAAAGCGCACCAAATCTGGCGCTGAGGCGATCCAGGGCCGCGGCGATCTGGGCGTTGTTGGCGTGGGCCTGCCGTCCGGCCAGCGCCGCCATCATCGTTTGCGGCAGCCAGGGGGGGCGATCCGCTTCCGCCAGGATCAATTGCTCCAGCGGGCTGAGCGCGGTCGGCTCGGCCAGAACCAGGGCCAGCTGCCGCCGCCGCAGCAGCAGAAGATGCAGGGCGGTGGGCAGGGGCAGGGCATAGGGCCGGGCCAGGGCCAGGTAGGCATAGGCCAGCAGCGCCAGGGCCAGTAAAAGCGGGGCCAGCAGTGCCAGCCAGGCCGCGATCTCGCGCCAGAGCAGGGGATAGCGCACCTGGCCGCGGTACATGCCGTCGCCGGCCGCGGCAAAAAGCACGCCTTTTTGCGCAGGATGCGCGGCCAGCGCCCGGATCGGCGCGGCAACCGGCCCCGCCTCCTGCCAGGTGCGGCCATTGTCCAGGCTGATCAGCGAGGCAAAGGTCGGCGTCACCATGGGCGAGGCCAGGGTGGTGGTCAGCACGCTGAGATAGGCCAGTTGCGGGTGAGCAGGGTCCGCGGCCACCGCGCCAAAGCTGCCGGAGATCAGGCGCTGCCAATTGACGCCAACGGTACCTGGGTATCGTACGCTGCTGCCATACACGCCGTCGAAGGTGCGGGCATAGAGCCGATCGGGGCCGTGAAACCAGGATTGCAGGCCCCGCCGCGGGGCCGCCACCAGTTCGCGGGCGAACAGGGCCTCGCGGCTGACCACCTGCCAGCTTTCCCCCCCATCTTCGCTGCGGAAGATGCCGGCGCCATGCACCGCGGCGTAGAGGAAGCCATCCGGGCCTACGGTCAGAGAGGCGATGGTCGCGCCCAATCCCGCCTGCGCGGCCAGCCCCTGCGCAAATACCCAGACCCCGTCCGCGGGATCGTAGCGGAAGAGGCCGCCGAACTGGGCGCCGGCGAAGAGGCGGTAGCCCCCCTGCCAGGGCAGCACAGTCAGGGAGATGACCTGTTTGGCCGCGCCTGGGGTCACGTCCGGGTCGGGGTGTTGCAAGCTGTCCGGGGCCAGCCGCGCCCAGGTGACGCCCGCGTCCCTGCTCTCATAAACGCCATCGCCCAAGGTGGCGGCGAAGAGGACGGCGTCCTCGCCCGGCGCCACTGCCAGGGCTTGCACCTGGTCGGCCGCGGGCGAGAAGCCCTGACCGCGGCGCTCCCAGGTGGCCCCGCCATCCCCGCTGGCATAGAGGCCGCTGCCGGCAGTGCCGGCAAAGAGGGTGTGGCCGGCAAAAAACAGGGTCTGGGCCAGGGGCGCGCCCGGCAGGGGCAGTTTTTCCCAGCTCTTGCCCCCATCCGCGGAGCGGAGGACGCCGTCGGTCAGTGAGCCGGCGTAGACGCGATTGCTGCCTGCGTCGCGCGCCAGCGTCCAGGCGGCGATCGTCAGGCCGCTGGGCTGCCAGGGAGCTTCGGCCTGGCGGCTATAGGTCTGGTCATCGCGCAGCCCCACCAGCAAGAGGTCCGCAGCGGGGTCGAAGGCCAGGCTCCAGACTCTGGCGCCCGCGGGCAGGCCGGTGGAGAAGGGCGTCCAGCCTGCGCCTTGCCACAGATAGACGCCATCTCCCCAGGTGCCGGCCCACAGCCGGCCAGCGCCATCTCCGATCAGCTTGTTGATGGTGCGGGCCGCCGCGCCTGACAAGCCCGCATCCACGGCGGTCCAGCCTTCGCCGCCAGCGCGGCTGACCCAGACGCCTTTGCCCGCGGTGCCCGCGTAGATGATTTGGGGATCGGCAGGATCGACCCACACCGCCCACACCGCGTCCTGTGGTTGCAGCCCGGTCAACGAGGTCGGCTGCCAGCTCTCCGCGCCGGGGGGCAGCAGGAACAGCCCCGCGTCTGTGGCCAGATAGAACACCTCGCCCTGCGCGGTGGGGGCGCTGGCCAGGGCATGTGTGCGGGCAAAATAGGTGCGCAGTTGTACATCCCACGCTTCCGGCGCCAGCATCTGCTGCCAGCTTTGGCCGCCGTCGGTCGATTGGAAGACGCCGCCCTCGCTGCCTGCCAGCAGCCGGTCGGGGTCGGCGCGGCTGATCAGCAGGGCGCGCACGCGCCGGGCCGGGTCGCTGGGATCCAGGTCGTCGATCAGGCTGTTGGAGAGGCCGTTGTTGCGGGGCTGCCAGGTGCGGCCATCGTCGCTGCTCTGGTACACGCCCTGCCCGGTGAGGCCGGCAAAGATCACCTGCGGGCGCTGCGGGTGAATGGCCACGGCCCGCACCGCCGCGCCCTGCGGCCAGTTGGTCGCTGTCCACTCAAGGATCGGTTCCGTCCGCTCCCCTGGCCCCCCGGCGACTTGGGCGGGCTCAGTCGAGCCGGCGCAGCCGATCAGCAGGGGCAGGGCGAGGAGGAGCCAGAACCACAATCGCAACAGGCGCAGCACCACAAAGTCCTTGATCAACGCTGCAATGTGAGGGCGGCGTAAGATTCGGCGCCAAAGGAATCTGGCGCCCAGCCGCTCAGGGCTGGCTGGACGCGGCCCACCAGCAGGCTGGCGTTGCCGTAGCGATAAAAGTCGGAGAGGACCGCGAAGGGCGTTCCTTCCGGGTTGTCGTCGAGCACGTCGCCGGTCAGCCCCGCGGCCAGATCCAGCTCGCCCTGGCGGAAGCGCAGCCAGCGCTCCTGCACATCGGGCAGATAGAGGAACATCACCTCATCCACGCCCGCGGGCGCGGCCCAATAGTCGGGGTTGCGCTGCAAGAGCAGGCGGTTGCCGCTGTTCCAGGCGAAGCGGAAAGGCCCGGTGCCCACCACGCCCACGCCTGATCCGCCATAAGTGCCGCCGGCATCTTTGATCGCGCTGGGGCTGTGGATGCCGAAATGGGGGGCGCCCAGCCGGTTGATGAAGGCGGCGTCGGGCTGGGCCAGAAGGATCTGCAGGGTGAGTTCGTTCCGGATCGTCACCTCCGCCACATCGTTGCCTTGCAGCGCCTCCTGCCAGGCTTCCGTCCCCCGCCAGCGTTCGATATTCAGGGCCACTGCCTCGGCGGTGAGCGGCTCGCCGTTATGGAAAAGGATATTGGGCCGCAGTTGTATGATCCAGGTAAAATCGTCGACGATTTCCCAGGACTCGGCCAGGAGCGGTTCGGCCTGCATCTGCACCATCAGAGGCAGCAACGCCGCCCTGAAACCGGCGCCAGACAAGCGCACGAGCGGCTCCAGCATCTGGCTGCTGGCGATCAGCCCTTCGGGGCCGGGCGTGAAGGGGGCCAGGGGGTCGTTCCGGTCTGGGGTGAAAGGCCCGGCCACAGGATCGAGCGTCTGGAAGCGGGCGGGCCAGCCGACGACCAGTGTGGTCGGGGTCAGCCGGTCGATGAGGATGTCCGTGGTGCGCAGGCCGGCGTCCGATTCCGGCGGCAGGGGGTCGGCAATGCCCGGATAGGTGAGGCGCACGCTGCGGGCATCCGCGAAGTCGCGCAGGTCGAACACGAGGTCGAAGGTGACGGGCGCGATGATGTGAAACTGCCCGCGCAGCGGCTCTTCTTCGTCGAACTCCTCCCAGCGCAGCCGCGGATCCCAGATGCTGAATTGGTGCTGCACGCGCTCGTCGGCAGAGATGACCTCGACCCGCCAGTAGGGGAAGGCGGCCAGTTCGTGCGTGCGGGCGTAGTCCTCCACCAGTTGCTGATCCAGCACTTGCACGTCGCCTTCGGCATCGACGGAGAGGGTGAGCACCACGGCTCGGCGACGCACCGCGCCCGGCGCGGTGGGGTCGATGCTCTCCTTGTCTTCTGTCAGGATCGGCTCGTGGCCGGTGGTGACAGCGCAGCTTCCGGCCGTGGGGCAGTTGTGCCAGGCGACATCGCTGCACAGGCCGGCGGCGCAGCGCAGTTTGGCCCATTCCACACGCTCGCCGCCGGCGCGGGCGATGATGGTGGCATAGGCCGGCGGCGTGACCGGGCCTGCCCGCCGCATCAGCAGCCCGCTGCTGTCGCTCGTCGCCGGGTCGGTGCGATAGAAGGTTCCCGGCGCAGAGGGCGTCACCTTTTTGCAGGCGCCGGTGGGCGAGTAGGGGGGATGGGGCGTGGCCGTGGGCGTTATTGACCAGACCGGCGTGCCCTGCTCGGCCTTTTGGCACTGAATCTGGCTGGTGTAGAGGTTGGGCGGGCCGTACTGTTTGGGGAGAACCCAGTAGCCGCCGCTGCTGTTGTATTCATCGGCCAGGGCCAGGGCCACATGCCCCAGTTCGTGCAGGAAGGTGAGGTAGTGATTCTTTTCGGAAGAGGCTTTGGGGCCGCTGTTGGCGGTGGAGCAATCGGGGAAGACGGCGGTGTGGAGGATGAAAGCGGCTTCGTAAAAGGCGCCGAAGCTGGCGAGGGTGCGGCCAGGCGAGGTGGCGTCCAATTCCAGGACGCAGCCTGCTTCGGCGTTGCCGCGCACGTTGGGCTCGACATAAAAACGGAACAGCTGGCGCAGGTTCGTATAGGCCCCGCCGGGCGGAAAGGCCTGGGTGATCAGGTTGGCGGCGTCGGCGAAGAAGGTGGTTTGCCAGTTGTTGCCGCTGTAATCGCTGTCCGCGATCAGCAGGATGTCGATGGTGTTCCCGGATCCAGCCTGGGCCGCGGACACAGGCGCGGCGCCTGATCCCACCTGGGGCGGGGGCGGCGCCCATTCCAGGTTGTCGGGCGCGGGGACAACGGGTTGCGGCGGGGTGACGGGTTGCGGCGCTGGCGTGCCGCCGCCGCAGGCCAGCGTCAGCAGCCCCAGCAGCAGCAGGATGAGCAAGGCTCGTTGCGATGGTGAAAAGGGGATGCGAAACATGGGTCAACCTCGCTTGCCGCGGCGGCGCTGCCAGAGAATGCCGATGGGCAGGCCGCAGAGGAGGCCGGCCAGCACCGGCAGGCTCGGTTCCAGCGCCTCTTCCGTTTGCATGAGGAAGGATTTGAGGCGGCAAGGCAGCCCGGCCCAGCCTTCGTCGCAGGGCTGGTTGCCGGCGGCGCCCACCAGGGGCCGGTAGATTTCGACCAGTTTCCAGCCGATCAGCCGTTTGCGGTAGATGCGCACCTCGTGCGGGCACTGCTGGGCGCGCTGCCGGGCATAGCCCAGCGTTTTGCAGGGGTTGCCTTGGGCCGCGCAGGCCGGGGCGTCGGCCCCGGTGGCGCGAAAGTAGACGCGGGCGCCGGGGCAACTGCCCTGAGCCGAGGTCGGGCCAGTCTGGCCGAGCGCCAGCCACAGCGCGGCCAGGATGAGGAGCGCGGCCGCGGCGGCAGCAGCCTTGCTCTTGCGCCAGAAATAGCCCAGGGCGACGCCCACGATCAGGCCAATCAGCCCCCCGAGCACCTGGCTGCGATCCAGCGGCGTCTCGACATTGGCGCTGTAGAGGATCTCGCCGCTGGCGCTGTCCCAGATCTGCAGTGGTTGCGTGCAGGCGGCGATGCGATCGAGGGCAAAGCCCAGGGTGCGGCAGGGCTGATCTTCGGGGCCGCAGGTGGGCAGATCCTGGCCGGCATTCCTGTCCACGAAGACCGCTTCGCTGGCGCAGATCTCCTGCGCCTGGCTGGCCGCGGGCGTGATGATCAGAGAGAGCAGAGTAAAGAGGAGGATGGAAATGAAGGAAAGAGCTGCTTTATGCATGATGTACGACCCCCTGACGAAAAGACGGCGGCAATGTGGCGCAACAATGGCTCGATTGTCTTCCAGTTTCCTGTTTTGCCGTCATACCATTGCCGATCTTACGGCGATTCGAGTCTAGCAGAAAGGGCGTTTTGGGTCAAGACGCTTTTTGGGGTAACATGGGCCGCCATGGAGTATGAACTTGGTTTGCACAGACTGAAAGGCGCGCTGCCCGATGCGGCCCAGGCCGATTTTGCCGTGCTGGAGCAGCGTCTGCGCGAGAATCTGCGCCGCGAACGGCTGTACGGCAGCACCGAGACCACGCGCGCCGACCGCGCCGCGGTGGTGGACGGGTTGAACCAGTTGGCGCGGGCCCAGATCGGCGTGACTTTCAACGATCTCTGTCTGGGCGACCCCCCGCCGCCGCCCCCCCCGCCGCCACCCCCGCCGCCCGTGACCCTGGCTGAGCGCATCCAGCACAAGGATGCAGAGCTGGCGCAGCATCAGCGCAATCTGTTGATCCTCAGCACCCAACGCGCCGCCTATGGCAACCAGCCTCCGCTGGATCTGGTCAATCAAATCACCTTTGCGGAGGGTGAGATCGAGCGGCTGCAGATGGAACTGGACGATCTGCATGCCCAGTTGCCTGCCGCGCCGCCGCAGGCTGATCCGTGATCCCCCATCCCCCTTTCCCACGCCAGGAGAATCTGCTGCAATGCCCCTTTCCCCCATCTATCAAGCCGTTCTGGATGGCAACGCCCCCGCCGCCCGGGCCGGCGTCGCCGCCGCGTTGGCGGCCGGTCTCTCTGCCGAGGCTATTCTCAACAACGCCTGCATCCCTGCCATGACCGAGGTGGGGCGCTTGTTCGAAGATGGCGAGAAATTTGTGCCGGAGATGCTCATCTCCGCCCGGGCCATGAGCGCAGCCACCGAATTGCTGAAGCCGATCCTGGCCGCGGAAGGGGTGGCTCAGGTCGGTTCGGTCGTGATCGGCACTGTGGCCGGCGATCTGCACGATATCGGCAAGAACCTGGTGGGCATGATGTTGGAGGGCGCGGGCTTTGTGGTCATCGATTTGGGCGTGGATGTGCCCCCGCAGCGTTTCGTGGAGGCCGTGCGCAGCCACCGGCCCGATATCCTGGCCATGTCCGCCTTGCTGACGACCACCACCCGCGCGATGCTGAACACCATCGCCGCCCTGCACGAGGCAAAGATGCGCGATCAGGTGAAAGTGATGGTCGGCGGCGCGCCCATCACCCAGGCCTTTGCCGACGAGGTGGGCGCGGATGGGTTTTCCGCCGACGCCGGCGCCGCGGTGCGCAAAGCCAAAGAATTGTTGGCGCGCTAGCCAGCGGTCGGAGCGCTCGCAGCGCTCCGACCGCTGCGAGCCGCCGCTTCACCTCACCCTCTGCCAGCGTCGTACCCGGCCAACTGTTGATTGAGGGCCTGCAAGCGCGCCCGGTGTCGCGCTGTCTCCTGCTCGGCCCCTACCACCCCGCGGGTGAGGCGGTGCTTGCTGAAGGCCAGCCGGGTGGCGGTCTGATGCAGGTCGTGCTCCAGCCGGGCGCGCGTCACATTCTGCCCCCGCAGCCGCGCCAGCAGGAACCCGCCCCGCTGAGCGTAGCGCTGCGTCAAGACAAAATGCTCAGGCGCCAGCACCTCTGGCCCCTCGTCCGCCAGATGGGTGCGGATCCAGTGGTTTTCTTTCTGCCAGGCCAGGGTGATCACCACCACGATCAGCAGCAACCCCGCCCAGTCCAGCACGATGCTGAGGAAAAGGGCGGGAGGAAACGTGCTGGCCACGGTGGTACTGACGTTGTGCAGGGCGTGTACGCCGATCGCCCCGGCCAGCCCCAGCCAGACGACCGGCCAGCGCCTGCGCCCGCGTCCCATCCCCACCCCCACGGCTACCGCCGCGCCCAAAATGGCGGTGTAATAGGCGTGATTCGCCCCAAAGATCACAGAGCGCAACAGCGCCAGGCCCCAAATGCCCCCCGGCGCTTCCTGCAGCAGGGCGTTGAGAAAATAGAGGAAGTTTTCCGTCATGCCAAACCCCGCCCCGATCAGGGCGCCGTACACAATGCCATCCAGCACATCATCCACCTCGAAGGGGAAGAAGAGGTACAGGCCGAACAGCGCCAATCCTTTGGCGATTTCCTCCACCACCGGCGCGATCAGGCCCACGCGCAGCAAGTCGCTGGACAAGCCGGGCACATAGGGCAGGAGGGGTTGTTCCAGCAGCAGTTCCGCGGCGACGGAGAGGAGGATGGCCGGGGCCGCGCCCCACAGAAAGGTGACCAGCAGCAGCCACCACGGCTCGCGCTCGTAGTGATCGCTCCACCAGATCAGGGCTACGATCACCAGCGTGGGCAGGATGGCGCCGACCAGGGCCGGCAACAGCAGGGTCAGCACGGCGGTTTTGCTCGTTAGATAGGGGGACGGCGGAGGAGTCGGGCGAGCCGGGCAAAGAGGGAGTGAAAGCGCACCCAGCCGGGGCTGCGCCGGGCCACGATCTGGCCGCGAGCCAGCCCCGCGGCAAAACTGGCCACATCCTGGAAGGGAGGCATGACCACCACCGCCGCGCCGATCTCCACGGCCGCGTGCGCGTCGCTGCCCGCGGTCAGCAACTTGCCGTGCGTTTCGGCCAGCCGCCGGGCCGCGTCGTTATCGGCGGCGCGCAGGCAGCGGGCGTTGAACACCTCCAGCGCGTCCACCTGCTCGATCACCGCCAGCGTGGCCTCCAGGCCCAGGGCCGAGCCGCCGCGCAGCTCGTCCAGGGGGTGGGGGATGCTGATCAGCGCGTTCTGCGCTCGCAGCTGGGCGATGGCCTCGGTCAGGGGCAGGCCTTTGGGCACTTCTTCGCTGACAAAATAGGCGATGATCTCGCCGGAGAGGGTCATCACCTCTTCGCCCACGATCACCAGCTCCGGCGCCAACTGCTGCACAGCCAGCGCCCCGGCAATGGTGTTGTGATCGGTGATGGCGATGCGGTCGATGCCGCGGCGCCGGCAGGCAGCCACGATCGCCTGCGGCCGCGTCAGCGAATCGGGCGAGAAATGGGTGTGGCAGTGCAGTTCGACGCGCCAGAGATCGGTCATCATGGGCAGGGAGAGAGGGGTTCAGGCCGGCAGCGCGGGATCGGCGGCCATATCCAGCCGGCGCAGCAGCCGCAGCAGCACGATCAGGCCGATGCCCACGCCAAACCACAGGGTGGCAAAGCGGATGATCAGGGTGGCGACGACCGCCAGATCGGTCGAGATGCTGAGCAGCCGTTCCAGCAGGCCGGTGAGGGTGATGTCGGTAGCGCCCAGGCCGCCGGGCAGGAAGCTGATAGCGCCGATCAGGGTGGAGACGGCAAGGGTGAAGGTGGCGGCCAAAAAGAGGGTGAGGCTGGCAGGCAGATCGAGGGCGATGAGGGTGAAATACAGGGCCAGGCATTCGCCGCCCCAGGAGATGAAGCCCAGCCCCACGGCCAGAGCCAGGTTGCGCAGGCCCAACAGCTCGTAGGTGCTGTCGTAGGCCTGGCGCAGGTGCGGGGCCGCGCCCCCCACCCAGGGCAGCCGCGCCCACAACGCCATGCCCCAGGCCGCCAGCCGGCGGGAGCGGGAGAGGAGGACGAAGCTGATCATGGCCAGAGCGATGCCTGCGGTCAGCCACAGCAGCGCGGTCTCGTGGCGGAAGGCGAACACGCCCACCGCGGCCAGCAGGAACATGGCCAGGCCATCGGTGAGTCGTTCGACCAACACCAGGGGGGCGGAGACCGCCAGCGGGGTGTTATTCGCTTGTTTGAGCAGGTAGGATTTGAGCAACTCGCCCGCTTTGCCAGGGGTCATCACCATGGCTAGGCCGGCGACGAAGATGTTCAGGCTGGGGCGCAGGGGCAGGGGACTGCCGATCACGCGCAGATAATAATGCCACTTGACGAAGCGCAGCCCATAATTCAGCAGGGTCAGCGCCAGGATGAGGGGTGCGTATCCCCAGCGAAAGTGGGTCAGGCGCTGGCTGAGCCGGCCCAGGTCGCCATACAGCGCCAGCCCGAAGCCGACCAGGAGGCCGAAGAGCAGGGACCACAGCAGTTTGCGGCGCAGGTCGGGGATGCGCATCGGGCGGGGGCAAAGGGGGGAACGAACAGGCCGCGTTCGGAGGGCGAACGCGGCCTGGAGAGAGGTCAGATCAAGGCCAGAGAGGGCCGAACGTCAATTGCCCTCTTCCTGCTGCTCGCGTTTGGCCGCGTCGATGATGCCCTGGGCCAGATGCCCCGGCACCGGATCGTAGCGCAGAAATTCGATGCTGTAGATGCCGCGGCCCTGGGTCATCGAGCGCAGGTCGTTGGCATAGCGCAACAGCTCGGCCAGGGGGGCTTCGGCGGTGATCACGCTCTTGCCGCGCACCGTGTCCATGCCCTGGACGCGCGCCCGCCGCGTGTTCAGGTCGCCGAGGATGTCGCCCATGTTGCTCTCCGGCACCGTGATCTCCATTTTGTAGATCGGCTCCAGGAATACAGGGCCTGCCTCGCTGAAGGCCTTTTTGAATGCTTCGCGGCCCGCGATCTGGAAGGCGATATCCTTGGAATCGACCGGATGTTCCTTGCCGTCGTAGACTGCCACAGCCACATTCACCACGGGATAGCCCGCGATCGCCCCATTTTCCAGCACCTGGCGGATGCCTTTCTCGATCGAGGGCATAAAGCTGGAGGGAATGGCGCCGCCGAACACTTCCCAGGTGTAGGTCAACTCGGTGCCCGGTTCCCCCGGCTCCACCCGCAGATGCACCTCGCCAAATTGGCCGGCGCCGCCGGTTTGTTTCTTGTGCCGGTACATCGCCGAAGCTGTGCGAGATACTGTCTCGCGATAGGGCACCTTGGGCATGGCGGTTTCCACATTCACGCCAAATTTGCTTTTGAGACGGTTGACCGCGATCGTGATGTGCACGTCGCCCATGCCGGCCAGGATCATCTGCCGCGTGCTGCTCTCGTTCATCCACTGCAAACAGGGATCTTCGTCGCTCAGCCGGGTCAGGGCGCTGCCGATTTTGGCGCTGTCGGCCTGCGTGGCAGGGCTGACTGCCACCGAGAAGAGGGGGTTGGGATATTCGGGCTGCGGCAGAGTGAGGCCGCTGCCCTTTTCGGTCAGGGTGTCGCCGGTGACGGTCACGCTCAGCTTGGCCACCGCCGCCATGTCTCCCGCGGGCACTGCCTCCACCGGCAATTGCTCTTTGCCGCGCAGGGCAAAGGTCTGGCCCAGCCGCTCTTCGCTGTTTTCCTTGCGCGTGTTCACCAGCCGCGCGTCCGATTGCACCGTGCCGGAGAAGACGCGGAAGAGGTTGATCCGGCCCACAAAGGGATCGGCGATGGTTTTGAACACCAGCGCCGCGGCCGGGCCGCTGCTCTCGCCGCTCAGTTCCACTTCTTGCCCCTGCCGCTCGGCTTTGTAGGGGCCTGCCGCGGCCGGCGAGGGCACGAGGGAGAGCAGGGCGTTCATCAGGGCGCGCACGCCCAGTTCGTGTGTGGCCGAGGCCGCCAACACCGGCGCCACCGCGCCGGAATGGATCGCCTGCGCCAGGCCGGCGATCACCTCGTCCGGGCTGAGAGACTCGCCCTCCAGATATTTCATCAGCAATTCGTCATCACTTTCGGCTGCGGCCTCCACAATCGCCAGCCGCGCTTCCTCTGCTGCGGCGGCCATTTCTGCCGGGATGTCGCCGGCCTTGCTCTCTGCGCCCAGATAGATTTTGTCGTCGATCACAGAGAGCACGCCCCGGAAGGCTGCTTCGCTGCCCACCGGCAGGTGCAGGGGCAGAAAAGTCCCCGGCAGGGCCGCGCGCAGCGAGCTTAGCGCCTGTTCGAAATTGGCGTTGTCTCGATCCATTTTGTTGATCACCACAAACCGCGGTTTGCCGGCGTGTTCGATCGCCTGCCAGGCCAATTCGGTGCCCACTTCCACGCCTGCCACGGCATCGATCACCACCACCGCCGCCTCCACCACGGCCAGGGCGCCGATTACCTCGCCCACAAAGTCGGGATAGCCGGGCGTGTCCAGCACATTCAGTTTGTGGCCCTGCCATTCACAGGGAACCAACGCCGTGTTGATCGACTGTTGGCGTTTGACTTCTTCATCATCCCAGTCCGAAATCGTGGCGCCATCTTCCACGCGTCCCAGGCGATTGGTAGCGCCGGTGGCATGCGCCATCGCTTCTGCCAGCGTGGTCTTTCCCGAGCCGCTGTGACCAAGCAAGGCGATGTTTCGGATTTTATCGCTGGTATAAACCTTCATTCGTCCTCCGTGAGCGAATGGTAATCAGAAAGGTAACAATTCACCTTATTTTGTCATTGCGAGGGGCGATAGCCCCGAAGCAATCCCCAACGCCGATTGACAACCGCAAAATTGACGAACAACCTTGGAG
>JABWBG010000088.1 GCA_013360575.1 Caldilineales bacterium
CGCTCGCACTCTGGCGCGGCCTTGCGCCCGCCGCAGCCGCAGGGCGCGCCCACGGATGGGCCGATCTTCCTGGGACAGGGCCGCGCCGCGGCGCAGATGGCGCAGACCAGCTACAACGCCCAGCACAAGATCCCCTGGCACTGGCCCGTGCCCGCGTATCTGGTCAGCAAAGCCGCGGGCAGCGGCATTTTCATGCTGCTCAGCCTGGGCTGGGGGCTGGGCGCGTTTGCCTTCGACAGCCTCACCGCCGTCGTCGCCGGGCTGCTCTCCCTGCTCATGATCGGCCTGAACACGGCCCTGTTGGTCTACGATCTCGACCGGCCCGAACGCTTTTTCAGCATCCTCTTCCGCCCGCAGTGGCGGAGCTGGCTGGCGCGGGGGGCCTTCATTTTGGTGGGATTCACGATCGTAGCAGGGGGCTGGTGGCTGCTGGAGAGCGCGACGTTCCTGGGCCGCGGGGATGCGGCGCTGGCCGCGCTGCTCCGCCCCATTTTGTTGTGGCTGGGATTGCCGCTCGCCGCGGGCGTGGCGGTCTACACGGCCTTTCTCTTCGGCCAGGCCGAAGGCCGCGACCTCTGGCAGAGCGGCCTGCTGCCGGTGCACCTGATCGTGCAGGCGCTGCTGGCCGGGGCCGCGGCCCTGCTGGCGCTGGCCCTCACCGGCCTGCTGCCGGGGGCGATGGTCGCCGCCCTGCGATGGCTGCTGGCCTTGCTGTTGGGCCTCGACCTGTTGCTGCTGCTGGCCGAATTTGGCATGCCGCACGCCAGCGAAGTGGCGGCGCAGGCCGCGCACGCCATCACGCACGGGCATTACAAGGGCCATTTCTGGGGCGGCGCCATTTTGATCGGGCACCTGCTGCCCCTGGCCCTGCTGCTGATCGCCTGGCCTGCCGCGGCGGCGCTCGCCGGCCTGGCCGCGCTTCTGGGCCTATTTCTCTACGAATATGCCTTCGTCATGGCCCCGCAAGAGATCGCTAATTCTTGATAGCCGTTGATTGTTGATTGTTGATTGTTGATTGTTGATTGTTGATTGTTGATTGTTGATTGTTGATTGTTGATTGTTGATTGTTAACCCTTCGATCTTCCCACTTCATATACTATGGCCAATCATCGCATCGCCACACTTCTTTCGCACGTGTTGGGCAAGATTCCGCCGCGCACGCCGCCGCCGCCAGCGCCGCGTGAGGGCAACGCCGCCGGGCTGGCCCTGCCCCTCTTCGGCGAGAGCTTGCGCCCGCCCGCGCCTCTCACCACTGTCCAGCACCCGGATGGGCGCATGAGCCAGTACCCGCCGCCGGAGATGTGGCAGGATTGGGTGGAGTATGAGGGCCGGGAATGGCCGCAGAAAGTGGCGCGCCATTACACACTCATCCCCACCGTTTGCTTCAATTGCGAAAGCGCCTGCGGTCTGCTGGCCTACGTGGACAAGACCAGCTTCGAGATCAAGAAATTCGAAGGGCATCCCCTGCACCCCGCCAGCCGCGGGCGTAACTGCGCCAAAGGCCCGGCCACGCACAACCAAATCTACGATCCGGAGCGCATCCTCTTCCCCTTGAAACGGGTGGGGGAGCGCGGCGCCGGCCAATGGAAACGGATCAGTTGGCAGCAGGCGCTGGCGGAAATCGCGGCCAAGATGCGCGCCAGCCGGCAGCGCCGCCGCGACGGCATCATCTACCACGTGGGCCGGCCCGGCGAAGATGGCTACACCGAGCGCTGCTTGCAGGCCTGGGGCGTGGATGGCCACAACTCGCACACCAACGTCTGCTCCGCCGGCGCCCGCGCTGGCTACACCTTCTGGGGCGGCTTCGACCGGCCCAGCCCCGATTACGCCAACGCCCGCGTCATTCTGCTGATCTCCAGCCACCTGGAAACGGGGCACTACTTCAACCCCCACGCCCAACGCATTATCGAGGCCAAAATGCAGGGGGCCACGCTGATCACCTGTGACCCGCGGCTGAGCAACACCGCCAGCAAGAGCGACATCTGGCTGCCCACCTGGCCCGGCAGCGAGACCGTGCTGCTCCTGGCCTTCGCCAACCACCTGATCCAGAACGATGGCTACGACAAGGCATTCGTGCGCCGGTGGGTGAACTGGCAGGAAACGTTGGAAGCAGTCAGCAGCGGGCAGTTATCCCTAAACAATGCGGATCTGGCCGCAGAAATACGCAATACGCCACACGCAGCCCGCACGTTCGCGCAATTCGACGCCCTGCTCAAGGATTTGTACGCCGAGTTCACCCTGGAGCGGGCCGCGGCAGAGACGCAGGTTCCGGTGGAGCGCATCCGCCAGGCAGCCGCGGCCATTGCCGCCTGCGATGGCAAATTGGCCGCCCACACCTGGCGCAGCGCCAGCATTGGCAATCTGGGCGGCTGGCAGGTGGCGCGCGCCCTCTTCTTCCTGAACGTGCTCACCGGCAGCGTGGGCGCGCCCGGCGGCGTCAGCGCCAACAGCTGGAACAAGTTCGTGCCCAAGCCCTTCCGCACCCCGCCCCCGCCCCCGGCCTGGAACGAGCTGCACATGCCCCTGGAATGGCCCCTTTCCTTCTACGAGATGAGCTTTCTCCTGCCCCATTTTCTGGAGGAGGGCCGGGGGGAGATCGATGTCTATTTCACCCGTGTCTACAATCCCATGTGGATCAATCCCGATGGCTTCATGTGGTTGAAACACCTGAAGAATGAGCAGACGATCAAATGCCATGTGGCCCTGACTCCGACCTGGAACGAGTCGGCCTGGTTCGCCGATTATGTGCTGCCCATGGGCCACGCCGGCGAGCGCCACGATCTGATGAGCCAGGAAACGCACGCCGGCCAGTGGATTGCCTTCCGCCAGCCGGTGCGGCGGGTGGCGCTGGAGCAAGCCGGCCGGCCCGTGCAGTTCACCTATCAGGCCAACCCCGGCGAGGTGTGGGAGGAAAACGAATGGTGGATTCAGCTTTCGGCCCACATGGATCCCGATGGCAGCCTGGGCATCCGCCAGTGGTTCGAAAGCCCCTACCGTCCCGGCGAGATCATCACCGTGGATGAGTATTACCGCTGGATTTTCGAGAACAGCGTGCCCGGCCTGCCCGCGGCCGCGGCCCAAGTGGGCCTGACCCCGCTGCAATACATGCGCCGCTACGGCGTCTTCGAGATCAAAGCAGAGAATTACCGGCCCTTCGAGCGGGAATTACCGAGCGCTGATGGGGGAGGCGTCGACGAAAACGACCGCGTCCTGCATGAGGGCAAGGTCGTGGGCGTGCTGGTGGATGGACAGGCCCGGGTGGGCTTCGAGACGCCCAGCCGCAAGCTGGAGTTCTTCAGCCCCACCCTCCATGCCTGGGGCTGGCCGGAGAAGGAATACGTCATCCCCTGGCCGCTGCCAAGCCACGTCCACCCCGACCACATCGACTTCGCCGCCGGCGAGATGCTGCTGCTGCCCAACTTCCGCTTGCCCACCCTGATCCACACTCGCAGCGCCAACGCCAAATGGCTGTACGAGATCAGCCACAAAAACCCGGTGTGGATGCACCCGCACGACGCGGCCCGCCTGGGCCTGGCCACCGGCGACCTGATCCGGGTGACCACCGAGATCGGCTATTTCGTGGACAAGGTGTGGGTGACTGAGGGCATCAAGCCCGGCGTCATCGCCATGAGCCACCATCTGGGCCGTTGGCGGCTGCAAGAGGAGATCGGCGGCAACCCCGGCATGTCGCATCTGGCCGCGCTGGCCGAAGATGGCGCCGGCGGCCACCGGCTTGAGATCCGCCACGGCGCCCGCCCCTGGCAGACTTTCGACCCCGACACCGGGCGCATCTGGTGGGAGGATGTGGGCGTGCACCAGAATCTGACCCACGCCGTACACCCCGATCCGATCTCCGGCGCGCACTGCTGGCTGCAAAAGGCCTGCAATGTCGAGCCGGCGCGGCCGGGCGACAAACATGGCGATGTGTGGGTGGACACGCAGCGATCGATGGCGGTCTATCGCCAATGGCTGGGGCTTACCCGCTCCGCCGCTGCGGTCAGCCCCGATGGCGTCCGCCGCCCCCTGTGGCTGAAGCGCCCCCTGCGGCCTGCGGCTGAGACCTACAAACTTAAGTGAGTTGCACGACCGCCCTCAGCGATCCAGCTCAATAGCGAGTTGCTGCAGGCGGTCGTGCAACTCACTTGACGTCGCTGCCCTAAGTGAGTTGCACGACCGCCCAGCGATTCAGCTCGATAGCGACTTGCTGCAGGCGGTCGTGCAACTCACTTGCGAGAAGATCCGGCGGTCGTGCAACTCACTTGCTGCAGGTGCAACTCACTTAGATCCCAAGGGCTGGGCCGTGCGGTAGATGCTGGCCAGGGCATAGAAGGCGATGTAGGCAAGGGAAAGCAGCGTCACCACCCGCGGCGCGCTGGGATAGGTGCGCAGCAACTCCACCGTGGCCGCGCCCCACAGCAGGGTCAGCGCCAACATCCCCCGCCGCAGCCAGCGATTCGACGAGAAGTAATCGAGCCGCGAGGGATAGATGTACTTGATCGGCACGAATATCAGCAAGGCCAGCAGCCCCAGGATGGCGGCATTCAGCGCCGGCGCCATCTGCCACAAAAAGAGATAGAACACGATCACATTCCAATAGCTGGGGAAACCCTTGAAGAAATGATCTCCGGTTTTGGCGTCCACCTGGCTGAATTGATAGGCTGAAACCAGCACGATCAGGCCCGGCAGCAGCAAGCGCAGCCCCGCCGGCAACAACTCGGTCTGCGTCAGCAAAAAGGCGGGCACGACCACATAATTCAGGTAATCGATGATGTTGTCCAGGGTGATCCCATCGATCTTGCCGGCGTAACGTTTGACCTGCAAGCGCCGCGCCAGGGTGCCATCCACACTATCGATCAGGATCGCCCCCCCCATCAGCCAGAAAACGTTGAGAAAAGCCCCTTCCACGATCGCCACCAACATCAACAGCCCTAGCACCGCGCCCAAGGCGGTGAAACAGTGCACCAGCCAGGCGCCGATCTGGCAAGGCCGGATGCCTTGCAAACAAACCCAGAGAGAGGATAAACTAACGTGCTTCATTGGCCAGACTCGCAGAGAATGATGAAAGGTTGCGCCTTTCTCGAAATGAATGGCCGTGAAGTTTAGCATACGTCCAAACCTCCGCCAAACTGTTTCTCCGGCTTTTGCGCCTGCTCGCCATGACCTCCCGCGCAGCCCTCGCCGCGGCCCGCAGCCACCTGTATGTCCTGTTCGGGCGCCTGTTCCGCCACGGCGTCACGCCCGATCTGCTGTCCGATCTGCGTGAACTTCCCGAACTGGCCGCTCATCTCGCCGATCCTTTCGACGCGGATGCAGCCGCGGCCGCGCATTATCGGCTTCTCCATTTCGAAGTCTTTCCGCACGAAAGCATCTTTTTGCACCCAGACAGCCTGTTGGGGGGCGAGATCGCCGCGGCGGTGCACGATTTTTATCAGCAGGCCGGCTTCGCGCCCCCTGCCGACGCCCTGCCCGACCATCTGGGCCTGGAGCTGGCGCTGCTCAGCTTCTTGACCGGGGCCGAGGCCGCGGCCGCCAACGACGCGCCCGTGTGGCAGGACTGGCAGCGTCATTTTCTCGACCAGCACCTGCTGCGCTGGTTGCCGGCGCTGGTTCAGGCCATGGGCCGGCAGGGCCATCCCTTTTACACCACGCTGGCCGATCTGACGCTGGAACTGGCGCTCGATCATCGCGCCGCGTTGGGAAATGATCTGCCCGCAGCCGCCCCGGTCTTCTGCCTGCCGCCCCCCCCTGACCTGCTGGCCGACGCCAAGACCGGCCTGGCGGAGATCGCCGACTACCTGCTCACCCCGGCCTTCAGCGGCATCTACCTCAGCCGCGACGAGATCCGCCGGCTGGCCCAGGCGCAGGGCCTGCCCAGCGGCTTCGGCCACCGCCGGCGCATGCTTGCCGATCTCTTGACCACCGCCAGCGTCTACGATGGCCTGGATCGTCTGCTGGCGGCGCTGCAAGCGGACCTGGCCGGCCGCCAGCAGGATCTGGCCGCGCTGGCGACCGCGCATCCCGGCCTGGCGCCGCTGCTGCGGCCCTGGCAGCAGCAGATGGCCCACACCCGCCAGGTGTTGGAGCGCCTGCTGGCGGCGCTGCCGACCCTCTCTCCCCTCGCCATCGCCCGCCCATGAGCGCCTCTCGCTTTTGGCCGCGCCGTCTGTCGGCCCAGATCGGCTACATCCTCCGGCCCTGGCGGCTGCTGCGCAGCTACAAACGGGAGGATCTGCGCTTCGATCTGACTGCCGGGGCCACGGTTACGGCCGTTCTTCTGCCCCAGGCGATTGCCCTTGCCCTGCTGGCCGGGCTGCCGCCGCAGATGGGGGTGTTTGGGGCCATCATGGGTGCGGCTGTAGGCGCGCTGTGGGGCTCCTCCTGGCACCTGCACAGCGGCCCCACCAACACCCATTCCCTGCTGACCGCAGCGGTGCTGACGCCTCTGTTTGTGGCCGGTTCCCCCGAATACATGGCAGCTGCAGGCCTGCTGGCGGTGATGATCGGCGTTTTCCGGTTGATTGGCGGGCTGGCGCGATTGGGATTGCTGGCCAATTTCATCTCCGACGCCGTGATCGTAGGGTTTACCGCCGGCGCCGGCGCGCTGATCGTGATCGGGCAACTGCCCAACCTGCTCAAGATCCAAAACGTAGGGGGCGCCAATGCTCTGGCCAGCTTGCAGGGCATCCTCATCCATGCCGAAGAAATCCACCTGCTCAGCGCCGCCCTGGGCGTGGCCGTGATCCTGCTGCTGCTGGGCCTGCAACGCTGGGCCAAAAAAGCGCCCGCCCCGCTGCTGGCCATGATCCTGAGCGGCGGCATTGTCGCCCTGGCGGGGCTGGATGCGCAGGGGGTGCAGGTGGTCGGGGCGATCCCCGCTGCCCTGCCCACTCTGGCCTCCCTCCCCTTCTTCGATCTGGCGTTGATCGGCAATCTCTCCGGCGGCGCCCTGGCCATCGGCGCCATCGGTCTGGTGGAGGCGGTTTCCATTGCCCGCGCGCTCAGCGCCCAGAGCGGCCAGCGCCTCGACAGCAACCAGGAATTCGTGGGGCAGGGAGTGGCCAACATCGCCGCGGGGCTATTTTCCGGCTTCCCCGGCTCCGCTTCTTTCAACCGGTCGGCCATGAATTATGCAGCCGGCGCCCGCACGCCCCTGGCCGCGGTCTTTTCCGGCCTGATCTTGCTGGGGGTGATCCTGATCCTGGGGCCGCTGGTGGCTTATGTGCCCTTTGCCGCCCTGGCCGGCATTCTCGTAGTCATCGCCTTTCGCATGGTCGATTATGGGGAAATGGCCCGCATCCTGCGCTCCACCCGTGGGGATGCTACGATCATGGTGGCCACGCTGTTGGCCACCCTTTTTCTACCCTTGCAATTTGCCGTGCTCACCGGCATCCTCATGGCGCTGGCCTACTACATCCTCAAGACCAGCACCCCGCAGGTGTTGCTGATGGTGCCCGATGCCGACTACATGCACCTCGAACACCGGCCCGATCAGCCCAATTGCGCGCAGTTGGCAGTGATGGAGATCCGCGGCGATCTCTATTTCGGCGCGGTCAATCATGTGGAAGAGGCGATCCTGGCCAACGCCGCCAGCCACCCCGCCCAACTCGATCTTTTGCTGCGGCTGAACAATGTGCAACAGATCGACATCAGCGGGGTGCACATGCTGGAGGCGGTGGTGCGCAGCTACCGCGAGCGGGGGGGCGATGTCTTCCTGAGCAAGGCGCGGCCCGCGGTGCTGGCGCTGATGCGCAGCAGCGGGTTCGCCGCCTTTTTGGGCGAGGATCACCTGCTGGCGGGGGATGGCGCCATCCCATATCTTTTCTATCACGTCCTCGACCCGGTGGTGTGCATCTACGAATGCCCGCTGCGCGTCTTTGCCGAATGCCAGAACCTGCCCAAACCGACCTATGAACACCCGATCAGCCGCGGCCCGCTGCCTCCCCTCGAGGCTTTCAACCTGATCAGCCCGCGGGCGTTGTACCAGGATCTCAAATTCAAGCCGGAGATGCTGGTGATCGATGTGCGTGAGCCGCGCGAATTCGCCCACGGCCACATCCCCCAGGCGCAGAACATCCCCTTGCCGGTGTTCATGCGCGAACTGCCGCCCCTGCCGCATAATCGTACCATCGTCCTGGTCTGCCGCACCTCGCGGCGCAGCCGTCGCGTCGCCCAACTGTTGCAAGCAGCCGGCTATCTTCATCTCTTTATCCTCGAACAGGGCATGGTGGGCTGGGAGACCGCGCACCTGCTCGAGGCCGTTGATTCCTTTGCCTGACCGGAGCAGGAACAGACTCGTCATGGAAACACATTTGGAACGCAATTTGGGGCTGGAACTGGTGCGCGTGACCGAGGCCTCGGCGCTGGCCGCGGGGCGGTGGATGGGGCTGGGCAGCCGCGAGGGCGCGGGCCGCGCCGCCACCGAGGCGGTGATCCGCACACTGCGCACCGTGTCCATGGCCGGCGTCATCGTCGTGGGCGAGGAAACCCGCATCGGCGTGCACAGCCCGGTCGATACCAACCAGCCGGTGGGCAATGGCCAAGGCCCGGAGATGGATGTGGTGGTCGATCCGATCGATGGCACTACCCTGCTGGTGCAGGGCCGTTCCGGCGCCATTTCGGTGGTGGGCGCGGCCCCGCGCGGCAGCATGTGGGCCCCGGCCCCCGCCGCCTACATGGAGAAGATCGTGGTGGATCGCGACGTCGCCCCCGCCCTTGTGCCCGAATGCCTGGACGCGCCCGCGGCCTGGACCCTGGCGCTGGTGGCCCGCATCAAGAAAAAAGAGGTGCGCGACCTGGTGGTATTCGTGCTCGACCGCCCCCGCCACCGCCATCTGATCGAGGAGATCCGCGCCGCCGGCGCCCGCGTGGCCCTGCGCACCGATGGCGACATCGCCGGGGCCATCCTCGCCGCCCTGCCCGGAACCTCCATCGACCTGCTGCTCGGCATCGGCGGCGTGGCCGAAGGGGTGACCGCGGCCTGCGCCGTGCGCGCCCTGGGCGGATGCATGCTGGGCCGGCTGGCTCCACAAAGCCCGGAGGAACGAGCAGCCGTGGCCGCCGCCGGCCTGGATCTCGACCGCATTCTCACCTGCAAAGAGATCGTGCGCAGCGATGAGATCTTCTTCGCCGCCACCGGCATCGCCGACGGCCCCCTGCTCGACGGCGTGCGCTATCAGAGCGGGCGCGCCTCCACCCATTCCCTGGTGCTGCGAGGAGAAACAGGCACCCTACGCCGCATCTACGCCGAGCACAACATCAGCGACTGACCTGTGCGCGCGGGCAGGCGCTTTGGCGTCGCTTTGGCAACGGTGGTACACTCCTGGCGAGTGGGCTTTTTCTTTGGATTGCCCCTTTCACCTTCCCCGCCCGCTGCGCCCGCCCGCTCCGGCGGGTTTTTGATCGCCTCTCACCCCCATCCGCTTCGTGATCCATTCTCTCCGCTCCTTCCTTTCCGGCGCCGGCCTGCTGGGACTGGCGCTATTTTTGCTGGCAGCCTGCGCCAACAGCCCCCTGATCGGCGCGGCCAGCGTCGAGCCGGCCCACATCAGCCCCAACGCCGACGGCAACAGCGATATCACCCGCATCCGCTACACCCTGCGGCAGCCCGGCTACATTTCCATCTATTTCATCGACGCCCAGGGCCAGCGCCACTATTTCCGTCAGGATCAGTCCCGCGCCGCCCGCACCTTCGAAGTACTCTGGGGAGGCGTCATCGCCGGCCGCGTCCTCCCCGATGGCGACTACACCTGGGTGATCGCAGCCCGCGATGACGCGGGCAACAGCGATGAAAAGCGGGGCGCGCTGCGCATCAGCGACGCCGACACCGCGGCCCCTGCCTTCGACAACTTCGCCGTCAACCCCTCCGTGATCAGCCCCAATCAGGATGGCATCGACGACCGCGCCGCCATCACCTACTGGCTGACCAAAGAGGTGGAGACGATCCAGGTCTACCTTTACGACCCCCGCGACCCCGAAAACATCGACCCCGCCAACCCCACCCGCCGTTTTCCCCTGGCCGAGACCGAGCGAGAGATCAAACCCACCGCCCCCGGCTTCCATTTCTACGATTACGATGGCGGCATCGACCGCGGGGCCGACCCGCCCCCCGATGGCGCATACATCGTGGTGGCCGAGGCCCGCGATCGCGTGGGCAACCACACCGTCGTCACCAGCACCCTCACCCTTGTGGATGGCGGCCTGCCCCGCGCCGACATCGTACGCGGCGAGATCACCCTGCTCGATCCCAGCGACGGCGACCTGAACATCCCCATCGGCGGCGCCCTGATCTTCACCGCCACCATCGAAAACTATGGCCAGGTGCCGATCCGCACGGCCGGGCCTTGGCCGGGCGCAGTCTACCGCTCCGACCAGAACTTCAACACCCTGGCCTATGCCGCGGACGAGTCGAGCTGGTTCGAACAGTCCGGCACCTGGCGCTTCGCCCTCAATTTCCAGTCCAATTTTGGCCAGGATTTCCCCTTCCGCTACGCCGTGGGCCGCCGCGAAGACCTGCGCTGCGAACTGATCGACGGCCGCGAGCAATGCTTCCTCGACCCAGGCCGCCGCGGGCTGGTCTACGGTACCATCCTCTGGGTGGATGTGCCCGCGCGTAATCCCTTCCGCATCTGGGGCGGCCTGCTGCACGAAGATGTGGCGGTGGTCAACAACTTCGCCGACACACAGGAAGTGAACATCCTCGATCCGAGGCAATGATGCGTCTGGGCGTTGTCATCGTCAGCTTCAATGTGCGCGACTTGCTGCAAGCCTGCCTGCGCTCCCTCTTCGCCGAACTGGCGCGCACACCCGCGCTGGCCGCGGCCGTGGTGGTGGTGGACAACGCCTCCGCCGATGACAGCGCCGCCATGGTCGCCGCCCATTTTCCCCAGGTCGATCTGATCGCCAGCGCCGAGAACCTGGGCTTTGCCCTTGGCAACAACCTGGGCCTGCGCCGCTTGGGCCTGGAGCAGCCCGGCGGCGATCCTCCCCCTCTCCTGCTCCTGCTCAACCCCGATACGGAACTGCACCCCGGCAGCCTGGCTGCCCTGACAGGCTTTCTGGCCGCGCAGCCGCAGGCCGGCGGCTGCTGCCCACGGCTGGCCTATGGGGATGGCAGCTTCCAACACAGCGCCTTTCACTTCCCCGGTCTGGCCCAGCTTTTTCTCGATCTCTTCCCCCTGCACCCGCGGCTGCTGCACTCCCGCATCAATGGCCGGTATCCTCGCCGGCTGTACGATGGCGATCGTCCCTTCCCCATCGACTTCGCCTTGGGCGCGGTCTTGCTGCTGCGCGCCGCGGCCATTGCCGCGGCCGGGCTGCTGGACGAAGGCTATTTCATGTATGCCGAGGAGATGGACTGGCAGCGCCGCATCCAGGCCGCGGGCTGGCCCTTGTATTGCCTGCCCACGGCCCGCGTCACCCACCACGAAGGCCAGAGCACCCGCCAATTCCGTGGACCCATGACCCTGGCCCTGTGGCGCTCGCGCCTGCGCTACTACGACAGATACTACCCCGCCTGGAAACGTCGCCTCGCCCGTGGCCTCGTCGCCTTTGCCATGCAAGGCCGCGCCCGCGCCGCCGGCCCCGCCCAACGCCCAACCTATGAAGCCATCCGCCAACTTGCCCGTAGCGCCTGATCGGCCCGCCGAACCCCTCGGCCCACCGGCCGGCCAGGCGACGACACGCCTCACCTGCGCCATTCTTGCCTTCGACGTGGCCCATCACATCGCCGATTGCGTGCGTTCCTGCGCGTTTGCCGACCGCGTGGTGGTGTTCGACACGAACAGCAGCGATGGCACCCCCGAGATCGCCCGCGCGGCCGGAGCCGAGGTGATCCCCATCCCTTTCAGCAACTTTTCGCAGGCGCGCAATGCCGCCCTGGCCGCGCTGGATAGCGAATGGGTGTTTTTTGTGGATGCAGATGAGCGGGTGACCCCAGAGTTGTCCTGGGAGATCGAGGGCATCCTCGACCGCGACGATGTCGATGGCTGGTGGACGCCCCGCTACAACCACCTGATCGGGCATGTGATGAAAGGAGGCGGTTGGTATCCGGATCATCAACTGCGCTTGCTGCGCCGCGCCAAAGCGCGCTATGACGAGCAGCGCCGGGTACATGAGCTGGTCATCATCGACGGCAAACAGGAACGCCTGCGCGAGCATCTCATCCACTACAATTATGATTCGTGGGCGCAATTCCACGCCAAACAGCGGCGCTACACCGCTCTCGAGGTGCAGACTCTGCTCGACGCCGGGGTCAGCGCCCATCCCCGCCACCTTCTCACCCGGCCCTGGCAGGCCTTTTGGCGGCGTTTCATCACCTGGCAGGGCTATCGCGATGGCTTCCACGGCCTGCGCCTGGCCGCCATCATGGCCTGGTACGAGTGCCGCAAATCGTGGGGCCTGCTGCGCGGGCGCAATGCCTGATCGACCGGGACCGCGCCGCCCGCGGCTCAGGCCCCCAACCGCCTGACGATCTCCGGCCACCCCTGCTGTACATAGCGTTCGATCAGCGCCGCCGCCCGATCGTAGTCCCCCTGCGTCCCGCCGTAGGGATCGGTCACGTCGTTGTGTGCGCCTGCCATCTCGCTGAGCAGAAAGGTCTTGGCCAGCGCCTGCGGCCAGGTGTGAAAGATGCTACGGCGGTGCGCTTCCTCCATCACCAGGATCAGATCCGCCTCGCGCACCAGGGCGGCAGTAGCCTGCTTGGCCACATGCTCGCTGATATCCAGCCCCCGCGCGGCCATGGCCTGCCGCGAACCCTGGCTGGCGGGCGCGCCGTTCACCGCGTACGTGCCTGCAGAATCGACTACGATCTGCTCGTGCCGGCCGGCGGCGGTCACTTGCTGGCGCAACAGGGCCACTGCCATAGGGGTGCGGCAGATATTGCCTGTACAGAGGATGAGGAGACGTTTCATGGGGCGGGGACTGGGGTGAGCCGGGATGCGGGTGGGGGCATTTTAAGGGCAGCAGAGCCTGCGGGCAAAACCCACGCCCCTGTTCGCGGCGGACGCCATTTCGTAGCCCAACAACTTGCGCGATTAATTGACAATTGACAATTGTCAATTTCTCTACCGGACATTTTCATGAAGGATTAGCTCGGGAGGTAAATCGAAGCGAACAGGCAAAGTCCAGCCGACCTTGAGATGATGCTTGAACCAGT
>JABWBG010000363.1 GCA_013360575.1 Caldilineales bacterium
AGTCGCCGGGCGGGCCGCCGGGCGAGGAACTGCCGCGGGCGGAATGGCCACGGGGGCCGCTGCCGCCGGAGCCGTCATTTGCAACCGCCGGCTGATGATGCGGCTGAGGTTCAGGGCCAGGATCGGGTACTTCAGGGCCAGGGCCTCGAAATCCTCGCGGGCCAGCGTCCACACCTCGAGATGACTCTCGGCCACGGCGCTGACCGCGTGCGCATCCCCGGTCAGGAGAGAGCGCTCGCCGAAGAACTCGCCCGCAGTCAGGCGGAAGTTGGCGCCGGCAGAGTTGCCCAGCCGCGCCTCGCCACTTTCGATCATGAACAGGCGGTCGCCGCTGTCTCCCTGGCGGTAGATCATCTCGCCCGGTTGGTAGCGGGCGGGGAAGAGTCGTTCCGCCACATCGGCCAATTGTGCGGTGTTCAGGCCGCTGAAGAGGCTGATCTTGCGTAGATGGCGATCGGCGAAGGTTTCGCCGCTTTCGTGCAGCCGTTCGCTGAGGGTGCGGGCCAGGGCCTGCCCCAACGAGGGATGCGTGGCCGTGAGTTCTTCGAAGTCGCGGCGGTAGAGCACCCACAGGTTGCTATCTTCGACTGCACGCACGCCGGTGGTGCGGCTCTTGCCGGTGAGCAAGGCCATCTCGCCGAAGAAACCGCCGGCGCCCAACCGGGCCAGGATTTCGCCCCGGCGCAGCAGGCTGCTGACCACTTCTACGCGGCCGGTGTCGACCAGATAGAGGGCGTCGCCAACTTCTCCTTCCTGGAACACGATCTCGCCGGCGGGGACATGGCGCAGCAACAAGCGCTGGGCCACGCCGCGCAGGGTGTCGAGATCGAGGGAAGCAAAGAGGGGCAGGGCGCGCAGGCGTTCGATCGCCAGCGCTTCATCCGCGGGGCTGAGCTGGGTGTGCAGCTTTTGGCTGAGGCGGGCGCGCAGTTGCGGCGCGGCGACGCTGAGCGCGGTGAAATCTTCGCGGCTCAGCACCCAGGCCACGATCTCCTCCAGCGCTTGCGCGCTTTCGAGATGGTTTTTCTCGGCCAGCAAGGCCATCAGCCCCAGCGTTTCACCTGGCCCCAGCTCGATACTTTCCCGCTCGCGTTCCACCTGCACGCGGCCACGCTCGATCAAGAACAGCGCTTCGGGCGGGTCGCCGGCGCGGTAGAGGGTGCGCCCCTGGCGGAAAGATTTGAGCGTGAAGTAGTTGGCGATCTGAGCGAGATCATCCTCTTGCAGCCCGCTGAACAGGGGAGCCGCGGCCAGCCGCGCCTCGATCAGATAGGGCTTGAGCTGCACCAGACGTTCGCCAAAGCTGAGAGAGAGCTTGAGGCCAATGCTCGGATGCGTGTGGATGACCTGTTCGAGGTCGTGATTTGACAGCGTCCAAACTTCGAGCGGGCCTGTGGCCGTGGCCGCGATGCTGCGCCGCCGCTCCAGAAACAGGTCCGTTTCGCCAAATAGGGCGCCCGCCGCCAGTGTAGCCAGTGAGATCTGGCCCATGCTGAGACGCACACCCCCTGACTTGATCAGATACAGCGCCCGTGCGGCCTCATCTTCGCTGAACACAGCCTCGCCGGGGGCGAAGCTCTGCGTTTGCAGATGGGTGGCTACGAGGGCTCGTTCTGGCGGGGTCAGGTTGGCGAAAAGTTCGGCACGCTCCAAAAGGTTCGTGCTCACGAGTAGTTACTACCTCCTTCGGTGGGACGGCGAGGATGGGGGAATGGCTGTGTAAACGCCGTCGAATCGGGCCAATCTGCAAGCTTCCATCTTGGTGATGGAGCTTCCCTTCTTGGCAAAAGCCGGGTTAGCTTACATTACGATTGGCAAAAATTGCAAACTGCGCAGGCAGGAAACGGGGAGGGGGATCGGCCTGGCAGGGTCAATAAGTGCGTTGGAAGGTGACATCCCAGGAAAAATGGCCATAGCAGGCATTGGCAGCGCGCAGACCGGCGCAGCTGCCGGCGTCGCTGCAGTAGCCTGAGGCGATGAGATGGTCGTCGGCGATGCGGCCCACATCGGTGACGAGGTTGGCGCCCCGTTCGCTGCTGGCCTGGCGGCCATCGATATCGCGCAACACAATCAGATCGTCCCCTCCGCCCAGAATCCATTCCGCCACGCCGGGGCCTTTGCTGCCGCTGACTTGCTCCACCCCGCTGTAGACGCCGAGCAGGGTGACGCCATTGAGGGGCTGGCCGGCCGCGTCCAGGACGATGCCGCGCAGTTGGCGTTTTTCACCGCAGTGCAGGGAAGGCCCATCGAAATAGCCGCCATTTTCGATCGGGCCCCACAGTCGCACCGACACCAGGCGAAAATCGACGCCGGCAGGGGGGGCCGGGGCCGGCGTGGGGGCCGCGGCGCGAGTGGGCGGCGGCGGGGGCGGGGTGGGGATG
>JABWBG010000364.1 GCA_013360575.1 Caldilineales bacterium
CCTGCCATCCCGCCGAACTGGCCGCCTGGAGCGACTCCGCTCACGCCCAGGCCGCGGCCCGCCCCTTCTACCGCGCCTGGTTCAAGATGGCCGACCAGCGCACAAACGGCGAGATCGGCCCCTTCTGCGCCGGCTGCCACACGCCCATCGGCCTCTTCAGCGGCCAAATCCGCTCGCGCTGGGGCTGGAAAGGCCAGGAGCAATCCCCCCTCAGCCCCGCCGCCGCGCAAGGCGTCACCTGCGCCCTCTGCCACGGCATCGTCGCCCTCACCGGCGAGGCCAATGGCGCCTACGTCCTCGATCCCGCCCGTCTCGATCACGCCTCCACTCCCCACTCTCCACTCTCCGATCTCCACTCTCCACTCTCCACTCTCCAATCTCCGATCTCCAATCCCCACTCTCCCCCCTGCGCCGCCTGCCACGAAGCCACGAACCCCGCCAGCGGCCTGCCGGTGATGACCACCGTCAGCGAATGGCAGGCCAGCCCCTACGCGGCGGACACGGCCTGCGTGGATTGCCATCCCGCCCACGGGCAGCCGGCGCAGAAAGGGGAGGTGGTCGCGGTCGAGATCTTGCCGCCGGCGGACGCCTCGCCCGGCCAGGACATGGAGATCCGGGTGCGGGTGCGCAACATCGCCGCCGGGCACAGCCTGCCCACCGGCGCCAGCGAGTTGCGCCAGCTGTGGCTGGAGATGCGCGTGACTGACGCGGCCGGGCGCGAACTCTACCACTCCGGCGGGGTGGATGACTTCGGCGACCCCCTGCCGGGCAGCGTCACCTACGGCGTGGTCTGGCAGGACGCGGACGGCCACCCCACCGACCGCCTGTGGGAGGCCGAGCGGCTGCTGCGCGACCATCGCCTCCCCGCCGCCGGCGCCATGACCGAACGTTTTCGCTTCAGCCTGCCGGCGGATGTGGTTGGCCCGCTGCAGGTGCAGGCGAGGCTGCAATTTCGCCGCGCCGGCGGCTATCTCACCGAGCTGATGGGCATCTATCTGGCCGAGGCCATGCCGCCAAACGAGGTGGAGGTGTGGGGGGAAGACGCGCTTGTGGTGGATGGGGTGGGGGAGTGAGGGTGGGAAGCCCCCAAATTCGCGCAGAGCAAAAAGGATCCACTATAATCGGAGATACAACATCTTCCTTTCGATTTCCGGCGCGTGCTGCGCGCCCTCCACTCAAACGATCTCATGACCCACGCATCCACCCCGCCGTCCTCCCCGCGGCATTACCTGATCACCGGCGGCGCCGGTTTCTTGGGGATCAACCTCATCCGCTACCTGCTGGCCCGCGGCCACCGGGTCACCTCCCTCGATATCCTCCCCTTCACCTATCCCGAACGGTCGCGGATCGTGGAAGTGACCGGCGATATCCGCAACCCGGACGCGGTGGCGCAGGCCATGCAGGATATCGACATCGTGGTGCACACGGCCGCGGCCCTGCCCCTGTACACGCCTGAAGAGATCTACACCACCGACATCGACGGCCTGCGCACGGTGCTGAGCGCGGCCCAGGCCCACGGGGTCGAGCGTTTCATCCACATCTCCTCCACCGCGGTCTATGGCATCCCCGATCACCATCCCCTGTACGAGGATGATCCCCTGGATGGGGTGGGGCCTTATGGCGAGGCCAAAGTCGAGGCGGAGCGCATCTGCCGGGAATTCCGGGCGCAGGGCATGTGCATCCCCATCATCCGCCCCAAATCCTTTGTCGGCCCGGAACGGCTGGGCGTCTTTGCCCTGCTCTACGACTGGGCCAAGGATGGCAAAGGTTTCCCCATGCTGGGCAGCGGGCGCAATCGCTACCAATTGCTCGATGTGGAAGACCTCTGCGACGCCATCTATCTCACCGCCACGCTGGACGAGCAGCGGGTGAACGATGTCTTCAACATCGGCGCCAAAGAGTTCAAGACGATGCGCGAGGATTATCAGGCCGTGCTCGATCATGCCGGGTTCGGCAAGAAGATCGTGCCCACGCCGGCCGGGCCGGTGATCTTTGGCCTGCGCCTGTTGGAAAAACTCAAGCTCTCGCCCCTCTACAAATGGGTGTACGAAACCGCCACGGAGGATTCCTTCGTCTCCATCGAAAAGGCGGAGCGGGTGCTGGGATTCTCGCCCAAATACTCGAACCAGCAGGCGCTGGTGCGCAATTACGAGTGGTACATCGCCCATCTGCCGGAATTTTCCGGGGCCACGGGGGTGACGCATCGCGTGCCCTGGAAGCAGGGGGCGCTGCGCCTGGCCAAGGTGTTTTTCTAGCCCTTCACCCCACCAGCATCACGCCCCCGCCCCCGCCGGCGATGAGGCGCCCGCCCGCGGCCTGCACGCACAACACCGGCCCCGCGGCCTGGGCGAGCTGTTCCCAGCGCTGGCCGCCATCT
>JABWBG010000089.1 GCA_013360575.1 Caldilineales bacterium
GCGGCTGCAGGCGAGGCTGCAGGCGAGGCTGCAGGCGAGGCTGCGGGCGGGGCTGCGGGGGCGGGGCCGGCCTTTTGCCGTTCCAACACCTCGCGCAACACTTCCAGGATCAATTCTTCGGTCGATTTCGGTGATTTGGCCATCATGCCCCCTTATCGCACCGTGAAAAAGCCCAGGATCTCACCCAGGGCAGCAAAGATGTCGGCGTAGAAGGTGCCGCCCAGATTGCGGAACAGTTCGAAGGGCAGGCCTGGCGCGCCGAAAAAGGGGCGCAGGGTCCAGGCCAGTTGCGTGCCCACAAAGGCATAGAGCAGGATCCAGAACCGCATCAGCCGCCGCCGCGCCTGCGCCCCCTCTGTCTCCACCTCTCGCCCCCCGATCATGTCCATGCCCTGGGCCAGGAAACTGACGCCCACGCCGCCGGTGATGGCGAAGATGCCTACATTCAGCAGCTTGAAAAACTGGTAGTTGCTGGTCGTGATCAGAAAAAAGAGGGTCACGGGCGCAAAGCTGAGCAACAACACCGCGGTGACGGTGATGGCGGTCAGGATCAGGGCGAAGTTCTGGCTGAGGCTGAGGTTGGCGCCGAACAGGACGTTGAAAAAATATAGAGTGGGCAGGCTGACCACCAGCGTGATCAAAAACACGGCCGGCAGTTTGGCCGCAGAGCTCAGCGCCTGCCACAGAGAGTGGCTGGAGCCGATCACGGCCCCGTACAGGGCGAAGAAGAGGAGGGCGGAAAGCAGCAGGGCGCGAATCTTGCGGGGGATGTCGATGCCCTCGCGGATGTCGGCAAAGAAGCGATAGCGGTTGCGCAGGATGGTCTCGATGATGGCAAGGTGGTTCATGGCGGCCTCGAGTCAAGGGGTGGGATCAGGGTTGCGGCGGCGGGCCGGCATCCGCGGGGATGGGGGGGCCGTCGGGCAGGCTGCGCAGGGCATCGCAGGAGAGGATCCGCACATCCCGCCACACAAAGCCGCGCGCCTGGAAGGTGGGGATGTCCTGAATCCAGCGTTTTTCGCCCCCATCGAGTTGGTAGATGTGGGGGCTGCTCGCGCATTTGAGCAGGATGGGCGGGGTCTGTTCGTAGACGATCCGCTGCACGGCGGGGGGCAGGGCCTCCATCCGGCCCTGATCCATGCCAAACAGCCAGGGCAGCAGCAGGATCACGGCCACGGCCCAGAGGGTATAGGTCACGGCCCCGATGCTGAACGCCCGCTGTACGCCCTGCAGCCATGCCGCCGCCTGCCCGCGCGCTTGCAGCGCCAGCAGCAAGATCAGCAAGCCAATGTTGACCACATTCCAGCCGATGAAGGCCAGGCGGTTGGGCGTCAGCTTGTCGATGGCGGTGCGATAGAGGATGGCGGCGAAGGCATAGACGCCCACCAGCAGGGCCAGGGCAGCCAGGGCGATGATCCCCCGCCGTAGCCAGCGCGCCACCGCCGGCGCTAGATCGTCCGCGGCCAACGGCGTTGCCCCCAGCAACAGGGCGATGACGGCAAAGAGCATGCCGTTGTAAATGATCAGCACATCCCGGTTCTCGAATGGCTGGCGGAAGTTGAAGGGGATGAAGCCGATGTAGATCAGCAGCACCAGCAGGGTCAGGGGCAGCAGCACCCGCAGCAGCAGGGCCACCAGCTTGCTCAGTCCTTCGTCGAAACTCTGCGCGGCCGGGGGCAGGGTGGGATTGTAGATCACGGCCAGGGCCAGCACCGGCACCAGGCCGCCGCCGCCGGCGATGAACAGGCGCTGCACCAGGGTGGAGAGGGTCACATCCAGGGCCGAAAACAGGCCGAAGGTTACCATGATGAACAACACCCCCGCGGCCATGAACAACCCGGCCATGACCAGCACCTCCAGCGACTTGATCAGGAAGGCGAAGGTGTCGGCGGGCCGGCGGCGACCGGGCAGCAGGGTCAGGCCCACGCCCGCCCAGGCCAGCAGGGGCAGATGCATGGCCATCAGCCCCAGGTATTGCTCCTGAAAAGGCCGCGACCCTGTCTGCGGGTAAACCCAGAGCACATAAAAGCTGGCGATAGCCACTCCCCCGATCGCCAAAGCGCTGCGTCCCCACCCTTTGCCGCTGACAGCCGCAAGATAGATCAACATGCAGGCGGCAGCGATCGGCGCGATCAGCAGCAACAGGGTGGGCAAAAAGGTGGTGACGTCGCCGGTGGTGGGATGCACCAGCTTCACCATGAAGTGCGCGTCATCCGAAAGCCACCAGAAAAGCAACGCATTCAGCAGGGCCAGGGGGATGGCCCAGCCCCAGGCGATGGCAAAGCCCCTGACCTTGGCGGCGGCGTAGGTCAGGCGGTGGTGCCAGGCGGCGTAGAGCAGGTGATTGGGCGCGGCGGCGTAGGTGGCATCGATTGCCTCTTTGAAGGCCGCGGCCTCCCCCGCCTTGAGCGCGGTCTGGTAGGTCATTTCCAGTTGCTCGGCGTCGTCGCCGAGCGTGCGGATCGTCGTAAGGTAAGACATGGTGAGAACACTCCGTGTGAAAAACCTGCGCGGCGGCTCTGGATCAGCCCTGCAAGCTAACCCAGGGCCACAAAAGCCACAGTCATGCTCCAGAACAGCACCCAGGAGATCAACGCAAAACGAAAACGAGGGAAGCGCAGCAGCGGAACCAATAGAGCGGCCAGGGCAACGATCCAGAAGGGCAGGGAAGTGAGCACTTTTTCCCAGCCGGCGGCGCTGCCTGCGGGCGCGAACACCAGCCAGCGCAGCAACAGCCCCATGATCACCGGCAGGGCGGTGAAGATGATGGCGTCGGTCATGCCCCAGCCGGCGTAGACGGTGTTCATCTCGGCGGCGATGCGCACCTCTGGGCCAAACGCGGCCAGCGCTTCCTGCAGGCTGGTCTGTTCATCCAGCCCGCGGGCCTGGGCCGCGGCCACTGCGTCCTGCAAATGGCCGCGCATCTCGTCCAGCAGTTCCCGGCGCTGCTGCGCGTCCAGTTCCAGGCGCTCGGCCAGCCCGGCCAGATAAGCATCGATGGCGTGATCGGTACCCATGTTTGCTCAGGCCCCGCCCTCGAGCAGGCGCAAAAGGGCGCGGGCGTAGCTGCGCAGTTCCCGTTCCTCCTGCGCCAACCGCTGCCGGCCCTCATCGGTCAGGCGGTAATACTTGCGCCGCCGCCCCTCTTCCTGCCGCCAGTCCCCCGCGATCAGGCCCTCGCGCTCCAATTTGTGCAGGGCCGGGTAGATCAGGCCCTGGCGGAACTCGAAAAAGCCCTCGCTGCGCGCTTCCAGCAGTGGGATGATGCGGTAGGCATACTGCGGCGCTTCGGCCAGCACGCTGAGGATGGCAATGTGGGCGGCGCCCTTACGGAGGTAGGTCATGGGAGAGGGGAGAGGGGAGAGGGGAGACTTCAGCGGTCGGAGCGCTCGCAGCGCTCCGACCGCTAGCACGAAGGGAGATACCTAAGTAACATAGGCAATCATACGCGCAGTATGCGCGATTGTCAAGCCCTGAACCCCTGCAGGGCCGGAGGACGATGGACGATGGACGAAAGACGAACCACGCCCCACGCCCGTTGACAACGGCTCCCCCGTGAAGTAGAGTGCAGCCATGCACACTCAGGCTGTCGAGGACTACCTCAAGACCATCTTCGAAATCCAGCGCGAGCGTGGTAAAGTCGCCACCACCATGCTGGCCGAGCGCCTGGGCGTGGCCCCCGCCTCGGCCACCGGCATGATCAAACGCCTGGCCGAGATGCATCTGGTGGTCTACACCCGCTATCAGGGCGTGACCCTGACCGAAGCGGGGCGTAAGATCGCCCTCGAAGTGATCCGCCATCACCGCCTGGTGGAGTTGTATCTGGCCGAGGCGCTGGGCGTGCCCTGGGATCAGGTGCATGCCGAGGCGGAGAAGTGGGAACATATCCTCTCGGAAGAGATCGAGGCGCGCATGGATGAAGCTCTCGGCTTCCCCACCCTCGACCCGCACGGTGCGCCGATCCCGGCGCTGGATGGCAGCATGCTGCGCCCGGCCCAGGATCGGCTGCGCGATCTGGGCCTGGGACAGCGCGCCATCATCGCCGAGGTGAGCGATCACGACGCCGCGGCCCTGCGCCGCCTGGGCGAGTCGGGCCTGTACCCCGACACGGCGGTGGTCATCACCGGCAAGAGCGCCGAGGCGATCGAGGTGGCAGCCGGGGGCGAAAGGCACAGCATCCCCTGCGCCATCGCCGATTTTATTTTCGTGCGCGTGGTCGAAGAAGGCGCGCGGGAACGAGAAAAGCCCTAAAGGTTTCAAAAACCTTTAGGGCTTGAGGTCAGTACCAAAATCGCTAAAAACTCAGGCGACGGTGACGCTTTTGTCCAGATACACATCCTGGATGGCGTTGAGCAAGGCCACGCCCTCGGCGAAAGGTTTCTGGAACGCCTTGCGCCCGGAGATCAGGCCCATGCCCCCACCCCGCTTGTTGATCACGGCTGTTTTCACGGCCTGAGCCAGGTCATCCTTGCCCGAAGCGCCGCCGGAATTGATCAGGCCGATGCGGCCCATGTAGCAGTTTGCCACCTGCCAGCGCGCCAGATCGATGGGATGATCGCTGGTGAGGGTGCTGTAGACCAGGGGGTTGGTGTGGCCAAAGCCAATGGCGGTGAAGCCGCCATTCTTGACAGCCTGTTTTTGCTTGACGATGTCCGCCTCGATGGTCACGGCCAGGTGGTTGCCCTGCCCGGTCAGGTCGGCGGCGTCATGATAGTCGACGCCCTGGTGTTTGAAGCCAGGGTTGCGCAGATAGGCCCACAGCACCGTCACCATGCCCAGCTCGTGGGCCAGGGCGAAGGCTTCGCTGATCTCCATGATCTGGCGGCGGGACTCCGGCGCGCCAAAGTAGATGGTGGCCCCCACCGCCACCGCGCCCAGATCGAAGGATTGCTGCACGCTGGCGAAGAGGGTCTGGTCGTACATCTGCGGGTAGGTCAGGGTTTCGTTGTGGTTGATCTTGACCAGGAAGGGGATGCGATGGGCATATTTGCGGGAGACTGCGCCCAGCACGCCCAGGGTGGAGGCGACGCAGTTGCAGCCGCCCTCGATAGCCAGGCGCACGATGTTTTCGGGGTCGAAGTAGATGGGATTGGGGGCAAAGGAGGCGGCCCCTGAGTGCTCGATGCCCTGATCCACCGGCAGGATGGAAAGGAACCCGGTGCCGGCCAGGCGTCCGCTGTTCAGGATCGTCTGGAAATTGCGCAGCACCACCGGCGACCGGTCGGTCTGGGAGAAAATATCATCGACGAAACGGGGGCCGGGGGCGTAGATCATCTCTTTGGGGATGCCCTGGCAGTGGTGGGTGAGCAGGCTGTCAGCCTCAGCGCCCAGCAATTCAACGATATTGACGGTCATAGGATCGTTCTCCTGATGAGATTGTTTGATTTGTGAACGGATGTCTGTGACATTTCTGTGCAGTCTATCACCAATCAGGGAGAATTGACAACCACCACTGCCCGGTCGCGCTGGGCTGCCCTCTTATTCTGCCAGGGCCAGGAGGGTGAGGGAGCCGATCCCCTGATCGACCTTGAGATCGAGGCGGTCCGCAGCGGTTTCGAAGCCGGGGGTGAGGTAGGCGCGGCCATCGAAGCTGAAATCGCCCCGCACCTGCCGCCCGCCTAGGCCGCCATCCACCCGGATGCGGGCGGGCATGCCCGCGGGCAGCGCCAGGGTGACATCGCCGATGCCGCCATCCACCTTGCCTTCGCAGCGGCCCCGGTCGGGCAGGGTGATGCGGGCCGCGCCCAGGCCGCCATCGATCTTGAACCGCGTGAGGTGCAGCCCGCGCAGGTCGATCTGGCGGGGGCCGAGGCCGCCATCCACCTTGAGAGAGGTGGGCAGGGCCGGGTTGAGCTGCACTTCCCAGCGGCGCTCGCCTGTCCAGGCGCTGCTGAAGGGGAAGAACCAGGGGCCGCCCTGTTGCAGGCGCACGCGGGCCTGTCCCTGGCGCCGCGTCAGCCGCTGGTCGATCCGCTCGCCCTTGCCCAGCCAGGCGAGGCCGCTGTAGAGGCTGTCTGCGGTCCCAGCCTTGAGCGCGAAGCGGCCTATGCCCGGCTCCACTTTGATCTCCAGGGCGCTGGCATCTTCCAGGGGCTGGCTAAAGGCTTCCTCGCGCACGGCGCTGCCAAAGAGCCGGGCGGTGATCAACACATCCAGGCCCAGGGCCACCAGGATCAGGGGCCAGAGCCGGCCCACAGTCGACCACACCTGCCAGTCGACGAGGGCAAAGTTGTCGGCCAGGAAGGCGAGGGCGAAGCCGAGCAGGGTGAGGGGCAGGAAGATGCTGCCGCCGACGAGGAAGAGGTTGAGCGCGGCCGCGACGATCAGCAGCGGCCACAGGTTGAGGATCGTCTGCCACAGGTTGGCGTCGACCAGATTGAGGTTGGCCAGCAGCAGGAGGGCGCCGGCGCTGATCAGCAACACCGGCCAGATGATATCGCCCAAACGTTCACGCGTGGTCATGGTTTATGCTCCGAGAAAAGGAATGTGAGGAAAGGGGCAGGGGGCGGGGTTAGCGGTCGGAGCGCTGCGAGCGCTCCGACCGCTGGCTCACCAAATCAGCGCACCAGAATGCTGCCGACGCCGGCATTGATCTTCAGTTCGACCCGATTCGCGGCGGTGGCGTAGTCGGGGGAGGTCCAGACGTCGCCCTGGCGGGTGTAATCGCCCTGCACCTGCACCCGGCCCAGGCCGCTATCGACCTCGACACGCGCGGCCAAACCAGGGGGGAGGGTGAGGGTCAATTCGCCGACGCCGCCCCTGACCTGGGCCTGATAGACGCCCTGCCGCGGCAGGGTGAGGATCGTCTCGCCCACGCCCATGTCCACCTCCAGGGCGGTGAGACGCAGGCGCTCCAGGTCGAGGGTCGCGACGCCGACGCCGGTGTTGACTTCGAGGGCGATGGGCAGATCACGGTTCAGGCGCAAATCCCAAGGCTCGATCTGGTTGGAGACGCCCAGGCGGACGTTGCCTTCCCCGCGCAGGGTGTAGCGGGCCACGCCGCCGGCGACCTCGAAATCCTGGCGCAGGGTCTGGCTGGCGGGCAGCGCCACCTGGCCTTCGATCAGCGCGCCCCCTTCGGCGAGGGGGCCAAGGGTGAGCGAGCCGGCGCCAGCGCTGATCTCCACCTCGGCGCGGGTTGCCCCGTCCAACGGCTGCATGAGCGTGTGGGTGACCAATCCGGCGCTGCTGGTCTGTTGGGAAAGGATCCACACCCCGCCCACGAGCAGGGCGATCAGAATCAGGGCGGTGAGGATGGCGCCGGCGGTGGAGCGGCGGCCGATGAGGATGTCCAGCCCGGCCGCAATCAGCAGCAGGGGCCAGAGGTTGAGGAGGCTGCGCCAGATGTTGGCATCGATGACGCCGAAATTGCTGAGCAGAAAGAGCAGGCCGGCGCCGATCAGCAGGATCGGGCCGATGAGACTGCCACGGCGATGGGTGTTCATGTCAATTTTCTCCACGATAGAAGCGCCAGAGCATGGCCAGCCCGGCCAGGATCAACAGCACGGGCCAGAGGGCGCCCAGGGTGAACCAGTGCCAGGGGAAGAAATCGAAATTGCGAAGCAGGAAGAGCAACCCCATGAAGATGAGGAAGCCGCCGATGAAGATGGCGTTGCGGGTGGAGAGGTTGCCCCCGCCCACATCGTCGCTCCAGGCGCGAATGCGCTGGGCCAGATCGGAATCGGCGGGCGCGGCCAGATGGGTAGCGGTTTCGTCGGGGTTTTCAGGCACGACGATCAACATGAGCAGGTAGATGGCGAAGCCGACACCGTTGGCCAGGGCGAGGATCACGAAAACCAGGCGGATGAGGGTGGGATCGAGGCCAAGGAAGTCGGCCAACCCACCGCACACGCCGGCCACCATACGATCGTGACGGCTGCGATACAGTCGGTTTTTCATGGATAGGACTCCAAAAACGGGTGAAGAAGAGGGCCGGGGGCAGGATATCTCAGCGCCGGGCCAGGGAACGGACGAGGAGGAAGCCGCCGCCGAGCAGCAGGGCCACGCCCAACAGCAGGTTGGCAGACTGCAACACGGGCGTGAAGACGAGCAGGCCAATGGCCAGGAAGATGCCGGCAGGGATGAAGGCCCAGGTGTTGCGCTCTGCGCCTGTGGGCAGCAGGGCCACCAGGGCAAAGGTGGCGGCCATGCCCAGGAACATGACGATCACCCATTCGCCATCGGGGAAGAGGTTATCGAACAGGATCATGGCAGCCACACTGGCCAGGATGCCGCCGGGGATCAACGCCCACCACTGTTGGCGCTGCGCGGCGTAGATGGCCAGGAAGGCAAGGCCGATGCTGCCAACGACGATGGCGCCATCCAGAAAGTCGAAAACTTGTAGCAACGGCTGGTCGATGGCGATCTGGCCGCCGATGCCCAGCAGAGTGAAGCCGGGGATCAGCGCCCACCACTGCTCGCGGCGGCTGAAATAGACGAGCAGAAAGGCGAGGCCGCCGGCGATGAAGAGGGCGATCCACAGCCCCGCCCATAGGACGCTGAGATCGAGGATGCCGAAGTTGTTGAGTAAAAAGGCGAGGCCGGCCAGAATCAGCAGCGCCCCGCCCAAAATCGGCGCGTAAGAACGGTTCATGAAAGGCTCCTTGTGTGTCAGAGGGTTGGGATATCGGAACGGCAAAAGTAGACGTGGCAGGATGCGCAAAGATGCATCCTTGCGGATGATTCTGAGTGTAGCGCAGGGGCCGGTGGGCAGCCAGTCCCATTGGTCACGTCCACGTCACATGACCTGGGGGCTATACGATGCGGTCTCAAATTGAGTTGCACGGCAACCGGTGAGGCGCTAAAATGACCGGTCAAGGCGATCTGCCTTCGATGCACCCGTTTGAAAGGGATGATGACAAGATTATGACAACTGCGATCACCTTTGAACTACCGCCTGCTGCGTTCGAGCAGTTGCGGCGCACGGCTCATCGCCAGAACCAACCGATCTCCGAGCTTGTCAAAGAGATCGTGCTGCGTGAGATCCCTGGCCTTCCGGCCCTGCCGGAGGATGTGGAAACCGATCTGGCTTCTTTCTCAAGGCTTTCGGATGACTTGTTGTGGTTGATCGCCCGTACCACGCTGACGCCGCAACAACAGCGCACGCTCTCTCAGTTGAACGATTCGGCGCAGCGGCGGACGCTCACCCCAGAGGAGTTGGCGCAGCAGCAGTTGATCGGTTCGTATGATCGGCTCGTGGTGCGGCGCGCGCAGGCAGCCTTTGTGCTCAAACAACGAGGATACGATCTCTCCGATCCGCCCATCACATAGCGACTGCGGACGCCCCGATCGGCTCAGAAGGGGAAAAGCAACGGCGTCACCAGTAGGGTGGCCAGCAGGATCAAGGCCTGCAAAGGCAAGCCCACGCGGGCGAAATCGCCAAACCGGTAGCCACCGGGGCCCAACACCAACATATTCACCGGTGTGGCAATCGGCGTGGCAAAAGAGGTGGACGCGGCCACCGCCACCGCCATCAGAAAGGGGTAGGGAGAGAAGCCCAGGGCAATGGCCGTCTGAAAGGCGATGGGCGTTACCAGCACGGTGGTGGCGGTGTTGGAGATGAACTGGCTGAAGAGAGAGGTGAAGAGGAAAAGCCCCGCCATCACGACCAGCGGACCCGCCTGGCCCAGGCTGTTCGTCAAGCTCTGGGCGATGAGATCTACCCCGCCCGTCTTTTGCAAGGCCGTGGCCATGGGCAACATCCCGGCTATCAACACAATGCTCTCCCAGTTGATGTTGGCGTAGGCATCTTCCATGCTCAGGCAGCCGCCCAGCACCATCAGCGCCGCGGCCAGCAGCACCGCGGTGACCGTGGGCAGCAGGTTGAAGGACATCACCGCCAGCATGCCCAGGATGATGGCGATGGCCAATGGCGCCCGGTCGGTGGCGCGGCGCAAGGCCAGCATCTCCCGCGGCTGGCCCACGACCACAAAATCGCGGCGCTCCTGCTGCAGCAGCCCGATCTGCTGCCAGGTGCCCTGCACCAGCAAGGCATCGCCAAAGCGCAGGGGCGTGGTGGTGATGGCCTCGGTCACAGGCTCGCCCCGGCGCATAAGGCCCAGGACGGTGACGCCGTATTTCTCGCGGAAGCGGGCTGCGACCACACTCTGCCCGTTCAACTGCGAGCGGGGAGTCAGCAGCACCTCCACCACACCCAACTCGGCGGGGAGGTAGCGCTCTCCCATCTCATTGGCAGGGCGAATGGTGAGAGAGGCCTCGCGCGTGAGGCGGGCGATATCCTGGCTGTGCCCCTGCACGCGCAGGATGTCATGCTCGTCGATGTAGAGATCGGGGGCCGCGGGCCGCGGCGGGGAGGGCAGAGGCTGATCTGGGGGCCACGATTGCACATCGATCACGGTGATGTCGTACAGCGTACGCAGGCGGCTCTGGGCCAGGGTCTTGCCTACCAATGGCGAATTGCGCCGCACCCGCAGCCGGAAGAACTCCTCGGCCAGACCGTAGCTGGCGATCAAATCGTTGACTGTGGGCAATTCTGCCGCAGCCGTCTCACGGCCTGCCGGTTTCACCCGCTCTGGCAGCCAGCGAACGCCGACAACGACCATGTAGAGGATGCCGAGGGCCAGCATCACCAGGCCGATGGGGGTGAACTGGAAAAAGCCAAAGGGTCGGTAGCCCTGATCGGCCAGATAGGCGCTGATGACGATGTTGGGCGGGGTGCCGATCAGGGTGAGCAGCCCCCCGATCAGGGCGGCGATCGCCAGGGGCATCAACAGTTTGGAGGGGTTGATGCGGGCGTTCCAGGCCAAACTGACCACAACCGGCAGAAAAATAGCCACCGCGCCGGCAGAGCTCATGAACGCGGACAGACTCGCCACCGCCAGCATGGTCACGATCAGCAGCGTGCGGGGATTGGCGCCGGCGATGCGGCTGATGCGCGCGCTCATGGCCGCGGCCACGCCTGTCTGCACCAGCCCGCCGCCCACCACGAACAATCCGGCGATGATCAGCACCGTGGCGTCGGAAAACCCGGCCAGGGCTTCGGCGGGGCTGAGGATGCCGCCGAGCATCAGCGCCAGCACGGCCAGCATCGCCACCAGATCCAACCGCAAGCGATCGCTGAGGAAAAGGAGGATGACGATCGCCAGCAGGGCGAAGACGAAGAACATGGCAGGGGTCATGACGTTACACCTTCATTGCCAATGGCGGCAGGCCGCGGCTGGATCAATGCGCCGGGGCCATGCCAAAGACATCGTACATCACCTCGCGCTCATGGCGGAACTGGCGGGTGTAAAGGCGATAGTAATGCCCGCGCTGGCGGATCAACTCGGCATGCGTGCCCATTTCTTTGATCCGCCCCGCCTCGATCACGAGGATGCGATCCGCCCGCTTGATGGTGGAGAGACGATGGGCGATGACAAAACTGGTGCGCCCCGCCATCACCCGCTCCATGCCCCGCTGGATCAGGGCCTCGGTCAGGGTGTCCACCGAGCTGGTGGCCTCATCCATGATGAAGATGTCGGGGTCGGCCAGCACGGCCCGGGCCAGGCTGACCAGTTGCTTCTGCCCAACCGAAAGCAGCACGCCTCCCTCTCCCACCTGTTCGTCGTAGCCCTTCTCCAGCTTGATGATGAAGTCGTGGGCGCCGGCCAGCACGGCCGCTGCTTCGATTTCGGCATCGGTGGCATCCAGCCGGCCATAACGCAGGTTCTCGCGGATGCTGCCGGAGAAGAGATGCGGGGTTTGCAAGACGATGCCCAGGCGGGAATGGATGGCGTGCTGGCTGAAGCGGGTGTAATCCTGGCCGCCGATGCGGATCTGCCCCCGTTTCGGCTCGTAGAAACGGCAGAGGAGGTTGATGATGGTGGATTTGCCGCTGCCCGTGGGGCCGACAATGGCAATGGTCTCCCCCGCGCGCACGCGCAGGCTGAAGTCGCGCAGCACCGGCTTGTCCTCTTCGTAATAGAAATCAACGCCGTCGAACTCGATCTCCCCGCGCAGGCTGCCGGGGTCGCCGGCGCCTTTGCGATCTTGCACATCGGGCACGGCGTCGATCAGGGAGAAGACGCGCTCGGCGGAGGCAATGGCGTGCTGCGTCTCCGCGTACACGCGGGCCAGATCCTGGATCGGCCACATCATAAAGGTGATGTAGGAGACGAAGGCCTGGATGCCGCCGATGGTGATGCCGCCATATTCGGCCTGCAAGCCGCCGGAAAGTACCACCGCGCCCACGGCAAAGGAGGTGATCAACTGCACCGCGGGCAGAAAAAGGGCGGAAAGCCAGGCGGCGCGGTATCCTGACTGGTAGCGCTCGCCGGAAAGCCCCTGGAATTCGCTCAGGTTCTCACGCTCGCGGCCCAGGGCCTTGACCACGCGCACGCCGGTGATGTTTTCGTTGAAGGAGCCGGTGATCTTGCTGTTCAGCTTGCGCACCAGCCGGAACTGCACCAGGATGCGCTTCTTGAATTGCACGGCCACGATCAGCAGCAGGGGGATGGTCGCGAACACGATCAGCGCCAGCCGCCAGTTGATGATCGTCATGAAATAGAGGGCGCTGAGGATATTCATCAGCCCCCAGACCACATCCAGCACGCCCCAACTGACCAGCCAGCCCAGGCGTTCGGTGTCGGAGGTGAGCCGGGACATGATCCAGCCCACCGGCGTGCGGTCGTAATAGGAAAAGGATAGGCGCTGCAAGTGGTTGAACATGCGCTTGCGCAGGTCGTATTGCACGCGCTCGCCCAGCACGCCGGCGGTGTAGATGAAGCCAAACACCGCGCCCGCCTGCACCAGGATCAGCGCGCCATATTGGGTGGCGATGCGGAACAACTGCTCGCGGTTGCCCGGCACGATGCCCTCGTCGATCATGCGTTTGCTGAGGAAGGTGAAGTAGGAATCGAGGGCCGAAACCAACGCAATGGCAACGAGAAAGACCAGGGTCATGCGCAGATGCGGCCTGGCCAACAACAGCACCCGCCACAGCGTACTCCCATTGAACTGCGTTGTAAATTCCTCTTCTTCGAATTCGTATTGATCAGACATATGAATTTAGTCGATAATGGATATTGGGTATTAGATATTGGGTATTAGATATTGGGTATTAGATATTGGGTATTAGATATTGGGTATTAGATATTGGGTATTAGATATTGGGTATTAG
>JABWBG010000090.1 GCA_013360575.1 Caldilineales bacterium
GCTGCCGCGGGCGCGGCAGCGGCCGCGGCGCATCTCCTCTCCCTATTGTGGGCGAACGACAGACAATGGATGTGACACGCGCTTCATTTGATCAACAGATCACGTTTCTGGCCACCTCTGATCTGGCGGCGACTGCCCATTTCTACGAGCAGCTGCTGGGGCTGAGCCTGTGGCTGGATCAGGGAGATTGCCGCATCTATCAGGTCACTGCCGGCGGCTATTTGGGCTTCTGTCAGCGCCCGGCCGCGGGCGCGGCAGGGGTGATCCTCTGCCTGGTCACCGCGGATGTGGATGGCTGGGCCGCGCGACTCCAGGCGCAGGGCGTGCCCCTGGAAAAGCCGCCGCAGTACCATCCCGCCTATCACATCTATCATTGCTTTCTGCGCGATCCCAACGGTTATCTGGTCGAGATCCAGCGATTCGAGCCGGGGACGCAGGCTGCACATCTCCCCTGAGGAGCGCCATGGACGGTATCAACGCACAGATCGACAGCTATCTCGATCCCCTGATTCAGCGGATCATCCTTTTCTTGCCCAAGCTGGCCGCGGCCATTGTCATCTTCCTGTTCACGTTGTGGATCGCGGCCTTCGTGGCGCGGATGATCGAAGGCGCGGCCAAGCGGCGACAGGTTGATTCTGAAACTCTTTTGCTGCTCACCCGGTTAGGCCGCTGGGGAACGATCCTGTTCGGGGTTTTGTGGGCGTTGGAGACGGTGGATGGCAATATCACCGGCTTTTTGGCCGGGCTGGGGCTGGTGGGGTTCACCATCGGCTTCGCTCTGCAAGATATTGCCAAGAATTTCGTGGCCGGGATCATGCTGCTGGTGCAGCAGCCTTTCAATGTGGGGGATGTCATCGCGGTGGCGGGATTCGAGGGCACGATAGAGCATATCTACGTGCGGGCGACGGCGATCCGCACCATCGATGGCCTGTACGTGCTCATCCCCAACGCGGATGTCTATATCAATCCCATCACCAACTATACCAAAGCGAGCCGGCGGCGGCTGCGTTTGCAAGTGGGCGTGGCCTATGGTTCCGATCTGGAGCAGGTGACGCGGGTGGCGCTGGACGCGATCCGGCAGGCGCCGGGGGTGCTCGCGATCGAGCCATGGCAGCCGCAGGTGGTGTTCCAGGGTTTTGGCGGCAGTTCCATCGACCTGACCCTGTTTTACTGGATCGATGTGGCCGAGATCTCCTTCCTGGCCGCGCAGGATCAGGGCGTGAAGCGGATCGATGCTGCTTTCGCGCAGGCGGGTATCGAGATCCCTTATCCGGTGGTGACGATCAAGGGATTGGACAGGCCCGGCGAGGGAGCAATTGGGGGCTGAATTTGACAGGGTCGGGGGGGATGCGGCATAATTTAGGCAAGCCTAAATTATGTTTTTGTTCACGTCACCGCACCCAACCGCAGCCATGCCCGATCCTCTTCTTTCCCTGCTCCTTGCTTTATTCATCGCCGCGCTGTTGGCCGGGCTTTTTTGGCCGCAGTGGGGCCTGTATCACCGTCTGCAGCGGCAGCGCCGGCAGGATGACCGCGTGCTGCGCGAGGATGCGCTCAAGCATCTGCACCGGGCGCAGCGCTATGGCCGCCGGCCCACCCTGCAAAGCCTGGCCGGCGATCTGCAGATCAGCCTGAACCGGGCCGCGCATTTGCTAGAGGAGATGGCGCAGTTGGGGCTGGTCGGGGTCGGCAATGGCGATCTCGCCCTCACCCCGGCCGGCGCCGCCGCGGCCTTGCACATCATCCGCGCCCACCGGCTGTGGGAGCTGTATCTGGCCGAGCACACCGGTTTCGAGGAGACAGAGTGGCATGGCCGGGCCGAGCAGTTGGAGCACGCCATGGCCCCGGACGATCTGGAGGCGCTGGCCCTGCAACTGGGCAACCCCACGCACGATCCTCACGGCGACCCCATCCCCGACGCCGCGGGGCAGTATGTGGCCCATGGCGGCCAGCCGCTGACCACGCTGGCGCCGGGCGAGCGCGGCCAGATCGTGCATCTGGAGGATGAGCCGGAGGTGGTGTACGCGCAACTGGCGGCGCTGGGGCTGCATCCCGGCCAGCGCGTGGAGGTGATCGAGCGTTCGGCGGGGCGCGTCCGCTTTTGGGCCAATGGGGATGAGCATGTGCTGGCGCCGCTGCTGGCGCTGAATATCTCGGTGCAGCCCCTGCCAGAGCCGGCCGCAGCCCCGGCCCCAATCGTGGGCGAGCGTCTCAGCGACCTGCGCCCCGGTGAATGGGGAGAGGTGACGGCTATTTCCCGCGCCTGCCGCGGCAGCGATCGCCGCCGTCTGCTCGATCTGGGCGTGTTGCCAGGCGCCCGTGTGCAGGCCGCATTTGCCAGCCCCGGCGGCGATCCTACCGCCTATCTCATCCGCGATACCCTCATCGCCCTCCGCCGCGATCAGGCGGGGATGATTTCAGTCGTGAAAAGCCAGTAATCAGTGTTCAGTGTTCAGTGTTCAGTAATCAGTAGTCGGTAATAAGTAATTACTGAATACTGAACACTGAATACTGAATACTGAATACTGAATACTGAATACTGAATACTGAATACTGATTACTGATTGCTTTCTCAAAGAATTTCCGATATGACGACAACAACCCACACACCAACGCAATCTTCTTCCAACTCGCCTTGCGCGGGGTGCCCGGCGCACCACAGCAGCAATTTGCTGCGGCTGGGCGTGGACATGACCGATTGGGACTATGTGATCGCTCTGGCCGGCAATCCCAACACCGGCAAAAGCACGGTGTTCAACGCCCTCACCGGGCTGCGCCAGCACACCGGCAATTGGCCGGGCAAAACCGTCACCCGCGCCGAGGGCGGCTACGAATTCGGCGGCCAGCGCTACAAAGTGGTCGATCTGCCCGGCACCTATTCCCTGCTGGCCACCAGCGTGGATGAAGAAGTCGCCCGCGACTTCATCCTCTTCGGCCAGCCCGATGTCACCGTCATCGTCGTCGACGCCACCCGGCTGGAACGGAACCTGAATCTGGCCCTGCAGGTGCTGGAGATCACCGACCGGGCGGTGCTCTGCCTCAATCTCATGGACGAAGCCCGGCGGCACAAGCTGGCGGTGGATGATCGCCGCCTGGCTCGCGACCTCGGCATCCCCGTCGTCCCCACCGCCGCCCGCCAGCGCCAGGGGCTGGACGCCCTGTTACAGGCGGTCGCCGATGTGGCCACCGGGCGTTTCGTGTGTAAACCCCATCGCATCCGCAGCCAGTCCCCGGTCATCCGCCGCGCCCTCGATCGTCTGGTGCCCCGCATCGAAGCCGCCTTCCCTGGTCTGCCCAACGCCCGCTGGGTGGCCCTGCGTCTGCTCGACGGCGACGAGCGCATCGCTGCCGCCTTGCGCAACGGCGAACTCGGCGAACTCAGCCAGAACACCATCGCAACCGCCAGTCTCACGCTCGACCCTACGCCCGCCTCATGACTGCCTCAAGCTCTGCCCTCAACCCGCCCCGCCAATCCGCAGCGACTGCTTCGCCCGATGACATCTTTGCCGCCGCCCAAAGCCTGCGCTGGGAGGTTGGCCGTGATTTCCACCAGGAATTGATGGAAGCGATCTACACCGACGCCGCCCGCATTGCCGATCGCGTCGTCACCCGGCCTGAGCAAAAACCGCGGTTCGACCTCGACCGCACCATCGACCGGCTGGTCACTTCGCGGCTGTGGGGCTTCCCGATCATGATCGGACTGTTCACCCTCGTCTTCTGGATCACCATTTCGGGGGCGAATGTGCCGTCGGGGTTGCTCAATGACTTGCTCATCGGCCTGATTCATCCCTGGCTGAAAGGCCTGGCCGCGGCGGCGGGCCTGCCCTGGTGGCTCGATGGCCTGCTGATCGATGGCATCTATCTGGCCACGGCCTGGGTGGTGGCTGTGATGCTGCCGCCGATGGCCATTTTCTTCCCCCTCTTCACCCTGTTGGAAGATTTCGGCTATCTGCCCCGCCTGGCTTTCAACCTCGACGCCCTGTTCAAGCGCTCTGGCGCCCACGGCAAGCAGGCCCTGAGCATGATGATGGGTTTCGGCTGCAATGCCGCCGGCGTCATCGCCACCCGCATCATCGACAGCCCCCGCGAACGCCTGATCGCCATCCTCACCAACAACTTCGCCCTCTGCAATGGTCGCTGGCCCACCCAGATCCTGATCGCCTCGATCTTCATCGGCGCGCTTGTGCCATCCTATCTGGCCGGGATTGTCTCGGCCCTGGCCGTGGTGGGCATTGCCGTGCTGGGCGTGCTGCTCACCTTCCTCGTCTCCGCTTTTCTCTCCCGCACCTGGCTGCGGGGCGAGGTCTCCACCTTCAGCCTGGAGCTGCCGCCCTATCGCCCGCCCCGCATCTGGCAGACGATCTACACCTCGCTCATCGACCGCACGATCTACGTGTTGTGGCGAGCCATTGTCTTTGCCGCGCCGGCGGGGGCCGTGATCTGGCTGGTGGCCAATGTGACGGTCGGAGGAGCGCCGCTGGCCGTGCACATTGTGCGATTGCTCGATCCCGTGGGCGTGCTCATCGGCCTGAACGGCGTCATTCTCCTGGCCTACGTCATCGCCATCCCCGCCAACGAGATCGTCATCCCCACCGTGCTCATGCTCACGGTGCTGATGACCGGGACGCAGGGCGCGGGCGCGGGCGTGATGTTCGAGCTGGAATCGCAGGCCGATACCCTGGCCCTGTTGCAGGCTGGCGGCTGGACCCTGCTCACCGGCGTCAATCTCATGTTGTTCAGCCTGCTGCACAACCCGTGCAGCACTACGATCTTCACCATCTACAAAGAGACCGGCAGCCGTAAATGGGCGGCGGTGTCGGCGCTGTTGCCCTTGACCATCGGCTTCATCGTCACCTTTTTCGTGGCGCAGGTGTGGCGGCTGGCGGCGGGCGTCTGATCACGCTGGCCGCAGCACCCGCGGCCAGCGTGGGTTTTGGCCGCCGTGGACGTTGGGCGCAGCATGCCAGATGCCGGGGATGACCGCGGCGCAGGCGGGGCAGGCTCCGGCGGGGGTGAGGCGATAACTGCGGATTTGAAACCCCGTGCGTTCGATCAACACCTGCCCGCAGCCGGGGCAAAACGTGTGCGCGAAGTCGCCGATCTGGCCGGGGAGATTGCCGGCGTAGACGAAATGCAGCCCCGCCTCCTTGCCAATGACGGCCGCGCGCAATAGATCGCGGGCCGTGGTGGCCCGCTGGCCGGTCATCTGATAGTCGGGATGGAAGGCGGTGACGTGCCAGGGGATGTCGGGCGAGACCGCGGCGATGAATCTGGCCAGATCACGCAGTTCCGCATCCGTATCATTGAATCCCGGCACCAACAGCGTCACGATCTCCAGCCAGAAGCCGCGCTCGTGCACCATCCTGATCCCGTCCAGGATGTGTTGCAGCACCGCGCCCAATTGGCGATAGTTGCGATCCTGCATGGTTTTGAGGTCGATTTTGTAGCACTGCGCCCAGGGCCGCAGATAGTCGAGGGCTTCGGCGGTGGCATTGCCGTTGGATACGAAGCCGCAGATCAGATCGTGCGCCCGCGCCTGCTGGAACACCTCCACCGCCCATTCGGTCGTGATCAACGGTTCGTTGTAGGAGCTGACCACGGCTTTGGCCCCGGCTTGCTGCGCCAGGCCGATCAACTGCGCCGCGCTCACACGGGTGGGCCGGACCCCGGCAGCGTCATGGCGCAGCGCCTGCGAGGTCAGCCAGTTCTGGCAATAATCGCAGTGCATGTCGCAGCCCAACATGCCGAAGGTGAGGGCATCGGCGCCGGGCAAGACGTGGTAGAAGGGCTTTTTCTCGATGGGGTCAGATTGGATGCCGGCGGCGTAGCCGTGGGGGGCATAGAGCACACCCCCGGCATTGAAGCGCACCTGGCAAATCCCCCGCCGGCCTTCCCGAATCAGGCAGCGATGCGCGCAGGCGAAACAGCGCACAGCCTGATCTGGCAACTTGTCATAAAGTTGGGCGGGTGCAGTGAGGCGGTCGAGCAGGTCGGCCAGTGATTCATGGTGACTGTTCATAGTGCCCTCCTGTTTCGATTCTACGCCCGCAAACCACGCCCGTCAAGGGGGAGGCGCTTTGTGCGGACGCCTGCCGAGCGTAGGCCCCATCTCCGCCGCCAGCATCCCGGCCAGAATCAGGCCGCAGCCGGCCAGCTGCGCCGGGCCTAGCAACTCCCCGATCAGCACGAACGAGGCCAGGGCGGCAAAGACCGGCTCGGTGGCGAAGATCAGGGCGGTGTGCGTGGCGGTGGTGAAGCGCTGGGCCCGTGTCTGCAAGCCGAAGGCGAGGGCGGTGGCCAGCAGGCCGGTGAAGAGGGCGGCAAACAAGGGCTGGCCGGATGGCGGCCAGGCGGTGGGGCCTTCGAACAGCAGGGCGGTCGCCCCGGCCAACACCACCACCGTGGCGATCTGGGTCATCGTCAGCAGCAGCGCGTTCATGCGCGGGGCGAAGCGGCCCACGGTGAAGATGTGGGCCGCGAAGCTGAACGCGCAGGCCAGCACCAGTAAATCGCCGGGGTTGATTCCCCCGGAAAGATCGCCGCCGGCCAGTGATAGCAGGCCCAGACCAATCGTTGCCAGCGTGATGCCCGAGATCACCGCGATCGTGGGGCGTTCGCGCAAGATCAGGATGCCCAGCAGGGGGACAATGACCACCGACAGCCCGGTTATGAACCCGGCTTTGGCGGGTGTGGTGAAGAGCAGGCCGGCGGTCTGGAAACTATAGCCTGCGAAAAGGAAGCACCCGATCCACACCCCGGCCAGCAGTTGCGGCCCCAGCCGCGGCCCTATCCCGGTCAGCCCTAGCGTGCGCAGGTCATGGCGCCGCCGCCATAGCAGTGGCGACAGCCCGATCAAGGCAAACAGAAAACGGGCGGCAAGAAAGGCAAACACCGGATAGGCCTGCACCGCGTCCTGCACCATCACAAAGGTCAGGCCCCAGATGAAGGCGACGAACAGCAGGCCGAGATCGGCGAGGACGCGAGGGGACATGGCAGGACAACGCGTGGGAGGCGGGTTTTTCAGTCGCGCATGGCGGGGGTGATATACTCTCTCTTCACCGCGCCGACCGAGGTGGCAGAAACACATCGTATTTTCGGGGGCAGCAGTGATTTCCACCAAATCCACCACACCCAATCTTGCACGAGGAGGCAGAATATGAGCAAACATTTCGTACTTATCCATGGCGCCTGGCATGGCGGCTGGTGCTGGCAGGGCGTGATCTCGGCGCTGGAACAGGCCGGGCACACCGCCGAAGCGCCCACCCTGCCCGGACACTCCCCCGGCGATGATCGCTCGCAGATCACGTTCGCCAGCTATGTGGACGCCATCGCCCAGACGTTGCAGGGGCAAACCGGTCCGGTTGTGCTGGTTGGGCATTCCAGCGGGGGCTTTTTGCTGCAAGCGGCCGCGCCCAAGGCGCCGGAAAAGATCGAAAAGCTGATCTTCCTGAATGCTTTGGTGCTCCCCGACGGCGTCGCCCAGTTCGACCTCGTGCCTCCAGAGGCGGCGCAGGGCATGACCGCCGCGGCTCAGGCCTCTCCAGACAACAGCGTGCCGGTGATCGAGGACTTCGTGCGCCATGCGCTGATGGCAGGGGAGCTGGAAGCCGCGCAGGATGCTTTGCTCAGCCGATTGACGCCGCAGCCGTTGGCCCTGTTCACGACCAAGGTCAGCACCGCCGCCTTCAGCCAGTTGACGCTGCCGCGGGCAGTGGTCTTCTGTCAGGATGACGCCTCCCTGCCGCCGGGCGCGTATCTGGGAATGGCGCAGGGCCTGGGCGAGTTCGATCTGGTGCAGATCGCGGGCAGCCACGAGGCTCTGTTCACCCAGCCCCAGGCCGTGGCGCAGGCGCTCATCGCCGCCGCAGGCTGAGATACGGTCTCACACGCCCACTTCCTCTAACGTTCGATCCTTTTTGCTGGCAGCGGTAGAGGCCGCAACGGACGCACAGCGCCTCTGCCGCCGCCCCCCTCATCCCCTGGTTGATTATGACTGATTTAGATCCGGCCTCCCTCTCCCTCGCCGCACCTGCGGACATCGTCGAACCGGACGACGCGCTGCCCGCCATCACTTTTGCCGATCTGCCGCCGGCGTTGCAGCAGGCCGCGGCCCGCGCGGGCTGGTCCAGTCTGATGCCGGTGCAGGCCAAGGCCATTCCCTATCTGCTCGCGCGGCGCGATCTGATGGTGCAGTCCCGCACCGGCAGCGGCAAGACCGGGGCTTTTCTCCTGCCCATTCTCCACCGTATCGATCCAAAACAGGCTGTGTGTCAGGCGTTGGTGCTGGTGCCCACGCGCGAGCTGGCCAAACAGGTGGCGCAGGAGGCCGAAACCCTGGGCGAGGCCGCGGGCGTGCGCAGTGTGGCCATGTATGGCGGCGTCGGCTATGGCCCGCAGTTGGACGCTCTGCGCCAGGGCGCGCATCTTGTCATTGGCACGCCGGGCCGCGTGCTCGATCATCTGCTGCGCCGCAACCTGCGCCTCGATGACCTGCGCATCCTGGTCTTCGATGAGGCGGATCGCATGCTTTCCATGGGTTTTTATCCCGATATGATCGAAGTGCGGCGTTATCTGCCCCGCCAGCCGATCAATGCCTATATGTTTTCGGCCACCTTCCCCAGCTATGTGATGCGGCTGGCGCATCAATTCCTCACCCAACCCGATTTTCTCAGCCTCAGCCGCGACCGGGTGCATGTGGATGCGGCGGATCACGTCCTCTACGAAACCCCGCCCATGGATCGGGATCGCAGCCTGGTGCGGTTGATCGAGGTGGAGAATCCTGCCTCTGCCTTGATTTTTTGCAATACCAAGAACACGGTGCACTATGTCAGCGTGGTGTTGCAGCGTTTTGGCTATGACGCGGACGAACTCAGCTCGGACCTGAGCCAGCAAGACCGCGAAAAGGTGTTGAAACGGGTGCGAGAGGGCAAATTGCGCTTTCTGGTGGCCACTGATGTGGCGGCCCGCGGGCTGGACATCCCGGAATTGTCACACGTTTTTCTGTACGAGCCGCCGGAGGATCCGGAATCCTATATCCACCGGGCGGGGCGCACCGCTCGCGCCGGGGCCACGGGTGTGGTTATTTCTTTGATCAGCGGCGTCGGCGAGCGGTTGCAGATGGATCGGCTGGCCAAGCGCTATGGCATCGCCATGGAGGAGCGTGACCTGCCCACGGCCGCGGCAGTGTCTGCCGTCGTGGCCGAGCGGGTGACGACGCTGTTGGAGGCGAAGTTGCGCCAGCGCGATAAGTTGCAGACCGAGCGCATGGGCCGTTTCACCTCTCTGGCCGCGGAGTGGGCCGGGAGTGAGGAGGGACGGGGGCTGCTGGCCATGCTGATCGATGATTTCTATCAGGCCTCGTTGCACGCGCCGCCGGTTCCGCCCGCAGCCGCGCAGGAAGAGGCGCCCCCGCGCGGAGAACGCGCGACCAGCGACGAGAAGCCCAAGCACCGCCGCCGGCGTCGTGATAGACGGTAGTTTTTGGACGGAGGACGATGGACGAAGGATCGTCCTTCCTCCTCCGTCCATCGTCTAACATCCAAGCAAAAAGTCAACGATGGCGTTCACCGCCGCGTCTGTGGCATCGAAGGGGAAGAAATGGCCGGCGTCGGGCAGGATGAGAACGGTGCTGTGGGGGATGTGGGCGGCGAGCAGGTCGGCGTTGCCCGGCGGCACCACCTTGTCGTCGGCCCCGAACAGGATCAGCGTCTCGTGCTGAACCGCGGGCAGCTTGTGCTCGAAGGCCGCTGACTCGGCCATCAAACCCAGGCCGATACTCATCTGCGCCTGATAGCCGGCCAGATGCAGCGGGTGCGTCGCCCGCCAGGCCAGCCATTCCTCCACGATCTCGGGGTGGGCGTCGCCGAAGCCGGGCGCGCAACTGATGAGGATGCCGTTGCGCAGGCGTTCCATCGGCGGCGATGTCGTATCAGTGAGCACGGCCATCGCTTCCGGCGTGACCGGGATGTGCCGCGGCCCGCCAAAGTTGGTGGCCGAGAGGATGAGCCTGTCCACGCGGCCGGGGCTGTCCAGTACCAGCGCCTGAGCGATGAACCCACCCATCGAGTGGCCCATGACGTGCGCCTTTTCGATCCCCAGCGCATCCAGCAGCCCGACCGTGTCCGCGGCCAGCAAGTGTGCGGTGTACGGCCCCGCGGGCTTGTCGCTCTCGCCCACGCCGCGATTGTCGAAGGTGATCACCTGGAAGTGCTTGGCCAGACCGGGCAACATCTTGTGCCACATCCATTTGGGGTAGCCCAGCCCGGCAATCAGCGCCAGCGGCGGGCCGTCGCCGGTGACTTCGTAGTCGATAGTAATTCCGTTTGCAGTAACTTTTGGCATAATTTTGTCTTTTGGTTGGATAGTTGGTTGGTTGGATAGTTGGTTGGTTTGTTGGTTGGTTTGTTGGTTGGTTAGGTGGTTGGTTAGGTGGTTGGTTAGGTGGTTGGTTAGGGGGTTGGTTGGTTAGAGGGTTGGATCGTTGGGTGGGGTGGTGTGGTATTCGACGTCGGGTTCTTTGAGAGAACGGGTGTGTTGGAAACGGATGTAGCTGTTGATTTCCAGACCGAGAGATGAGAGTTCGGTAAGAAGTTGATTGTACAATTCTGTGGACATGAGATTGCGTTGAAGTGAACGTTTGAGCCAATAACGCGTTTCTTTTAATGAACCGCGCGCAAAGTGCAAGAAGCGGATCACATCATTGCTGTGATAGCGTCCAGAGCTTTCGGCGATATTTGCGCCAATCGAATCTACCGCGCGCGTCATCTGTTCGCCGACCGTGGTTCTAGCGAAAGGCTCCCATTGAATCACCGCATCCCAAACCAAATCAGCGACCTTCTCAGCCCGCTGATACATTCTCGATTCCTCGATATCCTGATATGCCAAAACAAACCTCCTATAAACGAACCAACCAACTAACCAACCAACCAACTAACCAACCAACCAACTAACCAACCAACCAACCAACTAACCAACCAACTCCCCCCTCAACACCCCCTTCATCACCTTTCCATACGGCGAATAGGGCAGGGCGTCGGTGAAAAGGATTTCCTTGGGGACTTTGTAGCGGGCCAGGCGGGCGGCGCAGTGAGCTTGGAGCTGGTCGGGCGAGGCGGTCTGGCCCGGTTCCAACACCACGATCAACAGGCCCACCTCGCCCCATTTTGCGTCGGGCTTGCCGATCAGGGCGCAGTCGGCCACCGCGGGATGCTCGCGGCACACGGCTTCGACTTCGGCCGCGTATACATTCTCGCCGCCGCTGATGATCATGTCCTTGAAGCGCCCGGCGATGGTGTAGAAACCGTCGGCGTCCGCGCGGGCCATATCGCCGGTGCGGAACCAGGGCCAGGGCCAGGCCGGATCATCGCTGGCGATGAACGCTTTCGCCGTTGCCTCTGGGTTGCGCCAATAGCCGCTGATCACGTGCGGGCCGGAGATCAGCAACTCGCCGGTCTCGCCCGCGCCGACCTCGATCAACGTGTCGGGATGCACCAGTTTCATGCGGCTGTGGAAAATGGGCCGGCCCACCGCGCCGGTCTTGGGCACAGAATCGGCGTCGGTCATGCTGAAGCAATTCGGCCCGACTTCGGTGAGGCCGTAGCCCTGGCGGAAGACGACGCCCTTCTCCCGCCGCCAGGCCTGCATCAGGTCGGGCGGGCAGGGCGCGCCGCCGCTGATGAAGAAATGCACGTGCGCGAAGTCGGCGTTGGCATACGCGGGCGATTGCCGCCACATCTGAAACAGCGTGGGCACGCCCAGGATGACGGTGCAACGGTGCGCGACCACGGCTTGCAGCGAGGCTTCGGCGTCGAAGCCGCGGGCCAGGAGGATGCGCCCGCCCGCGTAGAGGATCGGCGTCATGAAGGCGAAGAGGCCGCCGGCGTGGAACAGGGGCGTGAACACCGGCGAGATGTCGTTTTCGGTCAGGCCCCAACTGATCACGGTGTTGATGCAGTTCCACAAAATCTGGCGGTGGGGCAGCATCGCCCCTTTGGGATGGCCGGTGGTGCCGGAGGTGTAGAGGATGCAATAGGTATCGGCGGCGGTCAGGGCCGGGCGCGGCGGTTCGGACTCATTTGCCCGTTCGATCTGTTCCTCATACGTCATCGCGTCCTCGATCGCCGCGCCCTCGATCCCGGCGAACCGGCTGACCCCGATCTGCGGCCGCATCTCTGCCAGCGTGCTCGTGAATTCTGGCCCCACGATCAGCAGGCTCGGTTCCAGATCGTTGACGATGTAGACAAGCTCATTGGCCGAGAGCCGCCAGTTCAGCGGCGCGAAGATCGCCCCGATCTTGGCCAGCCCGTAAAATAGATCGAGCGTGTGGATGCTGTTCTGCGCCAGGATCGAGACCCGATCGCCCTTGCCGATGCCCAGATCCTCCCGCAGCCAGTTGGCCAGGCGGTTGGCGCGGGCGTTCAACCCGGCATAGCTATATTCTTTGCCGGTGTGCAAATCGAGCAAGGCCACCCGATCGGGGGTGAGCCGGGCGCGGTCGCTGAGTAAATCGGCTGCATGCATTTCTAATGGCTAATTGTTAATTGTCAATTGTCAATTGACAATTAATTCGCTATTCACGAGATTTTGCGGTTCTGATACTGGCGCTGACAATACGGCTGATTTGATCGCACTCGTTCCTGACCCACTCGAGTTCACCTGATGGCAACATCTGGCTGCGATAGAGAATATCAAGCCAGACTTGTGATTCGTTCAGTTCTTTGACACAGATGCCGAGTTTGTGGATGAAATCTCGTTTGCTTTCAGCCCCGCGCGCTTCTGCATAATGAGGCGCTGGCGCAGTCCCGCTGCGAAGTAATTGGCTGGCAATATGCCTGCCCGCAAACGAGTTGGGCAGTTTATCGCACAGCTTTACGATAGCAACCGCAAAATTGATCATCCTTTCTTCAATGTCATCGCCTTTTGCCATACGTACACCTCATTGACCATTGACCATTGACCATTGACCATTGACCATTGACCACCTATTTTCCGCTACCCCTTGATAGGGGTTTGGCGTTTTTGACTGGTGTGCGCAGAGTCTGCAACATTATGTTAATACTTAGAGATCCAGAGC
>JABWBG010000091.1 GCA_013360575.1 Caldilineales bacterium
GGCGGCGTCGCGGCGCTCCCGCACCGCCTGCACGCCCGCGATCTGCGCCCGCTGCACGGCCTCGTCGATGCGCAAGATGTCGGGCGCGTGCGCCTCCTCCACCTGGAAGCGATTCACGCCCACCACGACCTCTTCCCCCCGCTCGATCGCTTGCTGCGTGCGATAGGCCGCGTTCTGGATCTCGCGCTGGATGAACCCCTCCTCCACCGCGCGCACAGCCCCGCCCATGGCCTCGATGCGGGCGATATACTCCTCCGCCCCCGCCTCGATGGCGTCGGTCAGATACTCGATGGCGTACGAACCGCCCAGTGGATCGATCGTATCGGCCACCCCCGACTCGTAGGCCAACACCTGCTGTGTGCGCAATGCGATCTGCACCGCTTTTTCGGTGGGCAGCGAGAGGGCCTCATCCATCGAATTGGTGTGCAGGCTTTGGGCGCCGCCCAGCACCGCGGCCAGGGCCTGCACCGTCACCCGCACGATGTTGTTCTCCACCTGTTGGGCGGTGAGGGTGGAGCCGCCGGTCTGGGTGTGGAAGCGCAGACTCCAGGAGCGCGGGTCTTGGGCCCCGAACTGCGTGCGCATGATCCGCGCCCACAGCCGCCGCGCGGCCCGGAATTTGGCGATCTCCTCCAAAAAATGGTTGTGGGCGTTGAAGAAAAAGGAAAGTTGGCCGGCGAAGGCATCCACATCCAGCCCCGCGGCCAGCGCTGCCCGCACATAGGCCATGCCATTCGCCAGGGTGAAGGCCACCTCCTGCACGGCGGTGCTGCCTGCTTCGCGGATGTGGTAGCCGCTGATCGAGATCGTGTTCCACTTGGGCGTGTGCTCGCCGCAATAGCGGAAGAGGTCGGTGATCAGGCGCATGGAGTGCTGCGGCGGGAAGATGTAGGTGCCGCGGGCGATGTATTCCTTGAGGATATCGTTCTGCACCGTGCCGCGCAGCGCTGCCGCGGGCACGCCCTGCTTCTCGGCCACCCCAATCACCATGGCCAGCAGGATGGCCGCGGGCGCGTTGATCGTCATCGACACCGACACCTTGTCCAGGGGGATGCCTGCCAGCAGGGTCTCCATGTCGGCCAGCGAGGAGATGGCCACGCCCACTTTGCCCACCTCGCCAAAGGCCATGGGGTCGTCGGCATCGTAGCCGATCTGCGTGGGCAGATCGAAGGCGACAGAAAGCCCGGTCTGGCCTTGGGCAATGAGGAATTTGTAGCGGGCGTTGCTCTCGGCGGCGCTGCCAAAGCCGGCGTATTGGCGCATCGTCCACAAGCGCCCGCGGTACATCGTCGGCTGCACCCCGCGGGTGAAGGGATAATCGCCGGGGAAGCCGAGCCGCGCCGGATAATCGGCCTGGGCGGGGGTGGGCAGGTGCAGGCGCTGCAGCGGGATGCCGGAAGCGGTCTCGAAATGGGGCTTGCGCTCTGGCGAACGGGCCAGGGCCGGTTGCAAGGTGGTCTCTTCCCAGCGGGCCAGGGCGTCGGCAAGTGGTGTGGCGTCGGTTTTTGTCATGGCAATCGATCTGGGGGCCTCTATTCCAACACAAGCAATGCCGCGCCCTGCTCCACACTTTCGCCGGGCTTGATGTTGACGGCGGTGATGACGCCGCTGCGCGGCGCGCGCAATTCGTTCTCCATCTTCATCGCTTCCAGGATGACCAGGGGTTGTTTTTCCACGATCTCTTCCCCCGCGCGCACCAGCACACGCACCACCAGGCCGGGAATCGGCGCCTTGATGGTCATCACGCCGGTCGGCGCGGCCAGCGCGGCCCGCCCGCCCGATAACCGCAGCTCCCGTTCATCTGCCACGCGCACATCGAAGGTGCGGCTGCCCAGCGTCACCCGATACCCCTGCTGCGTCTCTTCCACCACCAATTCCACCGAGGCATTGTCCATCAGCAGCGAATACAAACCGAGGGGGCCGACTTGCAGCAGGTCGGCCGCAATTGCCTGGCCGTCGATGCTGAGGGCGCCGGTGTCTTCGATTTCGATTTGATAGGTTTTGTGGTCGATCTGGGTCTGATATTTCATGGTGCTTGGCTCCCCGCAGGTGGGGGCGAGAGCGCATCCCCCCGGCCCCCGGCTACAAGAGGGCGCGCATGCCGGTGAGCAGCGCGGATCGGCGCCAGGTGGACTGGCCCTGCTCGCCCTCCACGCCGTGGCTGATGGCGATGTTGCGCAGCCCCCGTTCATGGTGCAGCATCGCGGCCACGATCGCGGCCAGCCGCTCATGCTCCTGCGCAGCGGCCAGGGGCGGCGCGGTGTGCGATTCCAGGAAACGGGTGTCGAACTGGCCCCACTGGAAACGGGGCGAGTCCATCAGGGCCATGTGGAAGGGGATGGAGGTCTTCAGCCCGGCAATGCGATACTCTTTCAGCGCCCGGCGCATGCGCAGGATCGCCTCCGCCCGCGTTTCGCCGTAGGCGATCAGCTTGGCGATCATCGGATCGTAGAACAGGGAGACCTCGAAGCCCTCGTAAATGCCCGATTCCACGCGAATGCCAGGCCCGGTCGGCTCGCGCAGGGCCACGATCTTGCCGCTGGCGGGCATGAAATTGTTTTCCGGGTCTTCGGCGGTGATGCGGCACTCGATCGCCCAGCCTTTCATGTGCACATCCTCCTGGCGGATGCGCAACTGCCGGCCATCGGCGATGCGGATCATCTCTTTGACGATGTCCACGCCGGTCACCAGTTCGGTCACGGGATGCTCGACTTGCAGGCGGGTGTTCATCTCCAAAAAATAGAATTGGCCGTTTTTGTCGAGCAGGAATTCGATGGTGCCTGCCGATTCATAGTTCACGGCCTGGGCCGCGGCCACGGCTACCGCGCCCATCTGCTCTCGCAGCGCCGCGTCCACCGCCACCGAGGGGCACTCCTCCACCAGTTTCTGGTGGCGGCGCTGGATTGAGCACTCCCGCTCGCCCAGGTGGATGCAGTGGCCATGGCGGTCGGCCAGGATCTGGATCTCGACATGCCGGGCCGCTTCGATCGCCTTTTCCAGATAGACGCTATCATCGCCGAACGCGGCCAGCGCCTCGCGGCGGGCCGCGGCCAGCCCCGACTCCAGATCTGCCGGGTCGGCGACGGTGCGCATGCCTTTGCCGCCGCCGCCGGCGCTGGCCTTCACCAGGATGGGGTAACCGAGTTGGGCCGCGGCCGCGGCCAGATCGGCGTCGCGCAGGTGGCGGGGGGTGCCGGGGACGAGGGGCACGCCTGCCTGTGTCACCCGCTCGCGGGCCGTGATCTTGTCGCCCATGGCCTCGATCGCTTCAGGCGAGGGGCCGATGAAGGCAATGTCCGCGTCCCGCACTGCCGCGGCAAAACCGGCGTTCTCGGCCAAAAAGCCGTAGCCGGGGTGGATGGCGTCGGCCCCGGCCTGCCGGGCCACGTCGATCAGCTTATCCCCGCGCAGATAGCTCTCGCGGGCCGCGGGCGGGCCGATGTGATAGGCCTCGTCCGCGTAGCGCACGTGCAGGGCGGTGCGATCCGCATCGGAGAATACCGCCACGGTGCGGATGCCCCGCTCCTGGCAAGCCCGGATGATGCGAACAGCGATCTCACCACGATTGGCGACGAGAACTTTTTTGAACATGGGATGGTGGGTTGGTTAGTTGGTTGGTTGGTTAGTTGGTTGGTTGGTTGGTTAGTTGGTTGGTTGGTTGGTTAGTTGGTTGGTTGGTTGGTTAGTTGGTTGGTTGGTTAGTTGGTTGGTTAGTTGGTTGGTTAGTTGGTTGGTTAGTTGGTTGGTTGGTGACAGTTCGCCTGATGCGTCATTGCAAGGGTAACCGCAGGTCGCAAGCGAAGCAATCTCCAAGGTGGCTCGTCAATTTTTGGGAGGGTTCAAGCAGCGTTGGGGATTGCTTCGGGACTATTGCCCCTCACAATGACAAAATATTGGATATTTGGTATTGAATATTGATTGAGTTCGTGTACCAACCAACTAACCAACTAACTAACCAACTAACCAACCAACCAACCAACTAACTATAATCCCTCATAACGGGATGTTACCGTGCTTTTTATAGGGATTGGCGTCCCGCTTGTTGCGCAGCATCTCCAGGGCGTTGATCAGTCGCGGCCGGGTTTCGTGCGGCTCGATCACATCATCGATGTAGCCGCGCGACGCGGCCACATAGGGATTGGCAAACTTCTGGCGATATTCCGCCACCAGCCGCGCCCGCTCCGCGGCCGGGTCTGCCGCCTCGGCCAGTTGGCGGCGGTAGATGATGTTCACCGCGCCCTCTGGCCCCATCACCGCGATCTCGGCGGTGGGCCAGGCCAGCACCAGATCCCCGCGGATGTGCTTCGAGTTCATCACGCAATAGGCCCCGCCATAGGCCTTGCGCGTGATGACCGTGATCTTGGGCACTGTGGCCTCGCAATAGGCGAAGAGCAGCTTGGCCCCATTGCGGATGATGCCGCCATGCTCCTGGGCCACGCCGGGCAAGAAGCCGGGCACATCCTCGAAGGTGATCAGGGGGATATTGAAGGCATCGCAGAAGCGGACGAAGCGCCCGCCCTTGATCGAGGCATCGATATCCAGCACGCCCGCCAGATAGGAAGGCTGCTGCGCCACAATGCCCACGCTGCGCCCGCCCAATCGGGCAAACCCCACCAGGATGTTCTGGGCATAATGCCGGTGCACTTCCAGAAAACGGCCATCATCCACCACCCGTTGAATCACCTCGTGCATGTCATAGGGCTTGTTGGGGTGGTCGGGGATGATGCTGTCCAACTCTGGGTCGCGGCGCAACGCATCATCGGTCGTGGGCAGATAGGGCGGGTCTTCCAGATTGTTCTGCGGCAGATAAGAGAGCAACTGCTGCGAGATGAAGAGCGCGTCCTCCTCGTTATCGGCCACGAAATGGGCCACGCCGCTCTTGCTGGCGTGGGTGTGGGCGCCGCCCAATTCCTCGAAGCTCACATCCTCGTGGGTGACGGTCTTCACCACCTCCGGCCCGGTCACGAACATGTGCGATGTCTCTTTGACCATGATGATGAAATCGGTGATGGCGGGGGAATAGACCGCGCCGCCGGCGCACGGCCCCATGATCACCGAGACCTGCGGCACCACGCCAGAGGCCAGGGTGTTGCGCAGGAAGATCTCGGCGTAGCCGCCCAGCGAGATCACGCCCTCCTGGATGCGGGCGCCGCCCGAATCGTTCAGGCCGATCACCGGCGCGCCATTGCGCATGGCCATATCCATGATCTTCACGATCTTTTCAGCGTGCGATTCGGACAGGGAGCCGCCAAACACGGTGAAATCCTGCGAAAAGACATAGACCAGCCGCCCGTTTACCGTGCCATAGCCGGTGATCACCCCATCGCCCAGAGGGCGCTCCTTTTCCAGGCCGAAATCGTAGCTGCGGTGGGTGACGAAGGGATCCAATTCGCGAAAGGAGCCTTTGTCGAGCAGCAAAGTCAGGCGTTCGCGGGCGGTGTTTTTTCCCCTGGCATGTTGGCGATGGATGCGCTCCTCGCCCCCGCCCAGTTGCGCTTCGGTGCGCATTTTGTGTAGAAGTGCGATGCGTTCACTGTTGTTCATGCCACACACTCTTGGCTGTGTGAGGGTGCTGCCGGTGGGACGTTGTGTACAGCGATGAGAAGAGTATAACCGATCTGCGCGGTCAAAGCCATTTTTCTACCGCGCCGCGTCATGGCCGCGCCCGTTCACAGCCGGACGATGCCGGCCAGGATCAGCAGGGTGATCAGGATCGGCTGGTGAATCAGGTAGATGAGCAGAGAATTCTGGCCCAACAGCCGCAGCCAGGGCAGAGGCCCCCGCGTCTCCCCGGCGGCGGGGCGCTGCCCGGCAAAGCTGTTGCCCAGGAAGATGCCGATCAGCGCCACCCCGAACCAGGGGATGAGGGGGAAGTAGTCGAAGGCGGCGCGGGGGGTGCTGTCCAGCCCCAGCCAATCCAGCCAGGGCAGATGCCAGCCCAGCCGCGGGAAGACCTGGCCCAGGAAGAGGAGCAGCAGCCCCAGGCCCAGCGCGCGCCAGCGCCAGCCCAGGAAGGGATAGGCCAGCACAATCGTCGCGCCGATCAGATGCAGGATGCCGAACCGCACGTAGCGGGGCGGGTCGAAGGCGAAGGTGACGAGGCCGACCACCACGCCCCAGGAGAAGATGATGGCGCCCCGCCGCAGATAACGGCCCCAGCCCGCAGCCGGCCCCGCCTGCCGCCGGCTCAGAGTCAGCGACACGCCCACGAGGCCGATGAACAGCGAGGCGGTGGCCTGCTGGAAATAATGCCAGAAGCCGGTGTAGACGGCGATGTCATAGCCGCCCAGCCCGCGCAGATCCCACACAAAATGGTAGATGACCATCATCAGGATGGCCACCCCGCGCAGCGCGTCCACCTGCCACAGCCGGCTGCGATCCAGGCGTCGCGTCGGGCGGATGCTCGCGCGCATCCCCCGCAGATGCACGGCCAGCGCCGTCATGCTGCTGCCGTCCCGAATCGCCGGAAGAGATCGACCAGAAACTCGATCTGCTTGAAATAGTCGGCCAGGCGGATGTTCTCGTTGGGCGCGTGCATGTTCACGCCGGGATAGCCCACGCCCACAGTCACCGCATCCACGCCCAGGCCCTCGCCCAGGGCGTAGAGAGGCCCGCTGCCCCCATGCGAGGGGTAGATGACCGGGTCGTGGCCATAGACCGCGGCCACGCTGGCCGTCACGGCCTGCACGATCGCGGCTTCGGGGTGGGCCCGCGAGGGGGCCAGCGCGCTCATCGGCCGGATGTGGATGTCCTGATAACCGCGGCGATCCAGATGCTCCCGCAGCAAGCGCAACACCAGCTCCGGCGTCAGATCGGGCACCAGCCGGAAATCGAGCTTGACCGTGGCCAGGCTGGGCAGCACCGTTTTCTGGCCCTCTTCGATGAACCCGGCCCGCAGCCCGCAGATGGTGCAGGTGGGCGCGTAGAGGAAGCGTTGCAGGGCCTGACGGTTAGCGATGTCGTTGATGAAGGCCGGGATGCCCCAGCGGGCCTTCATCGCCTCCCCTTCGAAGGGAATGCGGTCGAGGTATGCCTCTTCCAGCGGGGTGATGGGGCGCACATGCGCGGCGAAATCGTCAATCAGGATGGTGTCATCGGGCGCTTTCAGGGTGTTCAGGGCCTGCACCAGCCGCCAGGCCGGGTTGGGCGCGATGGCGCCATAGGCCGAGTGCAGGTCGGATGTGGCCCCGCGGGCGGAAAGCTCCACATATTGGATGCCTTTGACGCCGAGATAGAGGGTGTAGCGTTCCTGGCTGTCGAACCCGCCCGATTCCCACAGGCAGCCATCCGCCCGGATGCTGTCGGCGTGGGCCGCGGCCACCGGCGCCAGATGCGGGCTGCCCACCTCCTCTTCCCCTTCCACGAAGAACTTGAACCGCAGAGGCAGGTCGCCGTACAGGGCCTGATAGATTTCGACGGCGTGGATGCGGGAGAGGAGATCCCCCTTGTCGTCGGCCACGCCGCGGGCAAAGAGCTTGCCATCGCGCACGGTGGGTTCAAAGGCGGGGCTGTGCCACAGCTCCAACGGGTCCGCGGGCTGCACGTCATAGTGGCTGTAAGAAGTGAGGCTGCGCGGGCCGGCGCCGATCTCGGCCCAGACCACGGGCGGGCCGTCGGTGGTGGGCCACAGAGCGGTCTGCGCGCCCAGCCGTTGCAGCCGGGCCAGGGTCCAATCGGCCATCGTTTGCAGGGCTTGAGCGTCGCCGCTGACCGAGGGGATGCGACAGGCCTCGATCAGTTCGGCCAAAAAGCGTTGTTCATGCGCGGCAATGGCGCGTTGCACAGGATTTGTCATGATCAGATTCCTCGATTGGGTGGCGCACGGCGGTAACGGGGCAATTATACCCTGCGGGTCAGGGCATGTACAATACCCTACCTGTTTTTGCCGTACTTCCACCACCACCGGAGGCGCCCATGTCTGCTATCACCGTCATCATCAATCCCTACGCCAACCGTGGGGACAGCCAGCATCAGATCGACGCCGGCCTGCAAGCCCTGGCGACCAGCGGCCTGGCGTTCGACATCCAACTCACCGAGTACCGCGGGCACGGCGCCGAGTTGGCCGAGGCCGCGGCCCGCAACGGCGCCGAGATCATCGTGGCCGCGGGCGGGGATGGCACCGTGCATGAAGTGGCCAACGGCATCCTGCGCGCGGCCGAGGGCAGCGAGGGCGTGGCCTCCGCCACCCTTGGCATCCTGCCTGTGGGCAGCGGCAATGATTTCGCCTGGGGCCTGGGCCTGGACAAGGGCGTGGATCTGGCCATCGACCGCCTGCGCCGCGGCCAGACGCGCATCATCGATGTGGGCTATGTCGAGGCCGAGGGCTTCCCCGCCCACTATGTGGTCAACATCCTCGGCGGCGGCTTCGATTCGCAGGTGAACATCGAGGCGCACAAGATCATGCGGCTGCGCGGCTTCGCCATCTACATCGTGGCCGTGCTCAAGACCCTGGTTATCTACTATCGCAACCCGCACGCGACCATCCGTTTCAATGACGAGACGCACGAGTTCGACATGCTGATGACCTTCGTCGCCAATGGCCCCCGCCTGGGCGGCGGGTTCATTGCCGCGCCCCACGCCCGCCATGATGACGGCCTGTTCGACATCTGTCTGGTGCACAAGACCACGCGCCGGGATATGTTGTTGATGATCCCCAAATTCATGCGCGGGGCGCATCTCAATCATCCCAAGGTGACGATGGCGCGGGCGGCGCGGGTGGAGATCGAAAGCCCGGAGGGGTTCCCTTCGCAGGCCGATGGCGAGATCGTCGGCAATGATGTGCGGCGGATGGTCGTCTCATTGGTGCCCCAGCGCCTGCGGGTGATCGTATGAGCACACTCAGCCTGTGGAATGTGACGCTGGCGGTGGCGGCCGGCTATCTGATCGGTTCCTTTCCCACCGGCGTGCTGGTTTCCCGGCTGCTGGGCGGCCCCGACCCCCGGCGCACAGGCAGCGGCCACACCGGCGGCACCAACATTCGCCGGCTTTTTGGCTGGCCCGCGGCCATTTTCACCGGCGCGGTGGACATCCTGAAGGGGTTGGCGGCGGTGTGGTTGGTATCGCAGGTGGTTTCTAGCCCCTGGGCGCTGCCTCTGACCGGCATCGCCGCGGTGGCGGGGCATTGCTGGTCGGCCTTCGCCAGCTATCGCGGCGGCATGGGCGTGGCCACCGCTGCCGGGCTGGCGGGATGGTATTTTCCGTTGGCCATTCCCATCACCGGCGCCTTCTACTTTTTGCTGCAGCGGCTGCTACGGCATCAGGCCCGCGCCATGATGATCGCCGCGGCCCTCATCCCCCTGGTTTTGCTGACCCTGCGCGTCGATCTGCCCCGGCTGACCCTGGGCGTGGGCATCTCCCTCCTCCTCATCCTCCGCTTCGCCAGCGACTTCTACCGCGTCTACGACTAAAGATTAAAGATTAAAGATTAAAGATTAAAGATTAAAGATTAAAGATTAAAGACTGTAACAATTCATCTTATTCTGTCATTGCGAGGGGCGATAGCCCCGAAGCAATCCCCAACGCTGATTGACATCCCCAAAATTGACGAACCACCTTGGAGATTGCTTCGCTGCACTCGCAATGACACATCAGGTGATTAATGAATAACAAATAACAAATAACAAATAACGACTACCGACCCACAACACATGCCAGCGCCGCCGCTGCCTGCGCGGGGGTGACGTCATCATGCACGGCCACGGCGCCGATGGCATGGGGGAGGACGAAGCGCAGGCGCTGCCCCTGGCGTTTCTTGTCGGTGGCCATGGCGGCCAGCACCGCCGGCGCATCCAACCCGTGGCAGCGCGTGGGCAGATGCAGATGCTCCAACACCGCCTGCACCTGGCCGGGCAGATCGGGCGGACACTCGCCCCGCGCCGCAGCCAGATGCGCCGCGGCCAGCACGCCCACCGCCACCGCCTCGCCATGCGGGATGGCGTAGCCGCTGGCCTGCTCGAAAGCGTGGGCGAAGGTGTGCCCCAAATTCAGATGCGCCCGCTCCCCCTGCTCGAAGGGATCGCGCTCGATCACCCCGATCTTCACCCGCAGGGCGCGGGCGATCAGCGAGTGCAGCGAATCGGGGCCGGGGCCGGCCAACTGGCCGAATAGTTCCGGGTCGGCGATGAGGCCATGTTTGACCACCTCGGCCAGGCCGTGGCGAAACTCCCTCGCCGGCAGCGTGGCCAGGGCCTCTGGGTCGATCACCACCAGCGCCGGCTGTTTGAACGCGCCCACCAGATTCTTGCCCTGCGGCAGATCCACGCCCGTCTTGCCTCCCACCGCCGCGTCCACCATGGCCAAAAGGGTGGTGGGCGCCTGGACGAAAGCCACGCCGCGCAGGTAGGTGGCGGCGGCGAATCCGGCCATATCGCCCACCACGCCGCCCCCCAGCGCCAGCACGACGCCGCTGCGATCCAGCCCCGCCGCTACCAGGTCATCGTAGATGCGGGCGATGGTGGCCAGATGTTTGTGCCGCTCCCCCGCCGGCAGAGTGATCAACCGGGCCGGGCGCCCGGCAGCCGTCAGGGCCGCCAGCGCTTGCTCGCCCCAGCGGGGCGCGACGTGTTCATCGCTGAGGATGGCGGCGGCCCCGTTCAACCCGCGCCTGGCCAGCAGTTGGGGCAGCGCGGCCAGCAGCCCCGCGCCGATCAGGACATCGTAGCCCTGGCCCGCGGGCGCGGCCACCGGCAGGCGCAACACCCCCGCCGCCTCCTGCGCTGCTACGGCGATCACCTCCGCTGCCACCTCGGCCACAGTGCGGCCGGTGGTGTCGATGTGATAGGGGATCTCGGCATAGGCCGCGGCGCGCCGGTTCAGCAGGTCGATGAGGCGTTGGCGGCGGTCGCTGCCGGCCAGGAGGGGGCGGCTGGCATCCTCGCCCACGCGTTGCAGCAGCGTCTCCACGCTGGCGGTCAGGCAGATGGCGAGGCCGGTGCGGGTCAGCCGCTCGCGATTGGTCGCGTCCACCAGCGCGCCCCCGCCGGCAGCGATGACCAGCCCCTGCTGCGCGGCCAATTCCCGCGCCAGATCGGCCTCCAGCGCCCGGAAATGCGCTTCACCGTGGCGGGCGAACAGTTCGGCCACCGGCATGCCGGTCGCGGCAGCGATGCGCTCGTCCATGTCTACGAAAGTCCGGCCCAGCTGCGCCGCCGTCTCCCGGCCCACCACGCTCTTGCCCGCGGCCATGAAACCGGTGAGGATGATGTTGGGGGGAGGTGTCATGTGTCAGGTGTCATGTGTCAGGTGTCATGTTTCAAGTTTCAGGTTTCAAGTTTCATGTTTCAGGCGTCGAAGCCGAAGCGCCAGGGGGCGTTGTCCATGGGCAGGTCGTCGAGGTGGGCGCGGGAGAGGGCGGCGAAGCGGGGGCGTTGCTCTTCCAATGAGTCGCCGCCCAGCTTTTCGATCAGCGCGTCGGCCAGCACAAAGGCCAGCATCGCCTCGGCCACGACCACGGCGCGGGGCACAGCGTTGAAATCGGAGCGTTCGTACGTGGTCGGCGCCGCCGCGCCGGTGGCCAAATCCACCGACTGCCGCGGGTTCAGCACGGTGCTGATCGGCTTCATCGCCGCCCGCACCAGGATCGGCTCGCCGGTGGTGATCCCACCCTCCAGCCCGCCGGCGCGGTTGGTTTTGCGGATCAGGCGGCCCTCCGCGTCCCGGAAGATCTCGTCATGCACCTGCGAGCCGAAGCGGCCGGCGTTGGCAAAGGCGGGGCCGATCTCCACGCCCTTGATGGCGTGGATCGAGCCGATGGCGGCGAGGATGCGGCCGGACAGGCGGCGATCCCAGTGCACATGGCTGCCCAAACCGGGCGGGATGCCCAGCCCCACCACCTCGAACACCCCGCCCACGGTGTCTTTGGCCTGCATGCACTCCCACACGCTGCGGCGCATGCGCTCTACCGCGGCCAGGTCGGGGCAGCGCAGATCGTTGCTCTCGGCCAGCTCGAAACGCTGTTCGTAGGGCATGTCGGCGGGGATATCGGCCTGCGCCTGGGCGATGGCGAGCACGTAGCCCCCCACCCGCGCCCCAAACTGGCCGAGATAGTGCTTGCACAGCGCGCCCATGGCCACGCGCGCCGCGGTCTCGCGGGCGCTGGCCCGTTCCAGCGCCAGCCGCAGGTCGCGATAACGGTATTTGATGGCGCCGGTGAGGTCGGCGTGACCGGGCCGGGGCGTGGTCATGGCCGGGATATCTTTCGTGGCCCAGTTTCGCCAATCTTTGTTGGCGATGGTGAGGGCGATGGGGCCGCCGGTGGTGCGGCCATTCATCACTCCGGCGGTGATCCGCGCCCGATCCTGCTCGATCTTCATGCGCCCGCCGGCGCCGTAAGCCGTCTGGCGGCGGGCCAGCTCCTGCGCAATGCCCGCGGGATCGATGGGCAAGCCCGCGGGCATGCCTTCGAGGATGAGGGTCAATTCCGGCCCGTGCGATTCGCCGGCAGTGAGGAAACGGAGCATTTTTCAGTGTTCAGTATTCAGTGTTCAGTATTCAGTGTTCAGTATTCAGTTTGAATCAAAGAAATCGTGTAATTCCAAAAATCTAACGTAATTAATCATCAATAATTGATTTCCACGCGCATGGCAGCCAGGGGCGCGGGGTGGTTGGTCCAGAGCTGCCAGGCCAGGGCGCCTTGATGCAACAGCATGCCCAGGCCGCCGATGGCGTGGGCGCCGCCGCCGCGGGCCTGCTGCATCAGCCGGGTGTCGGGGGGAGTATACACCAGATCGTAGAGGATCTGGCCGGGATGAAAGCGCGCCTCCGCCGGCCAGGGCGAGGCTTGCGTTTGCGGGGCCATGCCCACGGGCGTGCAATTGACAACCATTTTAATCATCAAGGCTGGATCATTCGTGATGAATGATGGGTGCTGGGCGATCAAAGTGGGATCGGGCAGGTGCGGGCGCAGGGCGGCGACGAGTTGGGCGGCCTGCGCGGGGCGGCGGGCATGGATGCGGGTGGGCACGCCTGCCGCGGCCAGG
>JABWBG010000365.1 GCA_013360575.1 Caldilineales bacterium
GTCGGCCCCGGCCGCGGCCAGCGCCCGCAGGGCCGCGGCCAATTCCGCCCCGCTCAGGCCGCTGAAGCGCTCGATGCGCACGTAACCGATGCGTGGCGCCTCCTCCAGGGCGCGCCAGCTGACGGTGGGCAGCTCGATCTGCTCGCGGGTGATGCGAAAGTCCAGTGTCTCGACGCCCCGCGCCACGCGGATTTCGACCACGCTGTCCACCGGCCCGCGCAGCAGGTTCGTCGCCTGATCGAGGTCGGCTGGCTGAGGCAGAGGCGCGCCATCCACGGCCAGCAGGCGGTCGCCTTCGCGCACGCCCGCGCGCTGCGCGGGCCGCTCGACCATGGGGGAGAGGTAGATGCCGCCATCTTCGTGTAGCAATAAATACGCACCGATGCCGCCAAAATGCCCTTGCAGCTGCTCCTGCTCCCGCACGGCCGGCGCCGGCTCGACAAAATAGGTGTAAGGATCGTGCAGTGTTTGCAGGCTGCCCCGAATGGCGCCATAGGCGCGCGCGGTGGGGGAGGGGAGGTCGCCGAAGAAGTCCTGTTCCACCAGGCGCCAGGCCTCGGCGTAGAGGTCGGGCGTGGCGGCGGCGGGGCCAGGCGTGGGCGGGGCCTGGCGCTGGCTATACAGCCAAAACGAAGCCGCGCCCAGCAGGAAGAGGGCAAGGGCGCAGAGGCCGCCAGCCAGAAAATAGGGCCAGGATGGCAGAGGGGGTCGGGGAGGAGTTGACATAAAGATTAAGGGTTCAGGATTAAAAAATGCCGGTAGAGATGCTATTTGCTATTTGATATGGGTGCGTGGGTCAGTTGGCGGAGGTTTGATGCTGCCTGCGCCACTGCTCCGCTCTCGCCGGTCACGGAGCGGTGAGAGCGGAGCAGTGGCGGTGGGTGTGGTATGGGGGCCTTCACCACGACCGCCGGGGCGTGAGACGCCGATTTTTATGTCGTTATGTCGAGTAAAGGATAAATATTTTACATAATTATCCTAGTGTGTAGTAAAAATTTTCCTATAATTTGACATAATCCTTTACAAAATCGCCACACCCTCGCCGCTTATGGCGACACGATGAGGGTGCTGCCAGCACATCCACGCTGCCGGGCTGCCATCGATCCTGAACAGCCGGACAGCGGCGGCGGTGGGGCAGCCCGCCATCCGAGCATCTCCCCGCCGGCGGCGCCCTTCCCCATCGCCGGCTCTTCGGCGGCGAATAAAATTATGTCAACTGTACGCGCGGAAGCGGCCTGCCAGGGCGCGGGGCAGCCGCCCGCTCAGCAAAATCCCTTCCTGCTGGTGCTCCTCCCGCGTGACCACGCCGAAGCGGTGGAAAATATCGACCAGTTCGCCGGCGCTGTACGGGACGAGGACGGTCAGGGGGATCATCAAGCCCCACAGGGCCGCGTCCAGGCGCTCTGCCAGCTGGGGCAGGCCCTGGCCGCTGAGGGCAGAGATGGGTACGCCCTCCAGATCGGCCGGGGCGAAGCGCAGATGCTGGCCGGCGCCCTGATCGACGAAGACCTCGCCCGCGCCATCTTCTACGACCAGCGCCTGCGCGACCCCGCGTTGGCAGCCGGCGACCGCGCCGCCCTGCTGTGGGATCGCATCCACTGGCTGCTGATCAAATACCGGGCCGCGTCCGGCCTGTATGGCGCGCCCCTGGTCGAGGGCTGGGCAGCAGAGCAGCCCGCCATCCGCCAGGCCCTGCACGACGCGTTCCTGGATCTGACCACAACCCTGCGCCAACTCATCAGCGACCTGCCGGCAGAGGAGCAGGCCCCCGCCACCCATGCCCTCTACCGCCGCCTGCTGATCTGGGCGCGGCTCGGCCTCTATCCTGACGCCGATTTCGCTTTCCTGGCCAACGCCCTCACCGACGCCGCCCAGCAGTGGCCCGATCCGCCCATTCTCCTGCCCAGGGCCACAACCGGCCGCGCCCCCCTCCGCTTCACCTTCGCCGGGCCATAGAGGGCGAACAAACCAGACCTCCACACATGAGCCCCCTCTATCTCATCGCCACACCGATCGGCAACCTCGAGGACATCACCCTGCGGGCCTTACGCCTGCTGGCCGAGGCCGACCTGATCCTGGCCGAAGACACCCGCCACAGCGGGCGCCTGCTGCAACATTTTCAGATCCACACCCCCCTGCGCAGCCTGCACGAACACAACGAGCCTGCGCGCATCCCCGCGGTGCTCGACATGCTGGCGCAGGGGCAGAAAGTGGCCCTGATCAGCGACGCGGGCACGCCCACCCTCTCTGATCCTGGCTTTCCACTGGTGCGGGCGGCCATCGCCGCCGGCCACGAGGTGACGCCGGCGCCGGGGGCCAGCGCCCTGCTGGCCGCGCTG